>JAEESJ010000013.1 GCA_016286235.1 Opitutales bacterium | reverse complement strand
TATCCATTTTATGAATGCTTGTTGCATACATAACAACAAGTGGTTCCGTAAATGGAATAAGGGTGTAATTGAAACGAAAAAAATGGGCTTACAATTGTCATGTAATGATTTCAAACAGAGAGGCGAGGAGGAGAGAGATTTTGGTTACGAGAGTGAGTTTGTATTTCATAAAGATTGTTTCGACGATCCGGAGGAGCAATGTATGGCATGTCGATATAAAGAAGAATGTCTTAAAAAGAAAATAAAAGAACTTGAAGAAGTACTTTGTAATTTATATGATAATGACCATGAAATGTGGACGATGTACGGAATCCTTTTTACACCTACGGTATCCGACGGCGAAGGTTCCGAGGATAGTGAAAATTCTGATGAAAGTGACAGTGAAGATTCCGAAACAGTCAAGGGGGAGTTTTATTACGATCCTATTAGTGAAGCTGTTTCGGATGCGGAATGTAAGTTTTTCGGTAAAGCGGGCAACGGAGTTCATCCTTTTGAAAAGATGAAACTGGTGCGTACGGGACACATATCGATAGTGAAAAATTGGGATAAAGCACTTGTAGGGGCGATTGAAAAACTCGCAAAAAAGAAAAACATATACGGGTTTTATTTCGTTGAAGCACTGAGAGATCTGATACCTGAATAAATCCTGTTTAAACACGGCAAGACTACACAATGGGTGATCTTGCCGTGTTTTTAAGCTTTTGTTTTAAAATTTTTGCCAATTGATTGCCTTTCGTATTCCTCGACATTCGGCATCTAGTTAATTAGTAGACGAGTAGAGTTCGCACCACACGCACAGCTACTTTTTTACTAAAAAAACACCTCAGCCATTCTGAAAATTAACCCTAAGATTATAACTCATACGAAGGACTGATCTCCTTCTTACCGGTACCAAATCTCCGAAATTATCCTGAAAACCAATCGCTCCACTCCCAACAGAGTTGGAATTCAACCAGAGAGGACCTATCGACCGCCACCTTAAATCAACAGACCGTTTTTTATCGCTCTCCCGCCTGATGATCCAACGCCATCATGGAGCATAAGCACTCTTTTGTGGCGGCGCGCTCAATCTGTTGCAGGTAATTTTGGCAATTCGCCTCTTCCTCCACCTGCTCGTTAATGAACCACTGCAGGAATGTCTGCGTCGGATAATCGTTCATCTTCAATGCAAGCGCATATGCCGCATGAATGTACTTTGTGTTTTTAATTTCATGCTCATACGCCGCTTTGAACGCTTCGCAGGGGCATTTGAGTGTGAAATTCGGACATTCGAAATTTTTAAATTTCACGCTCCCGCCGCGTTCCTGAATGTAATCAACGATCTTCATCGCGTGCGTCAATTCCTCTTCGTATTGTTTGCGCATCCAGTGCGAGAATCCCGGGAAACCCGCATCGTTCAAAGCGGTCGAAAGCCCCAGGTACGTATAAGCCGCTTCAAATTCGTGCGTAATTTGTTCGTTCAAAATCTGTTCCAATTCCTTCTCGATTTTCATGTCTTAAAAATGGCGATTTTTGTGAAAAAAGTCAACAAGGTTCATGACGGAAGGTAAAAGATAGCAATACAGAGTAAAAAATTCCCAGATTTTATATCCGAAGCCACTGTTTATAAGTCAAAACGATGGAAATTCTCGGCAATTCGGTTCGAAATAAGTGAAAATTTTCAACTTTTACTTTACGATTTTAATCCGATAGGTTCCGCTTTGATGCCGAATGTATTGAGGGTTGTTCGAGGAAGGCGAAAAGCTTTTCAACGTACAGCCGTCGTCCGCAAGCGGAACGAGAAAACCGCGTTTCAGTTGCCGTTCGACAGAAAATGACTGCAAGCGTTGCGAAAGTTGCTCCACGTGTTGTGTGTATGATTCGTGTGTCTGACGAAAGCATTGTTGCAAACGATCGGTTGTGATTTGCAGCTTTGTTTGTTGTTCCCGAATGTGAAAAGCCACTGGAACGGCTTGAATGCGGGAACGGATTTTGTCGAAAGCGTATTGTTTTGTTTGAAGTTGCTGACGGCATGCGTTGTCAAAACCTTTCGAAAGGCGAAGGTAACGTTGCCGTTGTTGCTCGATAAGTCGGCTCGGACAAAAACGTTTTAAAGACATTTCCGCAGCAGAGCACCGCTGTCGAAAGTTTTGATAACGGAACTCAAAGGTGCGCCTGAGACATTGAAGATTATTTTGCTGTTGTTGGAGGGCGTTTTGATACGCATTGGCAAGGATTTCGGCGGCGGCAGTCGGCGTTTCGGCGCGTTTATCCGCAACAAAATCACAGAGCGTATAATCCGTTTCGTGTCCGATGCCCGTTAGTAAAGGCTTGCGGCGTTGCGCCAGAAACCGCACCAGCCCTTCGTTGTTGAAGCAATTTAAATCTTCAAAACTGCCGCCGCCGCGAATAAGAACAATCAATTCGATTTCAGGACGTTGCTGCAACCGCCGAAATGCCTTCATGATTGCCGACGGCGCGCCGTTGCCTTGTACGAGCGACGGTGCCAACAGCAACGAACCTTTCCAGTTTTTGCGTCGTAAAATCTGCAAAAAATCCTGCAATGCCGCCGCTTCCGGCGAGGTAATAATCCCGATATATTTCGGAAGATTCGGAACCGGGAGCTTTTTTTCGGGCGAAAAAAGCCCTTCGTTGCGTAATTTTTCCTTTAAAACCTCAAATTGTTGTTGCAGTTCGCCAACGCCGAGTTTTCGAATTTTTTTTGCGACCAGCTGATAGCGTCCCGAAGCGACATAAACATCGATGCGACCTTCCGCCAACACCGATTGACCGTTTTCGAGCGGCTGTTGGAGCGATGCATGATCCGTTTGAAACAAAACAACGGAAATTTGGCTCGTAGTGTCCTTTAATGTGAACCAGGTAATCCCTTTTACCATACGCAGATTGGAAATTTCTCCGTACACGGCAACGAAAGGGAATGCATCACGCACCAACTGCCGTATGCAGAGTGATAATTCGCCGACCGACAGGGCACCTTTGATGAAAGGGGTTAACATTCGGGTAGCAATCGACGATTAAAAACAGTTTGCATGTCCGTCAATTCTCCAATGTATTTTTTCCTAACCTCCGCCACCGACAAAACCAACGATACAATACGTACACAACAACCAAAAAAATACAAAAAATCGTCAAACCGAAATGTCCCGTGTAAATTGCGCGTCCGCCGCAAACAAATCCAACCGCCCAGATGAACTGTACCAACCAACTGACGGCAAGATAATGGCAAAAGCGCACTTCTTTTAAAGCCGCCAAAATGTAACATTGAACGGAGTAGGGGAGGTGCGGAATGAATTGGATGAGCAGACACCAACGGAGGCTGTTAAAGCGTGTATTCGGGCGCGGTTGACGGATGGATTTATTGCGAAAGATTAACCTCAACAAGAAACGATTAAGGCATCGTTTGTAAAAAAAATACGAAAAAATGAGATTAAACCCGATACAAACAAAGACAACTTTGAGAGCAATTCCCAAATTCCAACACGAGCCCGCAAGAATCAGCAACGGAGCAATCGGAACACCAAAGGTTGGCAGAAACAACAGCGACAGCACCAAAAACCAGGCATGCCGTTTTGCAAAACCGTAAAATGTTACCAAGAACTCCCGAAGAACCGATGGTAAATTGTCCGTTCGGCTGAGATAAACAATAAACATCCCGACCGAGAGCGATAAAAAAAGCAACAAAGCAACCTTCCCGACGAAACCACCGCGCGGATCTCGCCCCTCCCCGAATGCCACGGGACGAACCCTCTACAAAGACCAGGTGCGTTTCCGATGCCGCGTCGCTTTGGATTTTTTCCGCCGCTTATGCTTATTCATCTTCAAAATACGCTTCTTTTTAAGGTTTCCCATATGAAATCAACAAGCTCAGTTCAGTGTGTATTTTGTTGAAAGTAAAGATTAAAATCGAAATACGAACGGTGTGCTTGATTGGCTACATTCGTGAAGTGTTTTGAGAAAAGTGTGAAGTTTCCATGAAAACGGGCAGTCAGGTACAATGTATTTTTCGCTATTGTTCCATGTGTAATAATTTTCCCAAAATTCGCCGTTCGTTATATCGAAAAGCAAATTTCCCCCTTCGCAGTTTGCATATCCCTCAAAAATCTCTTATCATAAATTTATGGAAGCTACTAGATTGCTGGTTTGCGTGGACGGGTCGATGCCGTACATGGAGAGTTGTTTGCAGTATGCCGAGTGGATCCTCAAAGCAATGAATGCCACGGCGGACATTCTTTACGTGACGGATGCGCATCAGTTTGATTTCGCCATGATGGGCGATTTTTCGGGGGCGTTGGGAGCGCAACCGTATCAGCGATTGTGCGATCAGCTGAAGCAGATTGAAACCGAAAAGACGCGTGTCGTAAAGGAAACGGTTGAGAAGTTTTTCGAAAAAGTCGGGTTGTCGGATAAGATTACCTTCAAACATGAACGCGGTTCGTTGGTGGACAGTTGTCAGGCGTATGAGCACAGCGAAACCGGCGTGGATTTAATTTTGATGGGAAAGCGCGGCGAAAATGCGGCGTTTGCGACGGAACACCTCGGTGCCAATCTGGAGCGTGTGGTGCGCGCCAGTTCACGTCCGTGCTTTATCGCCTGCCGAAAATTTACGCCGATTAAGAAATGCGCCTTGGCATACGACGACGGTCCGAGTACGCGCCATGCGTTGCAATTTCTCATTCGTTCGCCGTTTATGAAAGAGATTCCGATCGATTTACTGTACGTGTGCGACGAAGAAAATCCGCCGGAAGAAGTCACCGAGATGCTGGCTTCGGCGGAAAAAACATTAAAAGATGCGGGGTATCAGGTAAATACGGTCTGTTTGCACGACGACGTCAGTGACGGCATTGCCAATTATGTCACCAATAACGCGATTGATGTGTTGATCATGGGTGCCTACGGGCACGGGCGCATTCGCAATCTGTTCATCGGAAGCACCACCACGGAACTGATGCGGCGCTGCAAAAACTCGGTTTTGCTGTTCCGTTGAAACATTTCCTTTCGGCGCACAAGTTGCATTTTTTCACGCATATGAGTTTAATTTCGGAAATTATCGGAAGGGAAATTCTGGATTCGCGCGGTAATCCGACCGTGGAGGTGGAGGTCATTCTTGATGACGGAAGCGTCGGTCGCGCCGCGGTTCCGTCGGGAGCCAGCACGGGTGTTCACGAAGCATTGGAATTGCGGGACGGCGGCGTCAAAAAGCTCCCGAAGTCGGTACGTGATCGCTACAACGGCAAAGGCGTGACGCAGGCGGTCGAGAACGTCAATACGGTGCTTGCGAAATTACTCAACGGTTTTGATGCGTTGGAACAGGGTGTCATTGACGGTGAAATGATTGCCTGCGACGGTACTCCGAACAAATCCGCTTTGGGTGCCAATGCGATCTTGGGTGTATCGCTGGCGGTTGCCGATGCCGCGGCGCGTTATTTGGAATTGCCGCTGTACCGTTACATCGGCGGCGTCCATGCCCGCACATTGCCCGTGCCGATGATGAACATTATGAACGGCGGTGCGCATTCGGATGCTCCCGTGGATATACAGGAATTCATGATCGCCCCTATCGGAGCGCCAACGTTCCGCGAAGCGTTGCGGTGGGGTGCGGAAATTTTCCATGCCTTGAAGGAGCTTTTAAAATCCAAAAACTACTCGACGGCGGTCGGTGATGAAGGCGGTTTCGCGCCCGCATTAAAAAGCAACGAAGACGCTTTGAAGTTCATCGTTCAGGCGATTGAAAAAGCGGGCTATCGCCCCGATGAAGACATCAAAATCGCCTTAGATGTCGCTTCGTCGGAGTTCTATGACGAAAAAAAGAAGCGTTACGTTTTTAAAAAGTCGGACGGTTCCGTCAAAACTGTCGACGAATTGATTGCCTTTTACCAAAAATTGCAGAAAAAGTACCCGATTTTTTCCATCGAAGACGGTTGTGCGGAAAACGATTGGAGCGGTTGGCAAAAGTTGACGAAAGCGATGAGTTCGGATACACAGCTTGTCGGCGACGATTTGTTTGTTACCAACAAAACATTTTTGCGCAAAGGTATCGAAAAGCAAGCGGCGAATGCGATTTTGATTAAACTTAACCAAATCGGTACCCTGACGGAAACGCTGGAAACCATCGAAGTGGCGAAACGTTCCGGCTACAAATGCATCGTGTCGCATCGTTCCGGCGAAACCGAGGATACGACTTTGGCGGATTTGGCGGTTGCAACCAACGTCGGGCAGATTAAAACGGGTTCCCTCAGTCGCACCGATCGAATTTGCAAATACAACCGACTTTTACGCATTGAAGAGGCGTTGGGCAAACAAGCGGTGTACGGGTTAAAGTAGGGCAGGGGACTTTGGCGGGATTACATCCCTGCGGACGATTTACTTCGAAATCCGGACGACTTTCGCCGGAAACATCCGCAGGTATCATCAACCGCTTTATGTACTTCCGTCGACTTTGCATACCCTTTTATTTTGCCTTGAAGTTATAAACGGGTCTGATGTGCTTAACAATTTCCACCGTATCGCCGATATTATGAATGATACTCTCGGCGGATTTGTAAGCCATCGGGCTTTCGTCCAATGTTGCTTCGGAAATGCAGGTTGAAAAAATTCCGTTCATTTGCTTCTTAAATTCTTGAACGTTGCAGGATTTTTTCGCTTCCCCTCGCGACATGACACGCCCTGCTCCGTGCGGTGCCGAATAATTCCAATCGGCATTCCCTTTACCCCTGCAAATAAGACTTCCGTCTTTCATATTGAGCGGAATCAGCAAAGTTTCGCCTTCTTTTGCCGATACGGCTCCTTTTCGAAGAATCATTTCTTCGCCGGAAATGTAATTATGGATGGTTTCAAACAGCTCCATGGTAACCCAACCCATTCCGTTGAGGATGGTTGACAACATCACTTCACGATTCAAAGAAGCAAACTGTTGCATACGATGCATATCTCTTATGTATGCCGTTACCAATCCGCCTTCGAGATATGCCAGGTCTTTCGGTAATTCAGGGTGTATTTTTGCGGCGAGATCCTGATAATGACGCGCACACTGAGCACCCTGACTCCTTGAACCGGAATGAATGACAATGTAATACCTGCCGTCCTCATCCTTATCGATTTCAATAAAATGGTTCCCGCCGCCGAGCGTACCGACGCTTTTAAAGCCTTTTCTTTTCTCTTCTTCCGTTAAGCCCTCGCACGGATACAACACGTCGGCCGCTTTTTGGTGAAATGTCGGATCTTCAATAGGACAGCTTCTGATGCAAAAACCGGACGGTATGGTTTGGTGTATGACGTCATCCAGCTTTTTGAAATCCATTCCGGAAGCCGGTATTCTCGCGGTCAGCATGCCGCATCCGATGTCAACTCCGACAAGATTGGGGCAAATTTTATCGGTAATCGTCATGGTTGTCCCGATAACGCATCCGGTTCCCGCATGACAATCCGGCATAATGCGAATCTTACTTTCGGAAACCATTTCCTGACTAAGAAGCTCGATGAGTTGTTCTTCCGCTTTTGTTTCAATATCATCCGTAAAAACCACGGCACTGTTATATGTTCCTTTGATGGTTTTCATTGTTTTATTCCTTCGCTACTACAATTATCCCTTAAAAAAATCATGCCTGAGTGTAAGTACAAAATTTGTTAAAAGCAAGCTTTTACGGCAAACAAAAACGTACAAACCGCGATTGACACTGATGCGATTTTGACGCATAAGTGAGGTATATGCAATCCGTTCGCGCGAGTGTTTCTCTTCGTCCGAAACTCTATCAATGGGTTAAAGAACAGGCGGAAAGCCGTCAGATGTCGATCAGTCGCTACATTGAAAGGTGTGTTGAGGAAAAAAGAGGCGATGACGATGACGAGTTAGCTTATCCGATCGAAGATGTGCTTCGGGAAGCTCGCGAGGCGAAAGAGGAGATGAAGGCAGGTAAATTGAAGATGTACGATACTGCGGAAGAGATGTTTGAAGCACTTGGGATATGAGAATAACCTTCAAGCATTCCTTTCAAAAGGATCTCAAAAAAGCAAGCGGGTCGCTTTTGTTGCCGAAAATCAGACAGTTGGTGCGGTTGGTTCAAAATAATCCGTTTCAAACACCGCCACCCTATGAAAAATTGGCAGGCGAAGAAGGTGTATATTCGCGCCGTATCAACGAACAGCATCGTCTTGTCTATGTTGTGCAGGATGGGCAAATCGCTTTTACGCGCTGCTGGGGACACTATAAATAATTGAACGGGTTGCTTGTTTTCTTAGAGCATTATTTTCGTTACCTCCATGGTCGTCCTCTTACCGAAATTCGCCTGGTGTATTGCCCATCTCGGAAGTGAGGGGAATTGGTGGATTAAGGAGGTTAGCGAGGATCGGAATTGGGACTTTGATGTGCCGAGCCTTTTGTCACCCGAGCAAATTAAGCAATTTTTAAAGCAATCTAAGACGGAACTTGAACCGTACGGCATTTCGGCGGACGATTGGAATAAGGCGTTTTATCGTTTTAGAGTTGATAAGCGTTTAAATGACGGATGCGTGCGGTTGGTTCGTACGGTTGAACGACTTAAAATCGAAGAAAGCCAGAAAGCATCCGAGGAAAGCAAGGCAGAGCCGTTGTTTGCATTGCCGAACGAGGTTGAAGAGGATTGCCATCCGTATGTGGATTTTCTGGATAAGCTTATCAAAGCACGCACCGCACTTTTAAACGATCATATCAATTTTGTCCGAAAACTTTCGGCGGATGAGGTTAAAGAAATGCTGGATGACGCGCATCGTTCTTTGTATTTCGAAGGCGCAAGTTTGCATGTGTTTCGGGAAATAAGCGATATTCTGAATTATGTTCCGAGCGGCTTTGAAATCCGTTCGTCAGAGTGTGCGTAATGCGCGCGGTCGATTTTTGGGCTCGACCTATAGCGTAAGATTTTTTCGGCAGTAACGGACAACTGGAATTTTGTGAAAACGCGCTTGCGTTGCTTGGTTTTTTTTGAAAAATTGAAGGTGTCGGCACGGTAGTCAAGTGGTAAGGCCGAGGTCTGCAAAACCTCTATGCGTCGGTTCGATTCCGACCCGTGCCTCCATCGGTTCGTTTGTAAAGCCGTTTGAACCCGTTTATGGAGCCGTTTAAGCAGGAATGGGAAGATTTTCGTGCGCGGCGTTTTCGGGTTGTTAAGAAGTGGTTGCGTTACCTCCCTTCGCGCGCGACGCTTCGAAAAAGTTTTATTTTCAGAAAATTCGGCGGTTTGTTTCTGAATAAAATACCGCAACTGTGGTCTTTTGCCTACAAACCGATGTGCTCCGCTTATTATGTAGGATGGATTATAACGTGGTGGCCGGTGATGGGCATCCAAATCCCGCTTGCGACGGTGCTCGCCGTTCTTTTCAAAGCAAACCTGTTGCTGACGGCGGCATTGCAATTTGTTTCAAACCCTTTGACCGTTCCGTTGATGTACCCGCTGGAATTTTATGTCGGGAAGCGGATTGCGGATCTATTACCGTTTCAAATTGAGTGGATCGAAAAAGCCAGTCTGAAAGGAATGCTGACCGCCGTCAAGAGCGGCTCTTGGGAACAGTTATTTTCAATCGGCTTGGGCGGTTTTGTATTGTGTTGCATTGGCGGTACGTTAATTGGCTGTATTTGTGCCTTTGTTTCCTGCAGAATTCACAAACGCCTCATTCGAAATTCTCTGATGAATTACGAGCAGTTTGTGGCGATGAAACGGAAACAAATCAAAGAATTGTCGGAGTGGAAGTAGGGTAGGGTTTTGCAACTTTATACTAACGCCTTTCTTGGCTGCTTTTTTATTTTTTTGCTTGACAACATAAAGTATCTCCTTAGATAAGATTTATCATGAAAATAAACATAAAATCACTGTTAACAGGCACGACATTGGTCGTTGCATCAACAACCGGCATCATGGCTGATCCGCCCAATGGTATCAAACTGATTGACAAGGAAAAGATTAAGCATCCGGTATTCGGTGAAATGAAAGTCATATCCCATAAGGAGGACATTGATTTTTATCATACAAAGGTAAAAGACCCGAACAAGCCTCTGTTGGAAAACGAATATGACAAAGGAGTGTTGGCGGAGAATTTCATAAAGTATGTCCTTAGTACGGATTCTCTGAAACAGGCGAATGTCCCGCAGGAGGATATAGTGAAATTCGTGGACGAATGTTGCCAGAGTCAAGCCGGAATGGCGGCATTAAAAGTCATCACAGCGAATTACATGCGTGATTATGATCGGGTTAAGCAATTTTGCGAAGAGCATAAAAAGGAGCTGAAAGCGTGTTATGAGTTCAGTCAGACGGAAGGGGGGAAAGAGCTTTATGAGAAAGAAAGGCAGATTTTTGAGTTGGAAGAAAAATTGAAGGAATTATTCGATCTCAAAACCGACCCGCATAAACACAGTAAGGTAAAAGTGGAAATCTCCCGAGAGGATCTTGTAAAGTTATCCAAGTGGTGCCAGGGTCAGAAGGATAGAAATTTATTCGAAGGTAAAATACCCCTTCCGGACGAAATTATCAATTCTCACAAACAGCGGTCATACAACATCCGAAGGTATTTTGGTCCTGAATGTAAGGATGAATTGAAAGCACTATCCGATCTGTGCAAAGAAGCGGAACAAGAAAACAAAAACTCGGATTCCGGTAAACGGGAATTTATTAAGCTTGGGAAAATGTTGGAGGAAGCGTACAAAAAAGAAACAGAGAAAGCAAACGAAGAGAAATTTTCCTGTATCAGACGATCGGTCATGCCCGCATGTTATCTCGCGATTTTGTACCGGCATTTTTTTGTGAAAAACGATTCCGAATACTCCGATATCAAAACCGTTAATAAATTTTTGTACCGTGCTTTGAAGTTGGAAAATGATGATGAATTTTGCGTTTTTGTGTCGGAAACGTTATCGATCGGTTTGAGAAAAGAGGTTGATAAGTTCGAGAACTGTCATGTAAATTCCTCTGGTGAGTTTTCGGCTTTTAAAGGAGATCGATATAGTTTTCTTTTGCATGAATTGATGCATTTTATGAATACCATCGACAGTTTCGATGGTCAGGAGGAAAGTAAGAACATCTACGTTAGAAACCCAGAAACAAATATTATCGAAGATACTGGTGTTGTTTCAAAATTGGAGTTTTCAAAGGAGGACATTTACCCAGAGGAGCAAAAGAAGGAAAGCGAGGAAGAAGAAGAGCATGAAGAGTCTGATAAGGAATTTGACAAGGAGAAACTTGAAGATATACAGGGTAAACTTGAAGAAGCATTGAGAAATTTATACGATACGGGCTCTGAAACATGGACAATGTACGGGATTTTTATCTGCAAAGATAAGCAGAAGCCGGAAGAGTATGAATTCTACTACGATCCCATCAATGAAGCCGTTGCGGATTCGGAGTGCAAAATTATCGATGGAGAAAAGAGGCGTGTTGTAAGAACAACACACAGTGAGGGAATAGGAAAGGAACATATGGATTCTGCCGATGAAACATCATCGTTAACAATAGAAGTACTAAACAAAAAAGTAGGTATATATCAATTCTACTTCGATAAGGGCGAAAAATTAAGAGATCTGATAGATAAGTAAAACACGGAAAAAAGAGTGCAACTCTTTTCATGTGCCGAACGAATGCGTACAAGAAACTCATTCGTTCGGCTTTATCAGCGTTCTTCTCTAGTATGTTATCTGTTTATTGAGGGAACAAATCATCCATAACGGCTTTCACGGCTCCCTGATGAGCGTGAATCCATTGCCGAGCCGCCTGACCGCAGGAAACGGCATTTTCCGGATGCTTTAACCAAAATAACAATTGTTGTTCCAAATGTTCGACATCGGCACAACGAACCGCCGCGTGCAGGTGTTCGAATTCGGCACAAATATCGACGAAATTTTCCATATGAGAACCATACACCATTGGTTTCCCGAAAACTGCCGCTTCGATGGGGGTTTGCCCGCCGTAATGCGGCGAAAAGCTTTTGCCGATAAAAACCAAATCAGCCGTCGGGAGGAAGGAACGCAATTCACCCGTGGTATTGACGACATAAATATCGACATTTTGAGTCGGTTGTGTTCGCAGGCAAAACGTAACAGGGTAGGTTTGCAGTAAGGTTTTAACTTCGTGTGTGCGTTCGACATGGCGCGGAACCAAAATAAGCCTCAACTGCGGAAATTCTTTTCGTGCTTTTAAAAAGAATTCAACCAACATTTTTTCTTCGCCCGACCAGGTGGAAGTTCCCAGTAAAACAGTTGCGTTGTGCCATTGAGCACCTAATTCTTTTCGCGAAATAACGGAAACACTCGCGCCAGATTTGACAGCGGCATCGATTTTTAAATTTCCCGCCTGGATAATCGGAATATCCTTCGGACATAACGCCCGGAAGCGCTCCGCATCGGCATGACTTGCGGCAAAGATCTTTGTAAGAAAACCGAACAGTATGCGTGCGATTGGCAAAAAGCGTTGATAACGCGAAAACGTTCTGTCGGAAACACGACCATTGATGAGATAAACGGGAACAGAGTGTTTTTTAGCCTGAAAAAGATGCTCCGGCCACAGTTCGGATTCCGTCAAAAGAACGGCTTTCGGACGAATGCGCCGCCAAGCGAGAGCGGAAAATACCCAAAAATCGAGCGAAAAATAACCGAATGTATCGACCAGGGAAGCATATTTTTTTTCAACAATCCGAAACGCCGTTGAAGTTGTAGTCGTTAAATAAACGGGAATGTTTCGTTGTTTCAATGTAACCAAAAGCGGTCGCAATGATTCGATTTCCCCGACGCTAACCGCCTGTATCCACACGGGAGACGGTTGTTGAGGTTTCGGCAGCCAACCGAAACGATTAAAAAAGTGTTTTCTGTACCCACCGCGTTTCCGCATACGCAGTAAGTAATACGGCAATACACACAGCAAGATCGGTAGGAACAGTAACCGATAAATGGCAATGAAAAGGTAAGTTTTGAGGTGCAATTTTCTTATTTTTTAGGTTTTTTGACAATTTTGACAACGACAATCACTTCTATTATGGAATTTTTTAGGGTAAAAAGCAATCTAATTACAACACTGGCGAGTAGGTTTTTCAGATACTCAGTCCAAGATTCTCTTAATATAAAGATTAGACATAATATCCATTGTGCGAATACCAGCAACCTCTTCTTTCTCTTTTTCTCTTTCTTCTGATTTATTTAAATTTTTTGGATCATTCTCTATAGTGTTACGACCCCCAACGGCTTGTGGATTAAATCCCCAACCTTTTCCGTTGTCGGTCGAGGTTGCCGAAGATTTTGTTTCGTCGGTTTGTTGTGAGCTTTCCTGCTCCTGTTGCATACGTTTTTTGATACTGTCGTAACCGATAACAAGGCGATTGCGTTTGTCGCTGTTGATGACCGAACAATAACCGAGAGCTTTTGCACATGCGAAATAATTTGTGATGGTGTTCGCGCATACCTCCAACTTCCTTGCAAACCATTCGTCTTTGGCGTAACAGCCCTTGCCGTCGCGGTCTAAACGGTTGATTAAATTCACGAACTTGATGAACGTGCTCGGATGCCTGCCTTTGAACAGGTTAATCGGAATGTCTCTCATGTAAATTGTCTTGCCTTTTGGGCTTGACTTCGTTGTCTCGGATGATAGCGTGACCATAGGGGTGTCTTTGTCAAAGAGTAAAACTTTGGGGGAAGTGTCAACACTTCCCTTTTTTGTTTTAGAGGCAGTTCATTGACAGGTGCGGGAATGTGTTGCAGAATAGATGCGAATGGAACTTCAAATCAACCTCACGCCGAAATTGCAGGCATTTTTCTCCTCCGAAGCGGAACGTCGCGGGATTGCTCAAATCAATAAGTGCGTTGAAGCGTACCTTGAGGAAGCTGTCGATACCTGTGAAAATCCGACGCCGTACTCAAAGGAAGAGCTGGATGAGAGTATTCGAGAGGCGGAAGAGGATATACGAAGCGGAAGAGGAAAATCCTTCAAGAGTGCTGAAGAGATGTTTGCCGCGCTTGCCGAAGAAACCGAATGATTGCCGTTAAATACTCACATCAATTCGTGAAGGATTGGAAGAAGGCGGAGAAATCATCGCTGGGGTGTACCATTCAAAAGTTAATGGAATTGGTTATTCGAAACCCGTTCCAAAATCCACCGCCGTACGAGAAATTAAAAGGCTATGAGCATATGTATTCGCGCCGCATCAACGGACAGCATCGTTTGGTCTTGTTGTCATCGGAAATACGATTGAATTTGCTCGTTGTTGGAGCCACTACGAATAAGAAAGGATGAATTATGGAACCCGTGCATATTGGTGATGTATTTTCGAACCGGAAATCAAGTGAAACGGAATTCACGGTACAACAGCCTGACTACAATAAAGCCGAACGACTGGCGTTGGATTTGTTGGAAAAGTACCACGTTGAAGAACCTCCTGTTGATGTTGTTACGATAGCCGAAGAAGAAGGTTTGCCTGTTTATAAGGAAGATTTTTCGCTTTTGCCAAAAGAGAAAACCGACCGCTTGTATATTTCGGGATACATCAACCCAAGAGCAAAAATTATTTGTGTGAATAAAGCCGATCCGTACACACGCAGGCGTTTCACAATCGCGCATGAATTGGGGCATTGGTTTATGGGACACACAAAAAACGAAGACGACTATGGACAGTTAGTGTTTCGCAGTTCTTACAACAGCCCCCATAAGGAGGCATGGGAAAAAGAAGCAAACTGTTTTGCGGCAAACTTGTTGATGCCAAAGTTTTTAATGAAAATGCTTCTTTCGGATTATGCGTTTGCCGGTGAGGAAAAATTGGCAAAAGTGTTGGGAGTGTCATTTGCCGCATTCAGTGCAAGACGCAATTCGCTTGGGTATGCGTGAAAGCCGTTTTTTCGACGATTTGGAAAACACGTCATCCTTTCCCAGGGAAACCGCGGATGAAATTTCGAAAAATCAAGATTGGTTTTTAAAACTGAAAGCCGAACGTTACGATCAGGATACAAAGTTAAAAAAAGAGTTTTTTCGCATTATTATACGTTTGATATGGGCATGGTCGGCAGTGATTTGGTTGATTTTGTACTTCGTCGGGAAATACCGTAACGGCTTTTATCTTTCGGATACGATTGTCTGTACGCTCTTAAAAGCAACATTCTTTGCCATTATCGGTCTGCCTGTTGTCGCCGCGCATCATTTCTTCCCTAAAAGGAAGTAGCCTTTCCCCCTGCTCCCCTCTCCCCCGCTTTCCACTTTACATTTCAATCTGGCAATGTGTTGCATTTTTTGTTAAAATAATTAACTTTTTTTTAAAAAAACACTTGACACGGAAAAATATATACGCAAGAATAAGATTGTAAGCTTAAGGGATTGAGAGGATGTCTCACTCTTGCAATAAGGACAATCATCTCGCGCTCCCGACGCACGGAACAAAACAAATGAAAGGAAAACTAAAATAATTTAAATAAAAAAGCCGCTGGTTGCATCCAGCGGCTGGAGGTACAAGACAACCTCCAAACAAAAAGGTAAAACATTTCTATGAATATACAAGATGAAAATAATAATGAGGTTCCCTCACAGGGAAATCAAAATCTCGCCAACATGGCACAAGAAGTGGAAGCTCTTGTGGGGCAAATAAAAGCAGGGCACGAGCGTGCGATCGATGATGCCAAGTTAATGAAATATCTTGGTGACCAAATGCTCGAACACCTGAAGTGTTTCGAAGAAATACAGAAGAAGCTCTCGGAAATGCATGTTTTCCTCGCAAGGGAAGCGGCATTCGGTCAGAATTGTAAATAGAAACAGGGAGGTTTCAATATAAGCGAAACGGAACTGAACAAAGCCGTTGACGGAATGCTTGCGGTCGCAACGGAACAACTGGCGATATCGGACGTGACATTGGAAAGGGTTTTATCGACCTTATCCGATACCATGCTGAACGACATTTTATTAAAGGGCGATACGATTAAAGAGTTTTTTGAACGTGCGAAAGCGGAAGCAACCTGCAGAGCCATTCACAACAAGACGCAATTCACGGGCTTTAAATTACGCAACGGTTCGGAGCGGCGGTTTTTTCGTCAACGAAGAAGCAGTTGCGGATATTTTGGAACAAAAAGGCGTCGATCCGTGGCAACCGAAAAAGTTGCGTACCCTTGCAAGCATTGAAAAGGAAATCGGCACAGCGGCATTTAAAGAATTGGAGCCGTATGTGATGACGGAGGAAACGTCCCCTACCCTTGTGGCGGTTAAGGCAAGAAAGGAGGCTTATTAAAATGGCAACCAACACCGTGGAAATTCCCGAAACAACGAAGCCCGTCGAAACGGTTTCCAAGCGTTTAAACCGTGCGCGCATTGCGTTTGCGAAAAAGAATATCAAAAAGTCAGGGCACAATGGTTTCCTGAAGTTTGATTACTTCACATTGGACGATATTATCCCAGCGGCGCGGGAGGTGCTCACCGCCGAAGGATTGAGCATTCAATTTGAAAAAAGACCGCAAAGACCAATGCATGTGTGCCCGCGTGGTGGATATGGACAATCCGAAGGATGCCGTCGTGTTTAATACGGGTATTCCGCTGACGTTGAACCCGAAGACCGACACGGAAGTTCAAATGTTCGGAAAGATGCAAACGTATTCGCGGCGGTATTTGTACCTGCTTGTGTTGGATATTTGCGAGCCCGATGAAATTGATGCGGGTGCGGGAAATACTTCCTATACCGCAACGCCTGCGAGTACCGCAACATACAAACAGCAGGGGTTTGATAATTCACCAACGGAGGAACAAAAGAAAATCATACGGAAGCTGTATCAAGAGTGTAAGGAACGCAATCTTTGTCAGCCTATGCGTGAAGAAATAACACGCAAAGCAAAAACTCTCTCGCATAAAATCTTCCAACGTCATAAAAGGATCGGATAAATCCGAAAAATTATCCTCAGGACGAACGGGATATGCACAGCGATCCCCAAACCCTTCCCGATAGATATGAATATGCGTTCCTCCAATCGTTTCTCCGTCGGGATTTAAATGAGGAGGACTGGCAACATCAAGCCTCACCAAAAGAATAGTCTTTTTTGCCCGAAGTAAATGATTTCTTTTTTCCAAAACAATTTTTCTTCGGCAAAAATTTAGTACGAAATCTTCTTTTCTATCGGATGATATAAACGGAATTTCCAAACGCGTCCCGTCTGCATTCGGGAAAGTGTAGCAACGATGTTCATTTGCTTTTAACGGATATTTATCCATGACAATCAAACGATCCGCTTCTGCCTGTGTTAAATCAACATCCGTCATTTTGTTGCATTTTTTTGTTCGCATTCCTTATGGAGTGCCTTCAACATTTCTTCAACGGAATTGAACGATCTTGTTTCGCCTCTTGCCAATTCTTTGTCTCCTTCCTTTATCATGCGATCGAGCTCTTCCCTCGTAAAAGCCGTCCGCTCCTCTTCCGTTCGGTTCATCTTTTCTTCAAGGCAGTCCTGAACGCACTGATTGAAAGAAACCTGACGGTCATCCGCCAACTTCTTGATGAAATCGTAAATCTTCGGTCTGAAGGTGATGCTCAGTCGTGTTGCTTCCATGGTGCCATATTACACCAGGAGCGCACCGTTCGTCAATCACTCAAATATGCGGTTCTCGCACACGAGCCGCATGGGCGGCGAATAAGCATCGTAATCTCTTTCATACGGGAACGTCAGTGTGAAAGCGTCGGCAATATCGGGTGAATGTTTCAGGTTCTTTTTAATTTCCGATTTTTCCACCAGGCGGAATTTCGGGCTGTTCGGATTGTACTTAATCATCCGCAGTTCTTTGAGAAATGCCTCATCGTTCGGGAGATGCGCCCCGCGTTTCAGCCACGCTTTCGCGTAGGCGTACATTTCGGCGCGTTTGTCGTGATACGCGCTTTTGTCCTCGGGGCTTTCGTTGAAATAAACCTCATGTATGTAGGTGTTGATGCCGAGTGACCGCAGAATATACGGCACATTTCCGCCGATACCGCCGACATCGACATAAATGTCATCGGGGAAAAGGTTGCGGATTTCCCGTGCAATTCGTTCCCAGATGAGCTCGTCCGCGGTTTTGCGGTCGTCCCCGCAGGGCGGTTTGAAACAGACAATCTTTTCAACGTTCTGCCCGCGCCGCCACACCATGGCGATGTTGTCGTTTTTGCGCGCGGGGTCAATCCCGAGAATAAGCCGACAGTCGCGGTTTGCGACAGGGAACGTCTGCACGGCTTTCTCAATCAGCAGGAAATCAAACACATAAGTGTCGTCGTCGCTGAACGCAAAACAGTCTTCAATACAGCAGGGATATATTACCGACAGGTTGCGCGATGTGATTTACAGGAAGCAGAGCATTTCCAAAAGCCTCACGCTTGAATACGGACTGGTAAAAGAACAGTTAATGCTCATGCAGGACGGAAACCTTACGGATCCCGAGTATATAACGGCAAAAGAAAACTATGAAAAGCTGTTGCAGATCGTTGAACAGCTTTCGAAAATCACGAAACAGGGACAGGATGCGTTGCTTATGTGGCAAAACATAAAACATCTTCGGAACGAACAATTACGCATTACGGACAAAATTCTGGAAAAGCAACTCACGGTTCAACTTGAAGAGCAACAGGATGAACATTTAGAGGGGCCATTGGAAGAACCGTCGCGTAACGAAAAGAAAATTGAACAAGTAGCATGGAAAAAATAAAAGCATTCATCAAGTTTTTGGAGGAATTGTGCCGTACGAAAAACTTCGGGTATTTCGTGGCGGTAATCGCGATTGTCGGGATGGGGTTGAAACTCAATCATTTTCCGTTTCTTTGGCTTCCCGTGAGTTTATGCGGTGCGTGCGGTCTGCTGGTGTATAACTGGCGGCGGCGCGATTTACCGCAGGTGTTGTTATATTCGGCGGCAATCGTCGCATTGTTGTTTGTTTGAATTATTTAAAGGGATAATATGAGTATCAACGTAACAGACCTACCGAAGATTGACGCACAGGGCGTCAATGCCGTTCAGGTGATTGAAAAGATGAACGATGCCTTTAAAGGGCACATCAAAGACGACACGACCGAAAAACACAACAACAACGTCAAGGTCTTGATAGCCGATAAGCGTTTTCTTCAAAGCGCGCAAATCGGATGCACGACGGAAGAACTGACGCCGTATTTGACGGCTTTGATTTGGGCGGTCAACGGAGTTGTGGAGCGGCATAAGCAAATCTTGGAAAGCTTTGAGAAGCAAAACGCACAGCTTACGCCCGTCATTGACGCTTTGAAACAATGGGGCGGTGCCGTTGACGCGTCGGGAACCGTTCTTGCGTTGAGCGATACCGTCGTGAAGCGTTTCGAACAGTTGCTTGAATACCGCGAAAAACAGAAAGCGGTGCTGGAAAAGATTATCCAAAAGCGCAAAGAAGTCGACGCTCTTTTAAAAGAAAAAGTCAAAAAAGAGTAATTCGAAAATGTGTCGAAAGAGCACGAGAGTGTTGATGTCAGGCTGGTTTCGCTCAGTACTCGTTACAAGGAAGAATACGGCAATGATTTGGTCGCATTCGCGAAAGGAGAAATAAAAGTGCTGACCATGGATGAACTCACGCTGAAACGCTTTCCCTGGTTCGGATTGCTGATGAAACACAATCTGACGGAAGATCTTATCAATCGGTGGCTCGGTATTCACGGCAATAACCCGAAAGAGCATTTTATTCGTTGCAACGAAGAAGCGAAGAGTTATTCCCGCATGTGGCTGGAAGATGCCAACATTTGGGACAGGATTGATTTTAAAAAGTACGTTTCGTATCTGTTCCGCATGTTCGGGCAAATCGCCGAACTGCCGAAGCAAATTGCCGAAGAGCCGACTGTTGAAGACGATGAGGCTTTTTGGCGTTAACGGAAGGTGACGACTGATGGGTTTCGATCCTGTAACCATCGGTATCGGCATGGCGGTTGGCGCGGCAACGGGCGCAACCGTTGCGGCAATTAAAGGCGGCGACCCGCTCAAAGGCGCATTATTCGGTGGAGCAACGGGCGGTATCGGCGGTTTCGTGGCAGGCGGTGCGGGTGCGACCGGCATTACGGTTTCCGTATTCGGTACGGAAATGGCGAAATCAACGCTGTATGCGGGGATTGCCGGAGCGATGGCGGGTTATTCGGCAGGGACGTCTGAAGCGGAACGCAAACGTCTCATGCGCGAACAACAGGCACAACAAAACGCCTTACGGGCAAATGAAAGCTTACTCAAAGCGCAACTGGAAAGAGACAAGGCGGCTCTCGATAAAGAGATGGCGAAAATGGGCATCGGAAGCGTTAAAGCAAAATCCGTTGACGAACGTATCAATGCGGCGCGGCAGTTTGCCGAGCTCGTGGAACGCAATGACGCCGAAGAGTTGGAAGAAGGATTAGGAAACCTGTATGCAGTTGTTTAATTTGGATTTTCTTATACGTCATGCGCAACGGCAGGCGCAACCCGTACCGTTCAATCGTGCGTATGACACAACGGAAGCGAAGGCGCACTACTTAAAGAAAAAAGCCAAGGATGAAGAAAGCGTCTTTTTAATGACGCGGAAAGACCCGAAAGGCAAAAACGTCATCGATTACGATATGGAAGCCGTTCAGGGATACTATGAGATACTGTGGGAAGAGAAAAACCGAAAGCAGGAAGAAATCCACAACGAAATCCAACGACTGATTGACCAAAAAAACAGCATGCCGTCGGGGGCGATACATCTACAATTTTCAAATATAACCCTAAAGACTCAAGAATTCTTGAACTCCTTAATAAACCCCCGAATAAACCTCAACGCCTCCTCTTCGGTTTTCAACTCCTGAATAGCATCCAAATAACTTTCTACAGACTCCAACTTTGAAACATACGACGTATCTTCTTTATAAACATTCACCAGTTGATGGCTTGTGGAAACGAGAGAAGTCATATCACCGAACAGTTCTTCGTGCAATTTTTCGCCGGGACGGATGCCCGTAAAAACAATGGGAACATCAGCTGCACCGCTCAATTCAATCATGCGTTTGGCAATATCCAAAACTTTAACCGGCTGCCCCATATCCAGGATATAAATCTTCCCGTCGCCGTCTTTAAACGTGAATGCTTCCAAAATTAAACTCACCGCTTCTGGAATGGTCATGAAATAGCGCGTCATATCCGGGTGCGTCACCGTGACGGGACCGCCGCGGGCAATCTGTTCCTTAAACGTCGGTAAAACGCTTCCCGCGGATCCGAGCACGTTTCCGAAGCGAACCGCCATAAATTGTGTTATGTTTCCCGAACGCTGTTGCAACGCTATGCAGAGCATTTCGCAAATGCGTTTTGTTGCGCCCATGGTGTTCGAGGGATGCACCGCTTTATCCGTCGAAACCAGAACGAACTTTTCAACGCCGTATTCGGTGGCATAAAGTCCCAACAGAAGGGTTCCGCCAACATTGTTCTGCACGGCGGTCAACGCCTGATTTTCCAACAGAGGTACATGTTTGTAGGCGGCGGCATGAAAAACGTAATGCGGCTTAAATTTCTCAAAACAAGCGCGCAACGACTCACGATGCGTGATGTTCAGCAAAACGGGTTCGCAGGCATACCCTTGTGCCAATAAAGTTTGCTGTATTTTAAATAAATTATATTCGCAATGGTCGATAAGAACCAGGGCTTTTGGATGTTTTTTGGCAATCTGCAGGGATAATTCGCTTCCGATGGAGCCGCCGGCACCCGTTATGAAAACGACTTTTCCTTCGATTTGCTTCGTGCTTTCCTCCGTATTCAGGCGAATGGGATCGCGCGCCAAAAAATCTTCAATTTCCAACGGACGCAGTTTGGAAGCAAACGCGCGACCGTTTAAAAATTCGCCGAGCGACGGCACATTAAAAACCTTCAAATGAAGCGACTGCGCCAGCTGCACACATTCGGAAAATCGTTTTTGCGACAAATTGCCCGTGAAAATCACCCCTTGAAGATCCTGCCGTTCCGCCAAATCGCTCAATCGTTCCGGCGTTCCGACAACGGGTACGCCATGTAGCTTTCGACCGTGATATTTTGGATTGTCGTCCAGAGCCGCGATCGGTTGCATGTTGCACAGGTGATTTGTTTTCAGATTGGAGATAATTTGCGATGCCGCTTCATCGGTTCCGATGACGGCGACTTTCATTTTTTCGTGCGCAACGTTGCCCGCAGAGGATGCGGAGAAAAAGGAGGTATTTAAAATGCGCAAACTCGCCCGAAAGAAAAAAATAAACAGTATCGAAAACAGTAAATCGGCAATGAGAATATCCCGCCCCGGCAACCACGGCGCTCGAATGAAGTAGTGACACACGGCGAGCCCCGCCGAAACGGCTACAAAACAGACAATGATTTTGAATAAATCCGGCAGACGGAAATAGGAAAAAATGCCCTTAAATTCACCGATGAGTACCAGGATGATAATTTTCAGACTCACCAGCCAACCGACCGTTTGCCACATCGTTTGCTGGACAGTATCGGGAA
This sequence comes from Opitutales bacterium, assembly GCA_016286235.1. Lineage (GTDB taxonomy): Bacteria > Verrucomicrobiota > Verrucomicrobiia > Opitutales > UBA9783 > UBA3222. Next base: position 47,270 of record JAEESJ010000013.1, on the reverse strand, counting down.
TAAGAAAACCGTACTTTAAATTATAGGCGAGTACCAAACTCGCCGACAGGCAAAAGAAATAAACGCCGATTTTCAGCAGTAAAACAACAAAAGGCTTCAAAGAACTCGTCAATTTCTCCATGTTTTAAAGATAATCAAAAAAACGCGCCCCCTCTTCCGTTTTATTCTCGAAGCGAAAACGAAAAAAACGCCCCGAGAAAAGAAGCATCGAATTTTCCCTCACGGCACATTTTTCAATCTTACATAAAGCGAAACCATAAACACATCCGACGTTCCCGTATTGCATCCGTTCTCTCAAAAACAACGTACATTTGTCCCACCGTAAGCACAATAATCGCCCTTTTTCTTACGAATAAACCTCTCCTTTAAAGGCATCATCACTACAAGAAAACAAGTCTACAAGAAATCAAGCCGCGATGCTTCTCGGGTAAAAAACGCCTTTGTTGTCATTGTTTCGTTAACAAAAACGAAGAGGGAGAACCTTAACACACCCGTTACCGATACACACCTTCGCCCAAGTACGCGACGCATCGAGATTGTTCCACCCGACTGCATCCGCGCCTTGTTCGGAAGCGACCTACTTGGAACTTTCCCGTTCCGCCCTCGCAAAAGCCTCACCAATGGCGTTATTCAGCTCCCGATCTGCCGAAATCGTTTCGTACTGCTTGATTTCTTCCGCCAAACGCGCTTCGTCATATTTCGCCGCTTTAATGGAAAGCCCCAATCGACGTTCCGCCTTATCGATCTTTACGATGCGTGCTTCAACGATATCGCCTGCCTTGAAGTGATCTTGCAACTTTTCGACGCGCTCTTCGCTGACCTGGCTGATGTGCACGAGAGCTTCGATGCCGTTCTCCAGCTCGACAAACAAACCGAAGGAAGCAACTTTTGTAACTTTCCCTTTAACGATATCCCCGATTTTGTACATCGTGTCAACCACCGCCCACGGATCATCGGTCAGTTGTTTAATGCCCAAAGAAATACGCTGGTTCGACGGATCGCATTCCAATACAATCGCATCCACTTCGTCGCCTTTTTTAAGAAGCTCGCTCGGGTGGTTAATTTTTCGCGTCCAGCTCATGTCCGAAACGTGCACCATTCCGTCAATGCCTTCTTCCAACCCGATGAAAGCACCGTAATTCGTCAGGTTCCGCACCTGTCCGTGCACGCGTGCGCCGACGGGATAATTGTGCGCCGCCATATCCCACGGATTGTCGGTCAGTTGCTTAATACCGAGGGAAATGCGTTGTTCGTCCTTCTTGATTTCCAACACCACGACATCCACCTCGTCGCCGACTTTGAGCACTTCACCCGGTTTGCTGACGTGCTTAATCCAGGAAAATTCAGTCAGGTGCACCAGCCCCTCAACGCCTTCTTCCAGCTCAACGAACGCACCGTATTGCGTCAGGTTTGTGACCTTTCCGCGCACTTTGGAACCGACGGGATATTTGCTTTCGATCCCGTCCCACGGATTACCGTGGAGCTTCTTCATGCTCAGCGAAACGCGCTCTTTTTCGCGATCGATTTCCGTCACGACAACCTCCACTTCTTCGCCGACTTTGAGAACATCGCCCGGATGGCTGACACGCTTCCAGCTGATATCCGTTACGTGCACCAAGCCGTCCAGACCGTCCAAATCCACGAAAACGCCGTAATCGGTAATACTCTTCACAACGCCCCTGACGACGGAACCGACTTTAACGGTATCCAAAACCTCCTGCCGCTTTTGCTGACGTTGCGTTTCAATCAATTCCCGACGCGAAACAACGATGTTGTGGCGCTCTTTGTTGATTTTGACGATTTTCAGATCGAACGTTTGCCCGATGTACTGATCCAAATCGCGCGGTGCCTGCGTATCGATTTGAGACGACGGCAAAAACGCATCCACGCCGATATTCACGATGAGACCGCCTTTGGTCTTGCCTTTCACGCGCCCCGAAATTTCGCCGCCTTCGGTGCACTTCTCCAAAATCGTTGCCCAATTCTTCTGCTGTTGCGCCCTGTTGTAGGAAAGTACGGGACGACCGTCGATGTTTTCAACGCGCTCCACATACACCTCAACGGTCTCGCCGACCGAAAGCTCATCCAAATTATCAAATTCACTTGCCGGAACAATGCCTTCCGCTTTTGCTCCGATATCGATTGCAACTTCGTCGGGACGAATTTCGGAAATCGTACCGCTCACAATTTTATTCGCCCGCAGGCATTTCAAAGCGTCCGCCTTCAGCAGACCTTCCATTACGTTTGTCATAGTTGTGTCTCCCGCATTTCCGCGTGAGGGTTAAGGGTTAAACAAAAAAAGAACACTTCTACTGTGAGGGATTTTGGCGTTGTCGCAAGGAAAATTTTCGCGGTTTTATTACCTTTCGGAGAAATTTCGGCATCATTTTTTGATCTCTCCGGTACACGGCGTTTATCGTCCGCTGTCGAAATGTACAAAATTTCCCTTTGCACAAAATTTTCCTTCAAAAACATTGACAACATTTATTTTTATTTCTTATGTTGAGGGCGTAAAGTTTTGGCACTGGGGTGGTAGTTCAGCCGGCTAGAACGCCTGCCTGTCACGCAGGAGGTCGCGAGTTCGAGTCTCGTCCATCCCGCCAGAGGTTTTTCGGAAAGAGCGGTTTTGTGGTTTGGTTTTTGCCAAAGTTAAGGTAGTGATTGTGCAGAGTTGCGGGCGTTTCCTTTTTTCTTTTCTTCTTTCGGTTATGTATATCACGACGTCGTTGGTAGTTGTTAAACAATCCTGTGAAAAACCGTTTCCGTTTCGTCGTATAATTTGCGCGTTCAAAGCTGTCTCTGGTTTTAATCAAATGCGGTTTCGAGTAGGTAATTTTTTATCCCGATTGATGCGAGCAAATGCACGCAAGAGAAAAACGGGATCGATAATCCGAAATTTGTTGCATCTGCTCCGAGCAGTGTTTTTTAAAACGACACAATTCCTAGCCTGGGAAACAGTGCGATTCTACGTACCGCAAGAAAATAAAATTACTTCAAAAACACCGAAAAAGCACTTTAAAAGAAAAATGAAGATCGGCAAGCGCGCAAAATTGTCGGAAGTATCAAAGAAAAAGCAAATGCGGTTTAGGTTAAACGGAAAAAGACAACAGAAAATTTTCTGATGCTTCGCCTGAACAGGTCAATGAAGGAGTTAAATCCGGAAGGCGACACCGTACCGTTTGAAGGACTTTAATTGCGGCTAGGAAACACCCTCATTAGCAATTCATCACGATCCTTGTCGACCTTATTTTACTCCTACTGCAAATACTTCGGATGCCAACGCACAAACCAAACATCGCTGTTTTTCTTCTTAGCCGCTTCAATCAGTTCCGTTATTCTCTGTACTGCTTTCCCTTCGGGTGTAAAGCAACAACCTAAGTCCTTCGAGCGAAATTCAATAAGACCTTTATTATATGCCACAATAACGTGTCCTCTGATAGCGATGAAATCCGTATCTTTCAAATCAGCGACTACTCTTTTCAAATCCTCATTCGATACTTCCAACCTCCTCGCCGCTTCAACGGTAAAAAGCAGCTTGCCGAAATTTTTCAATGCGCCCGTGGCATGCGGCAACGTTCCATCGGAAATATAATATAACAATCCCGAGCAATCAAAACCGCGCAATTCGTAAGGTTTCGTGCTTCCGTCCGCGGACTTAAAAATCACTCCCGGCAACGGAACGGTTTCAAATTGATTACTACCCCAGCAGTACGGAACGTTTTCAGAAAGACAACGTTCAAAAACCTTTCGAATTTTTTCCAACGATATCGGAGAACGCGTTCGTTTCACATCTCCTTCGCAAAACTCTTTGCAAGAATCTTTTATGAAAGACGCATAAATAAAACCTTTATGTTTCACTTTTTCCGCTATTTCGCATGTTACTTCCGCCATGCCGTTTTCCTTGTACCCAAGTACCTCTATGACGCTTCCGGGTAACAATACCGTGTCTAAATCATCGCAGTTGCATCCTTTCTTACCCCTTTCGAACGAACGTATTTCTTTGTTGTTCTCAAACAGCGGCAGATAACAATCATCTTGAACAACAAACATGCCGCCCGCATGCGCACGAAACAGACCGCACGCAAATTCGAGACAGAAAAATGAAATCAAACGGAACTTCCCCATGATCTTATTCGGTGCGTAACATCAAAAACATGACAAGAAAAAACAATCTAAATTAATTTCAACCATTCATTGACAATAATCACTCCCTGAAACACCAAAACATACTCAAGCCATTCGTGAAATCTGTTAATCCAAGTTTTTGAAGAATGAATATCAAAAGGTTTGTGCATTATCCAAACAACCGTAAATAAAATCACAAATAATATAATTTGATATTTCATATTTACTTCTTCTCTTGCAACTAAAGAAAACGTTCAACTTTCCTCGAATAATCGACTTGCGACCGTCCGATTTTCGTAAATCTCCAACCCTGTCACCGATAACCGACGGCAAAATTCAAGTCTGTAGCCGAACGGTCAAGTTACCGTCGGATACCGTTCCGTTATTTTCCGTTAAATTTCGGCAACAAATACTCAACGCACGAGTGTAACGTATTTAAACGCGGATAATCGGCTTCCGGTACATCGATGTGATGTTGCTTCCGCAGTTCCATGACGATATCCAAAAAGTCCATGGAATCCAGACCGAGCAAATCGCGCAACGGCGCTTGATCCGCTTCCGACACGCCGCCTTTCAAATTGCTTAAATCCGCATCGGGAGCAATTTCGGCAATGATGTCCAACACGATTTGGCGCACGTCCGCCGCCGTCTTTTGGTTATGATCGTTCATGTATGTTTTAAGTTTTAAGAATTAAAGCGTTGTACAATCACCGTCGAATTGATCCCCAACATACCGAAAGAATTGCTTAAAATCGTATTCGCCCGTTGTAATTGTTTCGGCGTACGGATGACTAAATTCGGAAGTTCACACTCGGGATCGAGGTTATCGACGTTGATGGTCGGATGGATGATTTTATCTTCAAAAGACGGCAAATTCCCCGCCAATTCCAACGCCCCCGCCGCCCCCATGGTGTGTCCGATAAAGCTTTTGGTGTTGTTGAAATGTGTATTCGGCGCGTCTTTGAAAACGTCTCTCAGTGCTTGGCATTCGCGCCGATCGCCTTCGACGGTCGACGTTGCATGCGTACTGACGATATCAATGTCATTCGGTTGAAGTTCCGCTTTTTTCAACGCAAGCCGCATGCATTCCGCCTGTCGTTCACTGTCGGGAAGAACCGTATTCGTCGCATCCGAATTGATGCCGTATCCGATGATTTCTCCGTAGATTTTGGCGTTCCGCGCCAGTGCATCATTCAACCGTTCCAGGGTAAATAAACAACCGCCTTCGCTGATCACAATTCCGTTGCGGTCGCGGTCGAACGGTCGGCTGGCTTTATTTGGATCGGCATATTCCGCCAACGCTCCCTGGTTTTTGAAGCCGGCAAAAATCCCGAAACTGCCGGTACTCTCCCCTACCCCGCCGGCGAGCGCATAATCGACTTCGCCAAGGCGCAACATTTGAACCCCCTGAATAATCCCGAGATTTCCGCCGGCGCAGGCACCGCCCAGGGTGTAATGCGGTCCCGTAATGCCGAGGTTGATGGAAATTTCCCCGGCGGGATTATTGGCAACCGTTCGCGGATTATGATGATGATTCCAGTATTTGGTATCGTAACCGAATTGCGACAGCTGGTAGACTTCGTTTTCCGTTTCAACCGTTCCATGTTCCGTAATACCGATGTAGACGCCAACGCGGCTTTTATCGAGCAGTTCCCACGGCAAACGGCTCGATTCAATCGCTTTGTGCGCGCAATAAATACCGATCGATCCGGCGCGCGTTCCGGTGCGAATTTCCTTTTTGGTTTGATAATCGGTCGCGTTAAAAGCGCAGACGCCCGCCAAAACGAGTCCCATGTAACGCATGTCGATGCGTTGAATGCGCGCGCATCCTTCCAGCAAATGTTTGCGGAATTCCGCCAGAGAATTCCCGTTCGGCGCGACCAAACCGACGCCTGTAATCACAATTCGCTGCGACCACTCCATCAAAAAATTTTCAGCAACGCCTTTATACTAAAAAATTTTTCCGAAAAAGAAAGGAAAAAATACGCCCCCTACCCCATCAATTTCTTCAAAGCTTCGTATTTTCGGCGATTTTCCTCCAACTGCCGCTTCACGCCTTCGACGACGTTCGGTGCCGCATGCGACAAAAATTTTTCGTTGGAAAGCTTGGTCTCCGCCGTTTGGATGTGCTTCGACAGTTCTTCAAGTTGTTGCCGAAGTTGCGTTTTGTCCGTATTCGCCGCGTTATTCGCGGATGAGGTTTCGATGAAAAACGTTCCGCAGTGCGTCACAATGTTTGGCAAGCCCGAAAGCGGTTTTTGCGTCATTTCCAACGCCTTTAAGCCGACCAAACGTACCAAAAGTTCGCGATATTTTTCGAAATCTTCGCAGTGTTTCTCCGATAATATGTGCATCACAACCGACTTACTGCCCTTGCCGTGCTCCGCTTTTAAGGTTCGCAACTGCCCGATGAGATCGACGAGACGACCAACCTCCGAACATTCTTTTTCGGGAACATTCAGTTGCTCAAAACGCCGTTTAAAAGCCGATAAATTCCAAGTGTTTTCATGAAGCATTCCCGTTCCGAGATGCATCTGTTCCCACAATTCTTCTGTGATATAGGGAATAAACGGATGCAACATCTGTAACATTTGCCGTAAAAAAAGATCCTGAACCGCCAAACAAGATTTCGATTGATGTTTTTGCACCTCCAGATAGAAATCGCAAAAAACATCCCGAAAACACGCCTGTAAATCTTTAACGGCGGCATTGAATTCATATTGCTTCAAGTGCTTTTCATACGTTTCCGCCGTTTGAAGCAGGGAATGCAACAGGTAGCCGTCGAAAGGTGTCAGGTCGGTCATCGCGTCGAAATAATCATCCAACGTCCGATACTCCCCTGCTCTGCCCTGCATCAGACGAAAACGGCAGGCGTTCCACAATTTCGTGCAGAAATTGCGTCCCGACAACAGCGCGTGTTCGTCGAAACGAATATCCTGCCCCTGCGGTGCAATCGACAACAGACCGATGCGTACGCCGTCCGCGCCGTACGTTTGGATGAGATCCAACGGATCGGGCGAATTACCGAGGCTTTTGGACATCTTTCGCCCTTTTGCGTCGCGCACAATCCCCGTTAAATAGATATTCTTAAACGGAATGCGTTGCTCAATCGGTCGATCGTCAACGAATTCCAATGACGCTATAATCATGCGCGTAATCCAGAAAAAGAGAATGTCCGCGCCCGAAACCAACACATCGCTCGGAAAATAACGATCGAAAAGGTTTTTATCCGTATTTTCTTTATAGTGCAATGTTCCGAGCGGCCACAGCCAGGATGAAAACCACGTATCCAATACGTCGGGATCCTGTGTCCAGTTTTCAATGTCGGTCGGTGGTTCGACGGACACATGCAACTTCGACGGATCGTCTTTACGGTACCAAACGGGGATGCGGTGCCCCCACCAGAGCTGCCGGCTGATGCACCAATCCTGTAGGTTATCCAGCCAATGTCGATAAACCTTTTCCCAATGTTGCGGATAAAAACGAATTAACTTCTCCTCCGCCAACCGCTTCGCCGCCTCCGTTTGCGGATAACTCAAAAACCATTGTTCCGACAAACGCGGTTCGATGGGAACGTCGGCGCGCTCCGAATAACCGACATTGTGTTCGTACGGTTCCTCCTTTACAAGAAGCCCCTTTTCGCGCAACGCTTCGACGACGGCTTTTCGTGCTTCCGCGCGATCCAATCCTTCGAACGGCGCACCGTTGGCATTCACTTTCCCGCCTGCATCCAACACTTCGATGAACGGAAGATTGTGGCGTTGCCCTACTGCGAAATCGACGGGATCGTGTGCCGGAGTAATCTTCAATGCACCCGTTCCGAAATCCTTTTCCACCGCTTCGTCCGCGATAATCGGAATGGTTCGTTTTTCGTCAAACGGACAACGCGCGTGCAAGCCGATAAGCACTTGATAACGCGGATCGTTCGGATGTACCGCCAGTGCCGTATCGCCCGGGATTGTTTCGGGGCGCGTGGTGGCGATGGGAATGAAGGTATTCGGTTTTTCGACGATTTCGTAGCGAAACGTCCAAAGAAAGCCCTTCGTCGGCTTCATGATGACTTCTTCGTCGCTGAGTGCCGTTTGAGATACGGGGCACCAATTCACGAGCCGTTTCCCTTTGTAAATATACCCGCGTTCGTACAGTTTTACGAACGCTTCCAAAACCCGACGTGAATAATCCGCATCCCGCGTGTAGGTTGCCCGCGACCAATCGCACGACATACCCAGCTGTTTCAGTTGGTCAAATATAATGTGCCCGTGTTTTTCGCGCCACTGTTCAACGCGTTGCAGAAACGCTTTGCGCCCCAACTGATGTCGCGTGAGACCTTCCTCTTTTTTGAGAACCTTTTCGACCTTACTCTGCGTCGCAATACCCGCGTGATCCGTTCCCGGAAGCCACAGAACATCCTTCCCGCAAATGCGCGCCCAACGACACAATACGTCCTGAACCGTATTATTCAGCACATGCCCCATATGCAAAATTCCCGTTACGTTGGGCGGCGGCATGAAAATCGTGAACGTCGTTCGACCGTCGTTTTTGGCTTCGAAACAGTGCATTTCCGACCATCGTCGGTTCCACTTTTTTTGAATGGCGGTCGGCAGGTAGGTTTTCTCCATAAATGACGTTTTGATCCTGAGAAAATTCCTTTTATTCGTCCAGTTTAAACTCGCTCGACCGAAGGTTGTGTTTGGTAAAAATCCCGTAAAAACGCTTTACCGAAAAATGTATCCGCGACATAATGAAAACGTATGCGTTTCCCTTATGTTTTTGTCGTCGGCTTTTCCTTAATTTCGGGCGTTTTTAAGAACATTCCGCCTTGTACCATCATGGCGGTACCTGTTCCGAAAATAGTTGAGAAAAACAGTGCGGAAGCCGACAAGGAAAATTCGAAACATTCAAAAAAGACTGCCGATCCCGCAAACGAGAAAAGAGAAAGTGCTCAAAATTCGCCTGCGGAAATCGTGAAGGAATCTCCCCCGTCGACCGTCGATTACGGCAAAATTATTAAAGAGCAACTGTCCGATTTTTTGGAGCGTGATTTAGCCAAAAACATTGCAGCTTTGCCGTTGAAACCGATTGCAACGATTGCGATTTCAAATCTCCAGGACGGTTTGAAAAAAGCTTTTTTGATCGGAGATAAAGTTTATCCGGGATTTTCAACTCTGGCGCAACTGTTTATCAGCGGTTCGATTGGCGGTTCCGATTGTCCCGGCGTCGACCCGACCGCACCGTGTTACGTTTTGTTGTTTCCCGATAAGATAAACGGGGTTGCGCCTTTGATCGGTTTCAAAGCAACGCCCGAAAGTTTGATTGTTAAAAATCTGCAATCCGAGGCAAACCGAAAGGGTGATTGGCAGTTGATTGCTCCGTCTCCAATTCCGGAAAAAACTTACGGAATTTGGGTCGCGGCTCCGAAAGATTTGCTTTCGGATTTTAAAGATTTTTCGATTGTTACGACATTATTCGATCCAGCAAAGGAATGTGTTCATCATCTGCTTTCCGTTGATTTTGACGTCGAAAGTTTGAGTGCTTTTATGCCCCTGCCGATGCTGAAACTGGCTTACGATGCGTACATCAAAGATGACTTCGACAAAATCACTTTAACTTTGGATACGGAGGGAGACGAGTTACGCGTTTCGTTGCGGCATCGGGCGAAGCCGAAAACGCCCTGGTCGATTTACGGGAAATCTCTAAGCGAGCGTATGCGAGAGCATCATATTTTGGATTTTCCGTCGAAAGGAACCATGTTGAAAGTGTTTTCGTTTTGCGATTATACGGCTCTCGAAACACTTTTTTCGGCACTTTCGACGCGTATAAAAAAACCATCGGAGTGGGAATGCGATCCGATCGCGCATCAAGTGTACCGATGGGCGCAAATCATTTATCCGGTTGTTACCGAATGTCTGCGATTCGGAAGAGAATTTTCGACAGGTAACAGTCAAAGGTATGATATTTTAGGAGACGGCAAAAGCAAAAGCGTCTCTTTTTCTTTCGAGGAAATGAAGCCGTCAATGACGGATAACCGGTTATGTTCTTTTCTGGAGGATTTGAGCAAAATCTGCCGTCAACAATTTTCATCTGCCGCTTGCAAGAACCTTCCGGGAAGCGAAATTTTTGACGGCGGTTGTTGCTTCGATAAAGGTTCTTTGGTGCATAAACTTATTTTTGGTTCAAATGATGCAAAGCATCCGGGCACCCTTAGGTTGTATTGCTGTTTAGGTAGAGGATACCTTTTTTGGGCGACGAGTTTGGAAGGGTTTAAAAAATCCATTGAACGAATGAAAGACGTGCGGACGTTTTCTTACATTCAAAATCAAAAACAAAACTATGATGTATGCCTGCAACTGGATATTTTTAATGACTTCGGTATCGAATTTTCGAAGGATGCCGTTGTAGGAATTTCCTCCGAAGTCGAAGTCGATCCCGAGGTGTTTGTGACAACGATAAGAGTTCCTTTGTCGGCGATTGAAACCGTTTGTGTTCTTTTCTTTGAGAGTGCATCTTCCGAAGAACCTGATGCAAGAGATACATCGGAAGTCGGGCAAAAAACCGAAAAAACGACGGAAGATGACGCAACGGATACTTCGGTGCAATCACCTGACGTTTCGACGACCGACAAGCCCAAAGACGATAAAAACGCCTCTGATCCCGCGATTCCCGCCCAATCTGCCGCCGTTCGTTGAAATTATTTTGCAGCCATGGTCTCGCGACGGAACCGCTTCGGTGCGTTGGATATCGGTTCGCAAAGTATTACGTTTTTGTTGGGCGAGCGCGTCGGAGCGCAATTTAACCTCATCGGGCACGCGCAAGTTCCGTCCGCAGGCGTTCAGAAAGGGCGCATCGAAGACGCAAAGGCATTGAGCGCGGTGCTTCGGGATTTATTCACGGATTTATCCAAACGCTTCGGAACCTTGCCGCAGGATTTGACTCTTTCCCAGAGCGGAACGCATCTGCAAAGCACTTCCTTCGAGCTGTTGTTGCCGTTTTCGGATTTTCGGCATCGCATTGAACAAAACGATTTGGAGCGCCTGCATCGGTTGATTGCCGAAAAGGAATTACCACCCGAAGTCGTTTCGTTGCATATTTCTCCGAAATTTTACACCGTCAACGGCGCCCGCGTTGAGCAACCGATCGGTCAAGAGGCGAACCAAATAACGGCTCACTGTGATTTGCTTTTCGGAAAAGCGCAACCGATCCGCGATCAGCTTCATGCCGTTAATCAATTCGGTTTCAGCGTTCGGCATTTGGTTTTTTCGGCAATGGCATCCGCGCTTGCCGTTACAATGCCCGTCGAGCGCGAAAACGGCGTGTGCGCGATCGATATCGGTGCGCAAATGACCGATTACGTGGTTTATAAACGTCACACCGTTGTAGCGTCGGGAACTTTCCCCGTCGGCGGGCAAAATTTTACCCGCGATGTGTGTTCGGGCTTGCGCATTTTGGACCAAGACGCGGAACGTTTAAAGTGCGAATACGGCATTCCGAATTTAACTCCCGAAACACCCGAGGAAATTTGGGTGGTCGGCGACCGCTCCATCGGGGATAAGGCGGTTAAAACAAAAAATCTTCGCACGATCCTTTTGGCGCGCGCGCAGGAATTATTCGGATATGTTTCAAAGTGCATCGGCAACGAAAAAGAACTTTTGTCGGGCGTAGTTCTGACGGGCGGCGGTGCGTTGTTGAAAAATATCGAAAAAATTGCCGCCGAAACTTTTTGTTGCGATTGTTGCGTTCGCGGTTCCGTTGCACCCGTCAATGAAACGTTAAAATCACCGACATATGCTACGTGCCTCGGACTGTTGCAATATACCTTACAACCCGATCCGACGGCTCCGAAAACAACCGCAACTTCCGTGTGGAAACGAATGTGCGATTGGTTTAAGGGATGATGTGCTTCGGTGCGCGAGAGATTATTCCGTAATGCACAACTTTATAAGAATTTTTTCCTATCTCTATAAGCTCATGGCGTGAAGTTCTTCGAGTACTGCAGTACGTGCTTTATGATATTTGCAAAAATCGACTTTTTTGTATTTTCCGCAAACATTAAAAATTGTATTTGAATACGAAACGCACAAGAATAACGACAGTCATGGGAACCTTACTTCGACCGCAAATAACTGTTCATTTAAATGCCGTTCGCGAAAACTACGCGAGAATTCGAAAATATGCACCGAACGCCGAAATCTGCCCCGTTGTTAAATCTAATGCGTACGGATTGGGAGCCGTTGAAATCGTTCGCGCATTGATTGCCTGCGGTTGCCGTAATTTTTACGTCTCAACCGCACTCGAAGGTATTGAGTTGCGCGACAAATTTTCAGATATCCAAATCAATGTTTTGAACGGTCTTCAAAACGGTTCGCGGGAATTATTCCGAAATTATCGACTGACACCCGTGATTAACAGTTTGGAACAGCTGAAAAATTGGGAAGATTTGCTGTCGGAGGTTAAAACTTCCTGTATTTTGGATGTCGAAACAGGCTTTAACCGTCTCGGGCTTCCAGAAAAGGATTGGTCATTATGTACTTCGGAGCGTTTAAAAAATGCGCACGTCTCCGTTATCATGACCCATTTTTCGTGTGTTTCCGAATCTCAGTCCGATGATATCGAACGCAATCGCACTATTGAGGAACAAAACCGCCGGCAGTACGACGCGTACGGTCGCTCACTTCAACGGTTTCAACTTCCCGGAAGCGTTGCGCTGGATGCCTTTGTGCAAAATTCGACAAACCTTCCAATTGCGCAAATTCGTACCGGGGCGGCTTTGTATGGCATCAACGTATTTCCTGAAAAATTAAGCCTGCAGCCGACCGTCACACTGGAAGTGCCCGTTTTGCAGACGGAACTCATCCGAAAGGGCGAGCGTGTCGGTTACGGTGCCACATGGGAAGCGAAACGTGATACCGTCGTGGCGGTTTTGGGCATCGGTTACTCGCACGGACTTCCGCGCAGTTTAAGCAACTGCGGAACGGTGTGGTTTCGGAAAGGCTCCGATCGTTACCCCGCTTCCGTTATCGGGCGCATTTCGATGGGATTGATTACCTGCGATGTGACGGATATTCCTTCCGAAGCGGTTTGGACGGGAAATGCAATGATTTTGGACGAACGCTATACCATCAACGATCTTTGTATCGATGCCGATCGTTCGGATTGCGAAATTTTATGCAATTTTAAAGAAATGGATTGGCGGTATGTTGATTAAATAACAATGTTTAGGGAATCGGAGCGGTGATTTTTCGAAAGCGGTTGTGCAAATGTTTATATGACTGTTTGCTGTTGCCTGCGAAATGCTCGTGCCGATGGTTGTTGCGAAAACGACAAAAAAATGTGTTTTGTTCGTTGACATCGGTTGCATTTCTATCATCCGGTGTACTCCGATGCTTCTTTTGAAACACCATCGAGAGGTAAATACCAACGTGCTCCAGGACATAAGAATGTTGCGACCGGAACCGTTTTATGTACATCGCAACTTAAAAAACAGCAACTCTACTTTCGAAAAAAATGTTCAAAAGCCGTTTTCAGTGGAACAAATCAGCATGTACCATAATATGGCATTCGTGAAAACCCTTAAATAAAAACGAACCTTTTCCCGCTTTTAAGAAAGACACCTCACACCCCCGCACCTACATGCCCGAGCACATTACCCCAAAAAAAACTTTGGAGCGAGCGAAGAGGTTCGAACTCTCGACATCCACCTTGGGAAGGTGGCGCTCTACCGTCTGAGCTACGCTCGCCCGATTATCCTTATTCGATGGGAAAACCGAAAAAACGTCAATATCGTTTTTTAACTTCTGGTATCGTGATGAAATTCCGTTTTGCCCGAATGTTCCGAAAAATATGCCTTCGCAAACGCAATCCAAAGCTCCAAGGGAACGGCTTCGGCGCGTACGGTTTTCGGAAGCTTTTGTTTTTCCAAAAAATGAAGAAAATCATCCGCAAAAGGTGCGTTACTTCCATTGCAGGCGTGTGCGATCTGTTGCCGTCGATGCGTGAAAATCGTACGTATAAATTGCTTAAATTCTTTCGGGAAAAGACAGCCGTCGGCGCGTTTTTGAATATGAAGCAGTACGGAATCGACCTTTGGTTGCGGATAAAAACATCGCTTGGAAACATTGCATTTTTGTTCCAACCGATACATTGCCTGTAAATAAATACCAATCGCGCTAAAGGATTTATTGCCGCTTTCGGAGAACCAACGGTCTGCCGCTTCTTTCTGAACCAACAGCACCAAAACATCCGGCAACCGCGACAGTTCGAGAATTTTATCCAACCAAACGCTTGCAATCGCGTACGGCAGGTTGGCAACAACCTTATAAGGTTGCGTTAAATCAAAATTTCCAACGGGATAATCAACCGCATCGGCTTGAAGGATATTAACGGGAAAATGTTCCGAAACATGTTGCGCGAAAACAGGATCTTTTTCGACGGCAAATATCCGCGCGCCTGCTTTTACCAAATCATCCGTCAGCGTCCCGCAACCGGAACCGACTTCAATCACAACCCCCAAAGGTGCAATTTGCGCCCACTGAACCGACCGTTCTGTAACTCGCGGGTCGAGCAAAAAGTTCTGCCCAAGCTTACGCTTCGGACGAACCCTCAACCTTCGCAGGATTTCCCGTGTTTCGGAAAGCGAAAACGCCATCGAAACAACCCGACTTATAAAAAGTCGTGCTTCTGGCGCAACATATTGTTAAACGCGGCAACTTTTTTCTTGCGGCGACGCTTCTCGCTTGGTGCTTCGAAATAACGCTTGTCCTTTGCGTCGCGCAGAATGTTCTCATAAATTAACTTGCGCTTTAACCGACGTAACGCCTTTTCAACGGTCTCGCCTTTACGAACTTTAACATCAACGGGCATGCCAAACTCTCCTGATGCTTTTATGGAACATGTTCGGTATGGTACCGTCAAGCGTTTTTCGCGAATTTTTCCGCCATTAAGCCGCTTTGATGTCAGAAATATCTTGCGACGGGCACCCTATGACGTATCATGGGAGCGGATGATGCAATCGACCCTCGGAGAGCGTTTGCAACAGACGCGTCAACAACTTGGTTTGTCGTTGGAGGATGTTTCCGGCAAGCTGAATATCTCCAAGGAAATTTTGGCGGGTTTTGAGGCAGGTGAGTTTTCCGTTAAATTGCCGGAAATTTACACACGCGGTTTTTTCATCGCTTACGTTAAACTCTTGAACTTGAACACGTCGGCACTTTTGGCGGAGTATGAGACGCTAAGAGGAACTTCCAAAAAAACGGGATTCCCGTCCTTGGGGCGTTTACAATTTGAAACGGGAGAAGAAACGGTGCAGGATACCGAAGTTTTGCCCGACACTTCGGAGAACCCGCCGAAACGTTTGAAGGTAGATTTTCGTGTCGCTCTCCGTAACAGGTATTTTATATCTTTTACCGTTGTAGGCGTAGTCCTCTTGCTTTTATTCGGCTGTCGAGCCCGCAAAAAAACGCCTTCCGCTGATACAAAGGCGGTGCCGTCGGTGGTCAATGAAGTGGAAATCATTCCGGCACTGACGGAAGAAAGTGCGACCGTTGTGACCCGAACGGAACCCCAGATGTTTTTGTCGCAGGAAACAGACGTTGGTGCTTCATCCAAGACGGTTGTCGACAATTCGCCGAGATGGGTTGCCGATGATTTACAAACAACAACCGATCGTACCTTATCGAATTCGGAAACGGATATGCCAATAGGCGTGATTTCTTCCGAAATCATCACCCTGGTCGCTTCCGGAACGGTTCGGGTTTTTGTACGTACCGAACGGGATAAGAGGCGCGTGTTTTTCGGAACGCTCGAAGCGGGCGCACGACAATCGGTTCCGAAAGAAGCGGCATTGCAGGTTTCTTTTTCCGAAGGCGGAAACTTGGTTATTGAGCATTCGGACGGTACCGCCATTCGCCCTCAAACGTCTGGGCGCGGTTGGATTCGCATCCCATGAAAATTGCCGATACCTTCATTCGTCTGAAACAGGTCGTCATGACCTCATCCGGGACCTGTCTCTTTTTAGGGAACGACCAAAAAACGTTTATTATCTACGTCGATCCGGTAATGGGGGAACAAATCCGCCTTGCGTCTTCGAAACAAACTCCGTCGCGTCCGTTGACCTTTGACTTCATGCGTTACCTGCTGTTCGGACTGGATGTTTCGGTACAGCATATCGTTCTTTACAGCGCCGAAAAAGAAACTTTTTTTTCAAAGGTCATTTGCCAACAATCCTGTGGTTCCGTGACACACATTACGGAATTGGATGTTCGCCCCAGCGATGCTATTCTTTTAAGCTTGGCAACAAGCAAACCGATTGCGATCGACGGCGGTTTGTTTCAATCTTTGTCGGATGCGGGCGATTTGTTGGAGAATTTTTTGAAGATGAAGGAGTGAAAATCGGATTTTTTTACAAAAAGAGTTATGAACGAACAAAAAAACGTAAGATGGTGCAAGCGGTGCGTGATGAACGACGCATCGGATAAAGAAATCCGTTTTGATGAGAACGGTTACTGCAACTATTGCACGCGTGCTTTGAGAATTATGCCTAAAGTTTATTTCCCGAACGAAATCGGGAAGCGCAAAATTGAGGCAATGGTTGAACAAATCAAGCGTGACGGCAAGGATAAGCCTTATGACTGCATTATAGGACTTTCGGGTGGGCTGGATTCATCGTACTTGACGTATTTGTGTTATACGTGGGGATTGAGGATTTTAGCCGTTCATATTGACGACGGTTTTGATACGGAAATTTCCAAGCAGAATATCAAAAAACTGTGCAACGTGGCTCATGTTGAACTCCGAACCGTTACACCCGATGCGGAGCAATTCAATGCCCTTACATTGGCGTACATGAAAGCCGGAGTTGCCAATTTAGATATACCACAGGATAACACTCTTTTTGGTTTTTTATGTGATATCTTTAAACAAGAGAAGGTTGGTTATTTACTGTCAGGGGGTAATTTTTCAACGGAAAGTATTTTACAAGAAGGTGTTATTTTTGATTGCAAAGATTTAATCAATTTACAAGCCATTCACAGTCGTTTTGGTACGCAAAAGATTGATAAATTAAAATTTATATCGCAATTGCAGTGGCAAAAGTTAATAAAAACCGTCGGTAAATTTACACCCTTGGATTACCTTGAATATAATCGGGATAAAGTGCTAAGAGAATTGAATGAATTCTGCGATTTTGAATATTACGGTCGAAAGCACTTGGAAAACATTTTAACGGCGTTTATTCAATGTTACTGGTTCCCAAAAAAGTTCGGTGTCGATAAACGCACTTCGCACTTGTCGAGTATGATTGTTTCGGGGCAAATCACGCGCGAACAGGCGATGCAGGAATTACAGGAGCCGCTGTATGATACGGAACAAATGAACGGCTACATTGATCTCATAAAAGAAAGATTTGGAATTACGGATCGGGAATTTGATCAAATTATGGCAGCCGAAACACATCAACATACCGACTATCCTTACAATCGAGCATGGAAGTGGTTGCAGAAGATAAAACACGATGTTTTAAAAATGTGAGTACTCCGAGCGATTGCCATGGATGACGTGCTGCGAGAGGTATGGGTGTGGTGTTTTTGTGTACCTGCGTCGTGTGTGCTCGATATGCCACGTGCTGATGCAGGTGTTGTATTTGCATAAAATTGTACGATGCGAAGTGCTCTGTTCAAGAAGATCCTTGGTTGTCTGTTGAGCGTACGTATAGAAAGCCAAGTTCTGCTGTCTTGTTTTTTACCGACTTTTAAGCCTCGTTAATCGTCCGATGCCTTTCGGCTATTACAACGTTTCTTAAGTTCGAAGCACATACAACCACCGAATAGGATAAAAATCGACTATTTTCTCTTGGAATTCCTACCCCTGCCCTAATTTTCTAAATAACAGCGCGCTGTTTTGACCGCCGAAGCCCAGATTATCGGAAATCGCAACTTCGACATCACGTTTAACGGCTTTGTTTGGGGTGTAATTTAAATCGCACTCGGGATCGGGATGTTCGTAATTGATCGTCGGTGGAATAATGCCCGTTTCCAGAGTTTTGACAGTGGCGACAGCTTCAACCGCACCTGCCGCACCGAGTAAGTGCCCCAGCATCGATTTAATAGAACTGATGTTTAAATGCTTGGAATGTTCACCGAAAACTGCTTTGATTGCCTGTGTTTCCAATAAATCGTTATAGTGCGTTGATGTACCGTGGGCATTGATATAATCAACCGCATCGACGGGAGTTTTTGATTTCTCCAGCAGAGTTTTAAAGCACGAAATCAATGCTCGTCCTGACGGTTCGGGGCGCGTGATATGGAAAGCGTCGCAGGAAGCTGCATAACCTGTCAGTTCGCAGTAGATATGTGCGCCGCGTTTCTGTGCGTGTTCCAAGGTTTCCAATACCAGGACACCCGCCCCTTCCCCCATCACAAAGCCGTCGCGTTGTGCATCAAACGGTCGGCTGGCTTTTTCGGGGCAATCGTTAAAGTGTGTACTTAGAGCTTTCATGGAACAAAAGCCCGAAAACGCCAGAATTTGAACTGCCGCTTCCGTACCGCCTGCCACCATTACGTCCGCGTCGCCGCATTGCAGGCAACGATATGCCTCGCCGATGGCGTGCGAACCCGACGAACAGGCACTGACGATACCGAAACTCGGTCCGCGCATTCCCAATGCAATCGCAACCGTTCCCGAAGCCATGTTGCAAATGATGGATGGGATCATGAACGGCGAAATATACTTGGGACCCTTGGAAAAAAGTTTAAACGACTGTTCCTGGATATTTTGCATGCCCCCAATGCCGGTACCGATCAACACGCCGCAACGTTCCGATTCGGCATCGGAAATTGATAATTGCGCATCTTTAATCGCCATTTTAGCGGCGGCAACCGCATATTGAACATAGGGATCGGTGCGACCGACTTCCTTTGCATCCATGTACGGCGACGGATCGAAACCGACAATCTCCGAAGCTACCTTACACGGCAATTTGGACGCATCAAAGTGTGATACGGTTCGTATTCCCGAACGACCCGCAATCAGAGCCGACCAAAATTCTTCAACATTATGCCCAAGGGCATTTACAGTCCCCAATCCGGTAACAACAACACGACCGCTGTTCATGTCAAAAATAACGGTTTTCGATCGAATTAAACCGACAACTCAATCGTAAATCGCGGAGCACACGCTCCCAAGACCGATCCGCAATACACATGCATTCGCCAACAAAACCCGCAGGGGAACCATGATAACGTGCAAACTTTCTCCTTCAGAAACATATCTGAACCTGCTTCCCGCCGAGCGGACAGGGGTTTCCTATGGAAAAAATCGTCTTGAACCGTTCAAACATTAAGCGAGTTTTCCGCCGTTTTCGATATATTTAATGACACTGCCAACGGTTGTCAGCTGTTCGGCATCTTTTTCGGAAATTTCGCCGTTGATTTTTTCTTTAAAAACTTCTTCCAACTTCATCACCAATTCAACCTGATCCAGAGAATCCGCACCCAAATCATCCTTAAAGGAAGCTTCATTCGTTACTTGCTCCGGCTTAACGCCGAGGACTTCCGTGATGACATTTTTAACCTGCTCCCGAATGCTCAAATCGGATGCATTGTTTGATGTATTTTCTGCCATAAAATCCGTCAAATTCTATACTTCTACGATAAAAGTTTTCTGCGGGGAAGCAAGCCGTTTCTACATGTACAAACCGCCGTTCAGGTGCAACACCTGCCCCGTTATGTAAGAAGCCTCGTCGGAAGCCAGGAAAACAGCGGCGTTTGCAACATCTTCCGTTGTTCCCAAACGTTTCGCCGGAATAACCTTTTTTACCTGTTCCAACGTTTCTTCGCCTAGACTTTGCGCCATTTGGGTGTCGACAAAACCCGGCGCGATGGCATTAACCGTGACGGCACGCCCCGCAAGTTCTTTTGCCAGCGATTTCGTGAAACCGATTAAACCGCCTTTCGCCGCCGCATAATTCGTCTGCCCTGCATTTCCCATTACACCCGAAACCGACGCCATATTGATAATACGTCCCCAACGATTGCGTGCCATAGACGGTACAAATTGTTTACAAATATAAAAGGCACTGAACAAATCCGTGAAAAGCACCTGCTCCCAATCGTCATCGCTCATTTTGATGAACAATTTGTCGCGAATGATGCCCGCATTGTTCACCAAAATATCAACCTTCGGATAGCGTTCCAAAAGCGTTTGGCAAACTTCCGCGATATTTGCCTTATCGGAAACATCCATCGGAAACGCATCCGCTTTCCCGCCCGAAGAGCGAATACCTTCGGCAACCGATTGGCAATTTTCCGGATTGCGGCTGACACACAAAACAGCCGCGCCTTCTTTTGCAAAGGCTTCCGCGATTGCTTTCCCGATGCCGCGTCCGGCACCCGTCACAACCGCCGTATGTCCTTCCAGCCGCCTCATGTCTTCCTTCTAAAAATTCTTTCTTTCAAATGCAAGGATATAAATCGGTATGCTTCCCTAACAACCAAAGGTATATAACAATTCCGCTTTTTACCGCTTTCGTTTATTTATAGTGGCTCCAGCAGCTTACAAAAAGCACGGTGTCATTTGTCTCCAAAGAATACACCAATCGATGCTGTCGGTTAATTCTCCGTATGAATACGTTCGCTTGCGACCCGAAAGTTTTTCGTAAGGCGGCGGCGTTTGAAAGGGATTTTCAAGAACAAGCGCAATAAGTCGTTTTATCTCCGCAAGAAGCGGTGTATATCTCGCTCTTTCGAGATCTTTTATAAAATGATTTCGATAAACCGCATTCATATTCCCAAGGATTTAAAAACTTCGTCGGCGGAATGATACACCTTCAATTTGCCGTTTTTAAGATCCCTTCGTGCTTCATCAATCTCACGATACAATTCTTCAACACGATAAGGTTCAACCTCTTCCTCTCCTTTCTCTACTCCTCCCGTATCCTTTGCGCGCATCCATTCCAGACTCATTGCCGCGTATCGATCCGTCGAAACGCCTGCGTGTTCCGCGCGTTCTTCAAGGTATTGATATAAATCAGGACGCAACCCGACCGTTAAATGCTTTAATTCCATAGAACCGCTTGCTCGTATTTTTGCCTGTTTCGGCACTTTTGTCAACGAACAGACAGGAATGTAAGCGGCGTACTTTGAATAGAAAACAGTCCTCAATATGGATAAGAAGAAAATGTTGTCATACGTGTCTTGAAGTACATATTTCGAAATCAAGCCACAACCTTTTTATTTTTCATTACATGACAGAACGTAATTCCAAGTATTCCGGCAACGGAAGAAAGAGGGAAGAAGTATGCAATGGAAGCTTGATATTATTTTTTCGTACGTACACGGGGGTACCCCGTCCTGCTTTGCCCCCTGCCCTGTTAAACGGCTTCGTTCAACGTCCGATTGGGATTGAGATGTACCGCCGAAGCGACCCAAGGCGCGGCAAAGGCGATCATCACAGCATTGTCGCCGCAATACTTTTGCTTCGGCATAAACAGCGGAATTTTTTCCCGATCCGCCGTCTGTTGCAGTTGTTGCCGCAAACGTTGATTGTTGGAAACGCCGCCCGAGACACCGAGGCTTTTAAATGTTTTCATGCGCAATACTTGTCGGACTTTGCAAACAAGCGCATCGATAACCGCCGCCTGGTAGGAGGCGCAAATTGAGGCTTTTTGTTTTTCGATCGTTTCTTGGGATAATTTTTCCAGAAAATAGCGCAAACTTGTCTTTAAGCCCGAAAAACTGAATTTCAACTCCGATGTTTGAGAAAAGGCGCGCGGAAATTGAACAAAATCCTCATCTCCGCCCTGTGCACAATGTTCGACGAGTGGTCCTCCCGGGTATGGAAAACCCAATAATTTCCCGCCTTTATCCAACGCCTCACCCGCCGCATCATCGACTGTCTGCGCCAGAATGCGAAAGGTAAGTTTTTGAGAAAATGTGCCTGTTTGAACGGCATCTTTTGAACCTGAACCGTCCGGGATACCTTCAACATTCATTTCAAACAACAGCGTGTTACCCCCCGAAACCAACAACCCCAAGTGCGGACAAACGGCTTCAAACGTAAAATTTTTATCTTCTTCAAATGTTTCTATAAACGGCGACAGTGCGTGTCCGTGCAGGTGATTGACGCCGTACAGCGGATATTTTAGCAATAATTGCAACGATTGTGCGTATGCAACACCCATGCCGAGACAGCCGATCAATCCCGGACCGTGTGTTACGCAAAGTGCGTCAATCGTCGATAAATCGAAATTCTTTTGAAGTTCTTCCAGTAAAATCGGAAAGCCCTTCAAGTGTTCGCGGATGGCAATGCCCGGAACCACGCCGCCGTAGGAAGCATGAATATCGATTTGTGATAAAACACTTTCATACAACACTCGTCGCTGCTCGGTATCCCAAACGGCGAGTGCCGTTTCATCGCACGAACTTTCGAGGGCTAACCAGCGCACGGATGTTGTGCCTCCCAAACGGCGTCGCACAATTCCCGAACCGCGCCGCAACCGCCGTTATGGTGCGAAATAAAATTACACACGCTTTTCACTTCGGAAATCGCATCGTTCGGGCAGGCGGCGCAACCGACCGCTTTTAAAACGGGCAAATCGATCAAATCATCGCCCATAAATGCGACTTCGTGCGGTTGTAGATTCAGTTTTTTAATCAAACCGTCAAACACGGGTTTTTTGTCCAAAACACCCAAAAAAATGTGTTGTACGCCCATGTACTCGGCGCGTTTGGTCACAATCGGACTGGTTCCGCCGGTGATAATGCCGAATTGATAGCCCTCCAAACTCATTTTCCAAACCTTCAAGCCGTCTTTGACGTTAAAAACCTTCATGGTTTCGCCCTGATCCGAAAAGTAAATCTTCCCGTCGGTCAGCACGCCGTCCACGTCAAAAACCATCAGCCGTATGCCTGCCAGGATGTGCTTTAAGTCGTTCTCCACATCCCCAAGATGCCGGTTTTGACGGCAGGATGCAATTAAAATAACGATTTACCGGGAAAATTTTTCCGAACCCCTGTCATTAACATGCAACGATCCTTTTTATTCGCCCGAAACCGTTGCCTGTGCTTCGCAAAGCACGATAACACGGGCACAACGGACGTCTTGAACCTTGCAACAATCGGCGTGTATCCGAGGTTGACACGTTACCGCATTTGATCGCCGAAAGCAATCTCCCTTGCGAGAAAACTGTTGGCTTCCGAAACTGTTTCGTGGATAGTCGAAACGCTTTTTAACAAATGTTCCAGTTCAGCACCCGCATCCGTAAGTGCTTTTGAAGCTCTTGAAATCTCGCCTTGCAGACACGCCAACCGATTACTCGCTTCCGTCAGATTTCGAAGGGCACCGTTGAGAAATTCCCGTGACGGAACGCCGCCCGCATTATTTTTATCATTCATAAAGAACTCTTCCGCTCCGGCGAATGCCGTCGCAACACCCTGTTATTCTTTCATAATTTTTTGTATTGTCAATGGTTTTTTAAAAATTTTTTAAACTATTTCTCTTTGAAATTGACCGAACAAGATTCGGTATCCCACTCAATAACCCAATCGGTTGCGCAACCTGCCTGTATTTCAATAATATCACTGTCTTTCGGGTTGTTCGCCGACGAGCTGAAATTAATTGTTTTCACCTTTACTCTTGCGATTGTTTTGTCCTTCGGATCAATGAATTCAATCCGATTACCTGCGTGCACCGTGAAAGTTTTCTCCGTAATTCCTTTTAACCGACAGCGATTTGCATCAAGAGAAATAACTTCAATCGTTAACGCTAACTCCGAAGAAACCACGCGTTCGCCGTTTTCGTCCGAACCTTCGAAGTTGTTGTAACATTCGGCACGCTTCATCAACAGTTGGCACATCAACGTACCGTTTTTGCCTTCGTAAATGTTTAAAACCTGTCCCAACTTTCGGGTTGTGATTGCCATGAATTGTTCTTATTCGCTCATAAGCGACTTGTTTTATCAAGTTTTTTCCGATTTTACGTACACAAGGTGCAAAAGTTGGAAAAATATGAAAAACAGGAACATTTTTCGTAAAACACACGAAGCGATCGGAACCGTTCTTTTGTCGGCTTATAAGTCTTTTGCTTGCTTAAAAATTTTGCTTGCTTAAAAATTTTGCTTGTATGGCTGTTTTGACAAACCCGGTCGTTATTTCCGTTTTTGTTTTATATATCCTTTGTTTAAGAAAGACCAACGTCCTTTTCGCTTTACTCGTCGCCGCTTTGACGGCGGGGATTTGCGCCGGCGTCCCCGTTAAGAATGTCATCGATACCTTCATTCAGGGGATGGGCAATAACGCCGAAATGTCGCTCAGTTACATTTTGCTGGGTTCGTTTGCCGCCGCCATGATACATACCGGACTGTCTGCAACACTTTCGCAAACGGCGGCGCGTTGTATCGGAGACAAAAAATATGTTTTGTTCGTTGTTTTGCTTTGCATGGCGATGGCGTCGCAAAATATCGTCCCTATTCACATTGCTTTTATTCCGATGCTGATGCCGCCGCTGTTGCCGTTGATGAACCGATTGCGCATTGATCGTCGGCTGATCGCCTGTATTCTGACCTTCGGTTTGGTAGGAACTTACATTTCCGTCCCGGCGGGTTTTGGTCTGATTTATCAAAAATTGATCGTCAATAATCTTCAACGGAACGGTGTGGCAATAGACTATGCCGCAAACCGCCACTGCTTCACGTTTCTCGGTGTTTCCATGTTTTTCGGTCTTTTGATTGCCGTCTTCGTTTCTTACCGCAAACCGCGCCTTTACGAAGACAAACCTTTAACCGCCGATGCTCCGTCTGAGGTGGAAGCAACCTCTAAGGGAAAAGGTGTTGTTTTATTTTTGTCGATTATCTTCGCCTTCGCCATTCAGTTGATTACGGATTCGTTACCGTTGGGTGCGTTGACGGGGCTTGGCGTTTTGATTACGTTTAAAGTGGTTTCGAGCGATCAACTGATCCACAAGGGGATTTTTATGATGGGTTTTGTGGCGTTTGTGATGCTGGCGGCAGGCGGTTTTGCCAATGTTTTGAAGGAAACCAAAAGCGTTGAACGCCTTGTGAACGAGCTGTTGCCGTTGCTTCCGGAAAGCAAAGGCGTCTCCGCGTTTCTCGTTCTGTTCGTCGGTTTAATCGTAACCGTCGGCATCGGATCTTCCTTCAGCACCGTTCCCATTATCTCCGCAATTTTTGTTCCGTTGTGCGTTAAGTTGAATTACACGGTTCCGGAGATTGTGATCTTGATCGCCGCCGCGGGTGCTTTGGGAGATGCGGGCGCGCCCGTTTCCGATTCGGCTCTCGGTCCGACATCGGGATTAAACATCGACGGGCAACACGACCACATGCGCGATACCTGCATTCCGACGTTTTTGCACTACAACATCCCGCTGTTTTTGGGCGCGCTGTTGGCAATCGTATTCGGTTGGGTGTAAAATGTTTGCATTGAATGTTTCAGGTTCAACACATATTGAACGGTACGGCAAGAGGCATCGTGTGAATGATCCGTGCCGATCCGTTCATTCGAAAGAGATGTCGAAAGCATTGTGCCACATCGGTAAAAGCCGATAAATTAAGTCCGCATACAACTTCGTGCAAACAACTTCAACATTCGGAGCATGTCGATGTGTTTTAGAATTCCGAAGCTCGTTGCCGGCAACGCCGTTTTTTCAATTTGCCTGAAATACATCGGGCACATCCGTTGTTCCCCATGGGGATTGCGGAGACAATAACGGGAGAATTTCCTTCATTTCAAAGCGAAACAGTTGTACTTCTTTTGATAAACACGGGTGCGGTAACCAAAATGCCTGTTGTTGTTCCGTTTCCGACGGCGTATGGAAGGTATCTTTAAGCGAATTCAAACACAACACCTGCGTAACATTCAGGCGCGCACAGACGGGTTGTTGAGGGTTTCGGTTTGTTAAAATCAGCTGTGTAAAATGCAACGCATCGCAGACAAAAACCTGCGAAGGATTGAGTTTTTTCAGAACAAGCAACGTACGTATGAAGGCGCAAAAGGTGCGGATACCCAACGTCGAACCGGGGCCGTTCACCAAATAAACTTCCGTATTTTCCCAAGAAATTTCATCCGTGCACGGGCGTAACGCCGAAAACAATCGATCGGTAATCGGTTCCGTGCCGATATGTTCATACGCCCATGTGTCGTTTTTTGCCCAACCGACGCAAAAATCCGAAAATCCTGCGTGTAAAAACAAACGTTCCGTCATGGCTGATTATGGTGCAATACTAAGTCTCTTCGCTTTGCCTGTCTTTAAAAGCAACACGGCGATGAGGTATTACTTTGTATTTCACGATGCACATGCGCCAGGATCTTTTCCATCCGAAGTCGCAGTATCCAAGGGTTCCTTCGCTTTCGAGGCGTTTTCTTCCTCGCTTTCGGCAGTTTTCGGCAAAAAATGTTCGAATAAATACGTCCTCAAAGCTTCCAAACCGTCACCGTTTTTGCAGGAAATCGGCAATACGGTTAATTTCGGGAATTTTTGCATGAAAATTCTGTAATTTTCCTCAAAACCCGACAAATCACGCTTATTGGCAATGATAATGAACGGTTTTTCGCTCAATCCCATGCCGTAGAGCGATAATTCGTTGCGCAACTGTTCAAAATCTTTCCACGGCTCGCTTTCTTCACTGCCGACATCCAACACCATTAACAACGCCTGACAACGTTCGATGTGGCGCAGAAAACGATACCCGAGCCCCTTGTTTTGCGAAGCTCCTTCGATGAGACCCGGAATATCCGCAATCAACAAATTCCGATTTTCTTCCGTCAGCACGCCGACATTGGCATGCAGGGTTGTGAACGGATAATTTGCGACCTTCGGCTGGGCGTTGGTAAGACAACGGATGAGCGAGGATTTGCCGGCATTCGGAAAGCCGACCAAACCGACATCGGCGATTGTTTTCAAAACCAACTTAAAGCGACCTTCTTCGCCCGGCTGACCGCGCGTTGTTTTTCGCGGAGCTTGATTAACGGAAGATTTGAAGTGTAAATTCCCCAAACCGCCGCGCCCGCCTTTCAAAATGACCAGGCGTGTGTTCGGGTTTAAAACTTCCGCCACAAGCGTTTGCGTGTAACGGTCAAGGATTTGCGTTCCGGGCGGAACTTTTAAAACACAATCCTCGCCGCCGCGCCCGTAGCAATCGGAACCCATGCCGTCCTGCCCGCTTTGCGCCTTTGCCTGCGGCTTATAACGAAATTCGCTTAAATCATTGACGTGCGGCGAACATTCCAGAACAACATCTCCGCCTTTCCCGCCGTCACCGCCGTCGGGACCGCCCTTCGGAAGATACTTCTCGCGCCGAAAACTGCAACAACCGTTGCCGCCGTTCCCGGCTTTCCAAAACACTTCCGCCTCATCGATAAACATAACATCTTACCCGAAATTATCCGGCAAAAAACCGCATGGAATTCGATGCTCCGAAACCTGCTTACTTCAGCCCCTGCGCGATAATTTCGTCCGCAAGACCGTAATCGATGGCTTCTTGGGCGTTCAGGTAAAAATCCCTGTCGGTATCATGCGTAATCTTTTCAATCGTCTGCCCCGAAGCTTCGGCAAGAATTTTATTCAGTTCCGCACGGGATTTTTCCATTTCCTGCGCCTGAATATGAATATCCACCGCAGAAGCTTCAATGTGCCCCATAATCAGCGGCTGGTGAATAAGAACGCGCGCATGCGGGTAAAGAAAACGCAGACCTTTTCGGGCACCGCTGAGAAGAATGGAACCCATGCTCGCCGCCAGACCCGTTACAACCACCGAGATCGGCGATTGAACCAGGCGCATTGTGTCGTAAATCGCCATACCTGCCGTGATGGAACCACCAGGCGTATTAATGTAAAACGTGATCGGCTTCCCGGGATCCTGCAATTCCAGATAGATGAACTTCTCCGTGACATCCTTTGCGGATTTGTCATTGACTTCGCCCCAGAGGAAAACCTTCCGATCTTTTAGAAATTGCTTTTCGATAACACCGCTGACGGATTCATTCTCTTTTTTGCAGTCGCAACCTTCCTCCTCGCACATGCTCTTTATGAAAGCATTTTTTTGGAAAAAGGCAAAAAGAAAATCACTGTGTACGCCGAATTACAGGAAAAAGAAAACGATTTGTGCCAAAAACACCAAAAGCACCAACCCAAAGGTGAATTTCATGAAAAAATTCACGGGACGCCGTTGCATATCGGCAACGTGCTTCTTTTTGTCGAATGCAAAACAGTTGGTAATATCCTTCGGGGCTTTCATGTACTCCAATGCCTCTGTTGAAGAGTATCACTGACGATCCGTCGGGACAATTACATTCTCCAGTTGGTACTTTCGGCTCCCTTTTAGGTAAAAGTATGTATGCGGAAGTTTTTCGACCCACAAACGCGCTTCTTCCGTTGATTGGAACGTATAAATTTGCGAAACATGTGCGCCGTGTTGTAATAAACCTTCTTTGATGTTCTCTGCAAAAGTGCCGATACACACGAATACATCTTCTTTTTGGATGTGAAAATTCTTTCCGAGTGCCCGATGGAAAGCGACACTTTGCGCCCCGAGTTCCTCCATACTTCCGATAACATAAGCAATCGGAATATCCTTCGAAACTTCGCGATAAAATTGCTCTAAACTGTTTTCGAACGACGACGGATTGGCATTGTAGCAGTCGACAAAATATCGACGATTGTCGATGTGCTGCCAAGCGCCTCGGTTCGCAAGCGGCTTCCAATGTAACAGGCGCGTTTGGATGTCACTTGCCGAAATGCCTTCGTTAAGCGCGACGCCGATCATCATGGTAAACGTTTGCGCCATGCGATGCCCCAGCGGAAACGGTACATCAAACGTTTTCGATTGCACAATGCACTGCCATCCGCTTTTCGTCGGTGTTACGCAGTAAAGAATGGTATTCCCGAATTTTTCGGATGCATCCTCCGAAAAAACGTACGTCGGGACTTTTTTTGACAGATGAGAAAATTCCTTCGGACAATAGGCACGTTCCTGCGCGGCATTTAAGAGTTTTGCTTTTTCGGTCGCAATACCTTCAAGCGTTCCGAAATGTTCCAAATGAACGGGTTGGACGTTAATTAAAATAGATACATCGGGTTGCAACATCGACGCAAGCGTGTCCATTTCGTCTTTTTCGCTGATGCCTGCTTCCAAAACGGCAATTTTATGAACGGAGTTGTCGATTTGCATCAAGGAAAACGGAACGCCGAGGGTGTTGTTTAAATTTTCGTGCGATTTGAATGTTCTTTCGCCGATAAGGAGTGACAAAAGCTCTTTTGCGGATGTTTTCCCGGCACTTCCCGTTACGGTAATGATTTTTGTCGATAGCGTTCGGCGATACGTGCGCGCAATCGTCTGAAATGCCGACAGCGTATTTCCAACTTTCAACTGCGGCAAATCGCAATCTTCAATAAAATGCTTCACTATCGCCGCCGCCGCACCGCAATTGCGAGCCGTTTTTACATACAAATGCCCGTCGTTGGTTGCGGTTTTTAACGCCAAAAAACACGCATTTTTCGTTAATTTCCGCGTATCAAAGCAAAATCCTTCAACGGGAACCTGCGGAACTTTCGACCAAACGCCGTTTGTCCAACGTTGCAGGTCGTTCGGATCGAATTTCGGCATGCGTACTGCTTGTTATCCTTCGGCACGAAAATACGCTTCGACCGTTTTGCGATCGTTGTAAGGCAGCAGCTGGCCGTTGATTTCCTGCGTTTCCTCCGCACCTTTCCCGGCAATCAAAATACAATCGCCTTCTTTGCATTTCCTCAACGCACGATAAATCGCTTCCGTCCGATCGGTGATGAAATCCGCCTTCGTTGCATCCGTTAACCCGCCGCGTATGTCTTCAAAGATCTGATCTTGCGGCTCAAAACGCGGATTGTCGCTCGTTACCCACGCGTGATCGGCGTATGTTTCGGCGATATGCATCATCAGCGGACGTTTGGAACGATCCCGATTGCCGCCGCAACCGAAAACAACATAAAGCTTGCCTTTTGTACAGGCGCGCAACGTTTGCAAAACATTTTCCAATGCTTCGGGCTTATGGGCGAAATCGATGAAAATGTTGATTTTCTTTGAATTTTCAACCGCTTCCAAGCGTTCCGGAACACCTGCAAAATGTTCCAATGCCGGCAGAACTTCCGACAAGTTGTAGCCTTGCGCGTATAATATGCCCAACGCCGTCAGGACATTATACACATTAAACTTCCCGAGTAACCGCGTACGTACCGTTGCGCTCCCTCGCGGAGATACAAGCGTAAAGCACGTTCCGTTCACATCCCAACGAATGTCGGTTGCTCGCAAATCCGCCGTTTGGTCGGTACCGACCGTGACGGCTTGAACCGATGCGGGGAGTTCCTTTAATAAACGCCGCCCATACGGATCGTCGATGTTGATAACGGCATGTTTCAAAGTCGCAACTTCAAATAAAGAACGTTTCGCAAGGTAATAAGCTTCCGTTGTTTTATGATAATCCAGATGGTCGTGTCCGAGATTTGTGAAAACCGCCGTATCGAAATGCACGCCGTACGTTCGTTTTTGATCGATGCCTTGCGAAGAAGCTTCGATAACGGCATTTTGTACGTTCTCCGCAACCATCTCGCTTAAATAACTCATCAACGTTACCGCGTCGGGCGTCGTTCGAACCGAAGGCAAAACGCGCCGTCCCAAATCGTTATGCAGACTGCCGACAAGACCCGTTTTTTGCTTTAATCCCGCCTGATAAAGGTGGTGCAACAGCCAGGTCGTCGTGGTTTTCCCGCTTGTTCCCGTTACACCCGTCAGGCGCAGTTGTTGATCGGGGAAGCCGTAAAACGCGCGCGCAATTTGCGCAACGGCGACACGTACGTCGGGTACTTGGATTTGAATGACGTTCGGCAAATGCGGAATAATGTTTTCCGTAACAATGACTTCCGCGCCGTTGGCAATCGCCGCATGGACGTAATCGCAACCGTCATTTTCGTATCCCGGAACGGCGAAAAATAAACCGTTCGGTCGAATTTGTCGATGATGCAGAGCGATGTTGGTAATATCGGGATTGGTGTCGGAACCGCACCGCTTTTTTACCTGCGTCGCGCGCAACAACGTTTTCAAATCAACCGATGCATTCATACTGTTTAACAAAGGGAAAGCGAACCGTTGCAGTAACGGTGCGTAGGATAAAAGAGCGGCATTGAGTATCATAATTTCAAAATGTTTGTTTGCGGCGGTACTCCCGTACACGCGATAACGGTGTCGGCAATTTCTTTAAAAATCGGTGCCGCTACGATGGAGCCGTATCCCGTTCCCTGTACATGCGGCGTATCAACGACAACCGTGATTTGGAATTGCGGTCGTCTATTCGGAAAAAATCCCGAAAACGACGCCACGTGTTGCGTGTGTGAATACTGACCGTTGACAATCTTTTGCGACGTCCCCGTTTTTCCGGCAACCGCATAACCGCGCACAAATGCCTTCGAATGTTCATCGAGCAACAATAAATCGCGCATGGTTTTGGCGGTTGTTTCTTTTAAAACTTTCCGCCGCATTTTCGGTTCAAAGGTATGAACGATTTCTCCTTTCGGGTTGTAAATGCGCTTAACGAATTGCGGGTACATCAAAGTGCCGCCGTTGGCAATCGCTCCCATGGCGTAATGCATCTGGAAAATCGAACAGGCGAGAGCATGCCCCATCGGAAGTCGCGTAATCGTTAAACCGTCCCAACGGTTGAGGGGATGAAAAATGCCGCGTGTTTCACCCGCAAATTCCGTTCGGGTTGTTTCGCCGAAACCGAAACGCCTTCCGTAGTCGTACAGACGTTCGGCACCGAGTTTGAACCCGATTTGTACCGTTCCGCGATTGCTGGAATGATGCAAAATTTCGCCGACGTTCATTGTTTGAACGAACGTCTTCCAATCTTTCGGCAACGGCAATTCTTTCCCGCGGTAAAGTGCTTTCGATAATCCGCAGTTGAAGGTATCGGTCGTTTTGACAGCACCGCAATCGAGTGCCGCGGCAACGGTGATTGCTTTAAACACCGACCCGGGTTCGTAGACATTCGAAAGCGCAGCGTTGGTCAATGCTTCCGTTTTATATTGTCGATAGTGATTGGAATCGAAAAACGGAACCGTTACGCACGCCAATACTTCGCTCGTCGCTGGACGCGTCACCAACGCCTGAATTGATTGCGCTTGCAAACGTTCCCGCGCTTCCGACAAAATTGCTTCCGTCGACTGCTGAATGCGGTCGTCCAATGTCAGTTCAACGGTATAACCGTCTGTCGGCTCGAGAGCGTGTTTGCGATACTGTCGCATTTCGTCGCCTTTTCCGTTCACCTCGTATGCCACCCAACCGTCCTGCCCTTTGAGGAAAAACTGCATCAACTTTTCGATGCCGCAAACGGGCTGTCCTTCGACATTGATGAAACCCACAATGTAACTCATGCTCGGCGCATGCAGGTAATGCCGTTGAAATTTGCGATTGCCGTACACGCCTTTGATGCGCAGAGCTTTGATCTTTTCGTAAGATACTTCGGATACTTCTTTCGCCAGGGACTTCCAGCGAATTTGCGACGGTTTCCAAAGAACTGCCAAGTCGGACGGCGGAAGCCTTAAAATATCCGCCAATAACGGCAATTTTTCGCGATCTTTCTTCAAAATCTGCGTTAAATCGACGCCGATGTCATAGACGGGTTGCTGCGACGTTAGGGCGTGCCCTTGGCAATCAATAATGGTTCCGCGCGAAGCGGGAATAATGCGGGTACGTTGGCGCGCGCTTTTTAGAAATCCGTCAAACCGATGTCCGTAATATCCCAGGTAAAGAAAACGCGAAGCAATGACCGCAAATCCCGCCGCAAACAGTGCAACGACGACATAACAGCGTTTTGAAAACAGCGGTGACATCAGCGGTTATAAGCCAAAGAAATTTTCATCGGAAGGCGGTTATCGTTGTTAATCCAAAGCATACGCCGTGCCGAATGTTTCGCGTAAAAAATTCTCTGTTGCTGTTGCCAATGCGCCAAACAAAGATCCATGCGCCGATCGAGCGTCCGCAACTTTTGCAGTTCCCGTTCCAATGTTTTTATCTGCAATGCCTGTTTAGAAGCGGCATAACGCATACCGAACAGACTGAAGACACCCGTTGCCGCCAGGCAAAAAAAGGCAACAATGCCGTATTTATATTTCAGGAGTTTCATATTCATAACTTTTTTAAAATTCTCAGTTTCGCCGAACGCGCTCTCGGATTGGACGAAATCTCCGCTTCCGTCGCCGTTATCGGTTTGCGCGTCATCAATGTCGCACGCACCGTTTTCAACTGCCGCGGTTGTGCATCGTCGCGCGTCAGACTGCGACCGCACCAATTGTAGAAATGCCGCTTCACGATGCGATCTTCGAGCGAATGAAACGTAATCACCGCCAGCAGGCCGTTGGAGTTTAAACACTCAAAAGCCGCTTTCAGTCCGCGTTCCAAATGGTTCAGTTCATCATTGACGGCAATGCGCAGTCCCTGAAATACGCGCGTCGCCGAGTGCAGGTTCGGCTTTTTGGATTTTGGAATCGACGTATGATGTTCCAGGAAGGCAACAAAATCGGTCGTTGTTTCCCAGTCTTCGCGCTCCCGATGTTCCAAAATTGCCCGCACGACCGATCGCCACTGCGGCTCTTCGCCGTATTCGCGAATAGCTTGCGTCAATGCTTCAGGAGAGGCTTTTTTCAAAAAATCGCGCGCCGACAAACCGACGTTCGGGTTCATCCGCATATCGAGCGGACCTTCGTTGCGAAACGAAAACCCGCGCTTTGATGTTTCCAGCTGGAACGAAGAAACACCCAAATCCAGCAAAATGCCGTCGAAGATTCGATGCAGATCGGCAATTTCCGAGAAGTTGATTTGAAAAAACTCAAAGCGCGTCGGAAATTCCTTTTTCACATATTCCGAACGCCCTGCCGCTTCGGGATCTGTATCGGTCGCAAAAATATATAGAGAAGGATTTTGTTTCAGCAGAGCTTCGGAATGCCCGCCGCCGCCGAACGTCCCGTCCCACACCGTCCCGCAAACGTCCTTAAACGCCTGCAGAATTTCCGTTTTTAAAACCGGTGTGTGCCCTTCCATCCTACAATCCTAGCTGTTGCAGTAAGTTGCTCATTTCATTCTCCTCGTCTTCGAACGAACCTTCGCTGTACGTGCGATAACGCTGCGGTTCCCAAATGTTGAACGTCGCATAACTGCCGACCAACAGCGCGTTCTTCTCCAAATGCGCATGTCGGATGAGCTTTTCGGATAACGTAATGCGCCCCTGTTTGTCGCAACCGAATGTGTCGGCCTGCGAAAATAATTTCGCGAGTACTTTTTGCCCTTTTGTGTCTCCCAAACTCACTGCCGACACTTTTTCTTCCAGACGCGCCACCATCTTCGGCGGATAAATCGTAATGCAACCGACGGGGTTCGGAAGTGCGAGATATACATCGGTATCGTCGCCGACAAATCGCCATTTTGATGGGATACACAGGCGGTTTTTCGCATCCAACTGATGCGAAAATTCACCGACAAAAATGTTTCCCAAAATCCCCATGCGGATATCGACGCCTTATAAGCTCACCACTTTGTTGCATTGTCCCCCACAATCTCCCACCTGTCAACAATATCGACCCGTTTTTTTTAAAAACAAACATCAAAAATTTTTCGGGTACTTCGGCATTGTGGAAAAATGGAAATTTAGAGCACTGTTTCGGGGAAAAATGAGCATGTACCCTGTGGTTCGTATTCGAAAAAACTGTGTTTTAATCAGTCAAAACGGTACTTCAAAAAATCTGCCGAATTTATCGAAAATTACTTATCGATACCTTTGATAAGAATGAATACGCCAGGTTTTGAAAAAAATCTTGCGAACGCGGGCAACGCGGGAAGTATAATAAAGGCATGCAGGAGTATCTATATTACATCATTCTTCCGCTTGTTCTCGGTTTATGGGCGCAGTTTCAGGTGCATTCCAAGTACTCGAAATGGTCGCAGGTGCGTTGTAAAAGCGGTGTTCGCGGGAAAGATGCGGCGGCGGCGGTTATGGAGCAAGCTGGCATTCACGATGTGGAAATTGTTCGCATCGAAGGAAAATTGACCGATCACTACGATCCAATCCATCGGCGGTTGGCGCTCAGTGAAGATAATTACAACGGCACGTCCTTGGCGGCATTGGGTGTTGCGGCGCATGAAGCCGGGCATGCCGTTCAGCATAAAGAAGCTTATGCGCCATTACAGTGGCGTTCGGCGTTGATTCCCGTAACAAATTTTTCCTGCCAACTGTTGCCGTTTGTGATTTTCGGCGGATTTTTCCTCAATTTCTTCGGTCTCATTAAAGTTGCAGTATGGATTTATCTCATTTTGGCAATTTTCCAACTCGTGACACTCCCTGTGGAATTTGACGCCAGTCGCCGTGCCAAAAAAGCCTTGGCGGGATTATCGATTATCGACGAGGAAGAACAAGTCGGTGTCAGCGAAACCTTAAACGCAGCGGCATTCACTTACGTCGCGGCGTTCATCGCTTCCCTGGGAACGCTCTTTTACTACTTGTCGATATTATCCCGCAGGCGCGATGACTGAGGAGAATTCTTCATGGACGTGGGATAAGAAGCGTCCCGAACCGTGGACGGTGGACGCCGAAACGACGAGAGGTTCGTATTTTTTCGGCGATTTGTACACCTGCCGCGCGCATAATTCCAAAAGTTCGGTTGATTTCGATGTTATCGATGGAAAAGACGTCGTCATCTGCCTTGCAATTACCTCTAAAAACGAACTGGTGCTTGTCAGCCAATTTCGTCCGGGATGCAGGGATTTGTCTTTGGAAGTTCCGGGCGGCGGTATTGAAAAAGGCGAAGATCCCGTGCACGCCCTGCACCGTGAGTTACGTGAGGAGAGCGGTTACACGGGAGAAAATCCGATTTTGCTCTACGCTTGTTATTTCAATCCCGCCTGTTTTAATTCGCACATTTACTTTTACTTATTGCAAAATTGCGAAAAAACGTGCGATACGGATTTTGATCCGACGGAAGATTGTGCCACGTATCTGTTGCCGATCGAACATTTGGATGATGCCATGGATCGTCAGATTTTTCAGAATGCCGTGACCGTAACCGCGCTGGGGCTGTTGCGGTGTTGGTTGGTGAAACAAGGAGAAAAAACGTCATCGAGTATTTAACATCTGAGATGAAAAGCGGTACGTTTAGCGGATTTTTTCACCAAAAGGCGTAATTCACTGTTTTAGGCAATACCTGCGTGGTACATATTTGTTGCATATATGTATCCCTGCGCGGTACGACTGTTTTTAAAATATCTGCCTAAAAGTCCAAAATCCCACAATTATCCGCGTCGGTATTGCAAAAAACAACCTTTTTAAACAATAACTAAAAAAACACCTATGAATAATTTAAAAAAACCTATGAAAAGTATTGACAATTTTATAAAATTCTGTTAAAAGCTGCTTTGTTATTTTTGCATTTATCACCGATTGTATTCGATTACTTATCTCCAAAATCCCATCCCGAAGGGCATTTGGCTTCGAAAGTTATGTTGTCCAAACTAAAGGAAACCTTTTCCGCATGTAGATAAAGCCGTTCCGCTTTTAAACGTTTATTCCATGCAAAGTCGCCGTACGTTTTGTCGCCTAAAATCGGGAAATCGCGGGCGGCACATTGCACACGCAGTTGGTGTGTGCGCCCCGTGAGCGGTTGCAGTTCGATTAAATTTAGGGTTTCGTTCTGTAGGCGTATGATTTTTAAGAGGCGTACCCTTGTTTTTGCCCATACGCCATGATCTTTGGTGCGATGCGTTCGTACATAAGTCCCTTTATGTTGAATATCCAGGCAATCGCGCCAAACAAGCGGTTTTTCGGAAAAAAATCCTTTAACAACTGCATGATAAATTTTTTGCACGCGATGCGCTTTAAAAAGTGCGCGCACCTGTTGTGTTGTTTCAAAATCCGTACTCAACAGCATCAATCCCGATGTCGGACTGTCTAAGCGATTGAGGAGATAGACATAATTTTCACCGATTTTATAAGCTTCCTTTTCTGAAACATACGGCGCTTCCAATAACGCCTGCCGACAAATTTCATTATCATTGGGATGCGACCGAACGCCACAGGGCTTATAAACGGCAAATATCGATGAAAGAGATTTGACGATAAAAACGTTCGAGTGCCACGGAAGATTGACATTAATCTGCTCCGAAGAACTTTGTTGCCCGACCGTCTCCATCTTTAATCATTGTAAATGCGTCCGTGTCAAAACTTCAAACATCGATACAAAAATCTTTTCCGAACAACCTCTGTTTTTCTCCGAAAATTTCGCATTTTCGTTAAACGACGCATGTGATTTTTTAAACAGAGCACTTTTATCCCTCACCCTGCCTTAAACATTACATCTCCTATTACACTGTTCACGGCGATAATTGTCATCGCAGTATCTGATAAACAACAAAGCACAGCGCATAAGCGAAGCCGTTCATGAAAATAAATTGCAACAATGGCAAGTGCCACGTTTGAGCCTCCGCCTTTACAAGCATTAAAGTGCCGATGCATTGCAGGGAAAACATGAAAAACAAAATCAGCGATACGCAGGTCGCAAACGAATAAATCGGCTTGCCTTCGGCGTCCTTTGCCTGTTGCAGATATTCGCGCAAACAACCGGGTTCCTTTGCATCAGCATTGTACAACACGCCCAAGGTGGAAATAAAATTCTCGCGCGCATCGAAGGAGCTAAGCAATGCAATGCCCAAATTGCCGTCAAAGCCGATAGGCTTCAGAATTTTTTCCAATTTTTCACCGACCCAATGGACGCAATCGACCGTTTCGCCTGAACGCGTTATCTTCGCATGCAGACAAAGCCAAAGGATAATACTGCACGCCAACACCACCGTGCCCGCTTTTCGTAAAAAGAAGAGCGTTTGCGCCCTCATCAACTTCAAAATGTATGTCCATTGCGGGCTGAGAAGCGGCGGAACTTCGGCAACGGATACCGAGCCGCGGGTTTTAAAGAAAAACGTGCGTATCACCGCCGCCAATGCCAATGCTGCTGCCAAACCCGTCAGGTAAATGGCAATCACCAACAGCGTTTTGCCGCACGGCGTCATATCTTTGAAGAGGAGAGAAATCAGCAACAGATAGATAGGGACGCGACTGGCGCAGTTGACCCAGGGTGCCACGAAAAGCGTTGTGAGACGCTCTTGTCGGTTGGCAACACAACGAGTTTGCATAATCCCCGGGACAGTGCAGGCATAACAGGAGACGAGTGCCACGAACGACGATCCCGACAGACCGATTTTTTTCATCCAACGATCCAACAAAAACATAACGCGCGCCAGGTAGCCGGTGTTTTCCAAAATCCCGAGGCAGGCAATCACCAGAACAAATTGCGGCAAAAACAGCAAAACATTTCCCGAACCGCCTAAGACACCTTCGATCAGCAACGAACGCCACCACGTATCGGGCAACCACGCTTTAAGTCCGCCTTGAAGTGCTTCGATGCCCCATTCGCACAGTCGCATCGGATATTCCGAAAGCGTAAAGACCGTCAGAAGCATCGAAAATGCAATCATCCCCATTGTTACCAACCCCCAAAACGGATGCAGAAACACCCGATCCCAATCAAAGGACGAATGTTGCCCCGAAACGTGACGAATGCATTGTGAAACTACATTTTCAATCCAACGGTAACGCGCGGTCGTTGCTTGCGTTTTCCAATTCGTAACGGTTTGATTTAAAGCGTCCTCCGTTTGAACGAAACGTTCCTCGTGTTCCGTAGTGAATGCTTTTCGTTGCGCGCAATCCTGTAACAACAACAGACCGCACCATCCGCTTGACAGATTTATTTTTTCCGCCAATTCATCCCGTAATTTTTCGCCTTTGTTCGGGAATGAAATATGAAAGTTATTTGTTTTTTCAAATAAATCACGCGTCACGACATCGCGCAGCTGCCGGCGTCGCACCGCCGTCCGTGAAGACAAATAAATTACGGGTGCCGGCAGTACGCGTTCCAGTGAAGCTTTATCAAGCATATGCCCCTGTTTTTGCAGGCGAAACGAAAAATGAACGGCAAAACAAATCGGCAAGCCCAATTCCAAAAGCTGTGTTCCCAAGAACAAACTGCGCTCCAAAGAACGCGCATCCAGAACGCACAAGAGTCGCGTTTGTTCACCGGAATGATACAATAAATCGAAAATTTCCCGCTCTTCCGATGTGCCAACCGATAGCCCGTAAGTTCCGGGCAGATCGTACACCGTTGTTTTTTGCCCGAAATTATCCAAAAAACTTCCGTTCTGAATGCCGTGTGTGACTCCGACGTAATTGGCAACCCGCTCGTGCGCCCCCGTTAAATCATTGAACAGGGTCGTTTTCCCGCAGTTCGGATTGCCTATGATGATGATTTGACGATTACTCACCTCGCTCTGATGCTTTTCTCTAAAAACCCGTCCGAAAACCTAAAACACACTAAAACAACCACGCCGATGGTGTCCTTTTTTTGTGCAACAGACAAGATTTTTCGCCGCCTTCGGTTTTATAAATTGCCTACGTTGCATTGCATATGCCACAATATGTATGGCGTGGATGATTGTGTTTTTTATTCAAAAATGTCCTTTTTTTGGCAGGATATACGGCTGTGTTTTATAGAAGAAGAGCGTTTATTCACGGAGCTTTTCTTTGGAAAACATCTAAAAAACACATAGCATGCTTCGTTTCTGTTTTTCGATTGTTTTAACTCTGTTAAATACCCTCTGGATAGCGTTATTCGCGTATCAACGGTTTGGTGATACTTCGTCTTCTCCAGAAATCCATACACTTAACTTTCAACGTCATCTTTTGGATCTACAGTCCGTTGATGTTAAATTTCGCGATGGTACATCGATGTATTTCGAAAAAACGGGTTCCGAGTGGCATATGAACGCTCCCATCGATTGGGAGGCGCATCCCTTGGTTATGGATCGTTTCTTGCAAGTGCTTTTTGGATTAAAACCGGAGTTTATTGCAAAATGTGCCTCTGTGACGGATCTTTCAAAGTATGGTCTCGATCTGCCGTCCTGCACGATCATGTTGCAAACATCGGATGAAACGTATCAATTGGCGGTCGGTGAAGCGACGGATGACGGTGAAGAAACGTACCTGCTTATTCCCGAAACGCGCGAAATTTTCTCCGTCAACGATGAACTTGCAAGGTTTTTAAAAACACCTTTGGAACATTGGTGTTTCCCTTATTTGTTGGATTTGGCGACTTTGAAAACCATCGCGCTGGAAACGGTGCAACAAAAAGTGCTTTTGGATCGAACGGGAGCAACATGGTCGTTGAAATTACCGCTTCCCGTCCCGATTGATACGCAAAAGGCGGATGCACTTTCGCAACAACTGCGATATTTGACCGTCGAACGTTTTTTGACGGCCAAAGAGGCACAAACCTATCGGCAAAGTTTTTCGGGTGCCGAACCAATGCTTCGATTGATATTAAGCGACGGGAAAACAACGGAGACGCTTCAGCTGTTATTGAGAGAAAATGAACCGCATACTTATATTGTTCAACGTAACAATGATGCGTCGCTGTTTTTAATCAAAACCGAAACCGTCGATCGATTGTTGCATGCGCCTGCAACGTTGTGTAAACGGATGATTTTTGACTTGGAACTTTCGCAAATCCGTCAAATTGCCTGTCGCCGGCAAGGCACACGAACCGTCCTGCGCCCGTTGGATAAAAACGAATGGGAGCGGTCGGTTCATACGGAAGCTGGTGCTCCCGTTCAAACGCAGAAAGTTTCTACAGCGTGTCTGCAATCGCTTACGGATAAATTGAACATGCTGTGTGTGAAGGATTTTTTGCCGAGTGCGCCCGATTTGACGGGAAAAAAGCAGACAGAGCTTGAAATTACGACGTCGAACGGCACGCTGTCGGCGACCGTTTATTGCGATGAAGATACTGCATATGTTAAATTATCGAACCAACCGTTATGGATGCAACTGACTTCCTTCGATCCCGAAATTTTTCAAACGTACTTTGAATTTTCGGAAGACAAAACCGTTTGGAAGTTCAATTCGAATGAACGTGTTGTTCAGGTAAAACTAAAATCGCCCTTTAATAAAGTCGTCGAACCGATAAATTCCGCCGATTACAAAGACGTACCGTTGGCGCATTTGACGGCCGACTGTTGGCTTGAAGATAAAGATTTACCGACATTCCCGATCGACATATATACGCTCT
This sequence comes from Opitutales bacterium, assembly GCA_016286235.1. GTDB lineage: Bacteria > Verrucomicrobiota > Verrucomicrobiia > Opitutales > UBA9783 > UBA3222. The sequence goes on along the minus strand of JAEESJ010000013.1, from coordinate 5,954 downwards.
TTATCACAACGGAAAACGATGCGCACATCCCGAAAACGTACGAATTAACGTTTTCGGAACGCATCGGCGGTCGTTTTCAAATCGGCGGTTATGCGGGAAAAAAATTCACCTTTGCGCCCGAATGGATTGATTTTCTGTTCCGCATTACGCATCAAAAAGAGCAGAATAATGCGCTTCGTACCTTTCTTAATCCATGAAACGCTTCTTTTACGTACAGCTGTTTTTGTTGTCGCTCGGTATCGGTTGGTTGGTGTACGTGTTTTTTAATTCCTCCCTGATTATCCCCGTCGATCCGATTTGTCGTCTTTTAAAATTTCCGCTTCGTACGTCCAAGGCTGTTTTGTTGCGACAACGATTAACATTATACGATGTTAAAGGTCAATTTCAGAAAACGCCGTTTGAAGCTTCCTGCATCGATTTCTCGCCTTTAAAAAATGAAAAGTTTCTCGAACGATGGCAGTGCGAAATTCAAGACGGCATTTTGGGAACATCTTTCGGAAAATTCGATGCATTGGACGGTCTTATTCGAAAAAACAATGACGATTATTGCGCATTACTGTCGGCGCATCACGAAACCTTAGGCTTATTGCGAGGAAATTTTCATTCGCTCCGCGCGTTACAACAATATAAAAAGATGCTTGAAAATCTGCCTTCTTCGGGTGTAAAAGCGGAGGGTTTTTCATTAAAAAATTTACAACTGCATACGGAGGGTGCTGCGGGAAAGTTTTCGCTGCTGTTTAAAACCGATGCATTGCACTTCGGACATATTCGGGCAACAGATGTTTTCGGGCAAACTTGTTTCGACGAAAAAAGTGCGTCCGTTTTTTTGCAGGCGCAACAAATCGATACACCGAGGTTTTTCTCAATTTATCATCCTCTGGCGGACGGCACCTATACCTTTGAAAATGCTTGTTCATCGGTAGAATTCCAAGGTTATACGGACGTTTTTCCGCAACCTCCGAGGTTTTACGGGCGTTTAAAGGATTTTCAGCCGTATTCCGAAAATACGGTGCAATTTTCCGTCGACGGTGAAGGATTAGACGCGAAGGGAGAATTTTTATTTCATCTGCCTCGAAAACAAGGAACACTGTCGAAGGGTTTATTTATCGCAAGTCCGAACTTTTGCAATCAAACGGCGAATGTGCCTCAAAACCCGTATCGCATTTTATTTAACGCACCGCTTGCCGCGCAAATTCAAGGTAATTTGCAACAAGCGACGGTGCGGTTGAATACTTCCGATTTAACTGTTAACGGTCAGCCGTTTCAAAGAGCCGAAGCAAAACTTTCCAAAGACGCCGATGTTTTTTCGTGGGATGCAACTTTCCAACCGCCAAACGATTTGGCATCAAATGTTGAAAAAAACAAAGTCGATCTTCACACCTATGGCACTTGCGATTTTTCGGAACAAAAAGGGCAAGTTTTTTGCAACGGAACCGTCGCGCCCGTTCTGATAAATGTCTTGGAACCGTATTTGCCGCCGTGGTGGCATGATTTTGCGAACAATTTTCGTTTTTTCGACAAAAATCCCTGTGCCGATGTGGCATTTCAATGGGATGTTAAGCAACACTTCAATCGTCTTTTTGGGTATGCGGAAGCGCAAAACGGGCGTTACAAACAGACGGATTTTAAAAAACTTGCCGTTACGTTTTCACATCAACCCGGTTATGCGAACATCAAACTGCATCGATTGCAAACACTCGACGGCGAAGGTTCCTGTTTCATTCGTTGGCCGTACGATCCGAGAGACGAACAACATGAACAGTTTGATTTTAACGGATCGGGGACGTTTTCGGTACAACGTTGGGAGACGTTGATTGAGGATTTTATCGGTGTTTCCGACATAGAGCATTTGAAGCGATTGCATCCGTTGATACCGATGAAGGCTTCTTTCAAAGGTTGCGTTTCCTTCCCCGAACTGCCGAAAGATTACCTGGAGGTTGCTGCTCAATCGCCGATGCACAAAATCGATGCAATGCCCGTTGAGGATTTGGAGATTACATACCGACGGGATGTCGAAAAAACGCAGGCAAACTTTCAGGGAAAGCTGTTTCATACGGCACCTTTCAAGGCAAACCTTCTTCTACGCAAAGAGACGTTTGAAATCGAAGCCGAAGGTGAGCAACTGCCGACGGGCTCTTTGTTGCAACAACCGATGTTTGCCAAATGGGTTGCCGATATTCCGCCCGACAATTTAAAAACCTACAGCGGGCTGTTGGATCTCAACATTAAGGCGAAAGGGCGTCGGCACCCCGAATTTTCCGTTGAGGGCGAAGGATTTGCGGATTTCAAAAATCCGGAATTATCCAAAATTCACCTTCTCGGACCGTTGCAAAAATTGCTTTTCGCAAAAATTCCGTTCTTTCCGACTGTCAACTTTGACCGTTTTACGTCGGGATTTTCCTTCAACGAACGCGAAATCCGCACGCAAAAAGCGGAATTGTCGGGCGATACCGCACAAGCCGATATTGCGGGTGTTGTGGATCTTGAAAATCATTGGCTGAAGGGCGATTTAAACTTTTCGTTCCTCGATCATCGACAAATGGGGATACCGATTGTCCGTCATGCATTTCAGATTTTCACGCCCGTCACGCGCGCGTTTTCGGCTTCGGTCAACGGTTCACTCAAAGACCCGAAGTATTTTATTACCTTCAATCCCATCCGTTGGGTGTTGCCGAAGGCGAAGCGACCGCAAAAGAAACCGTAATGTTATTTTTTCGCTTTACAGACGGCAGAAAAAGATATTCGCTCAGGGTATGCAAAAGACGAAGAAATCGATTGCGAAGAAATTTAAAATTACGGGAACGGGTAAGGTGATGCTTCGCAAACCCGGTTATCGGCATTTTTTGCGCAACAAATCCAACAGTCAGTCGCGGCGTGCCGGCAAGGACGTTTGTTTGGATAATGCCAAACAGGTTGCGACGGTAAAGGCGGCGATGCCTTTTGCGAATTTCTAGGTAAATTTTAACGGTTCGGGGCAGGGTTTTAACGACGACCTTGCCTTGGCTTGAACGGAGGAAAATACAATGACACGAGTAACGAACGGAGTTGCAACACGGAAACGTCGTAAGCGGATACTGAAACAAACACGCGGGTATTTTGGCAATAAATCCCGCCTTTTCCGCTATGCGAACGATGCTTATTGGCGCGCGGGAGCATATGCGTTTCGCGACAGACGCAAGAAGAAAGGCGAATTTCGCCGCTTGTGGATTGTTCGCATCAATGCCGCCTGTCGCGCGGCGGGCGTTTCTTACAGCCGCTTCATTAACGGTCTCAAAAAGTGCAACATCGAGCTGGATCGCAAGCAACTGAGCGAATTGGCAATCCGCAACGAAGAGGGCTTCAAAGCTTTAATCGAACAAGTCTTGAAAGCGTGCAAAACGACTTCAAAGGTTGATGTTTCCGCTTCTTCAAAGCCTGTAGCGAAAAAATCAGCAAAGAAGTCCGTGAAAGCGGGTACCGAAAAGGTCGAAGCAGGCGACGCATCCGCCTAGGTATTTACTGCCGAAAAACGCGGCGATTTATGCGGGGTGTGCTCTTCCGCTGTGGCGGGAAGAGTGAAGGGTCGACGGGTCGGAGTTTAAACGAGGAGGTGCATCATATCAGTGGTTAAGTGTCGTAGCGGTCTGTATTTAATCTGCGGGTATGCTCTTTATTCCGGTCTCCCCGTTTGTCTGCCGTGCATTGTGACGGAAGAATCTGTCGGATTGTAAAGTCGGGTTTCGCGAGGGTGGTATTGCGGAGGAGTATCGATTGCGTGTGTTGTTAAAGGAGGTCAGGACGAGTGAAGGGAACGGAAGCAGGCAGGGTGTGAGGGCGTTATTGTCGCTTTTTACCTTTGTTTTTCCTTCCCTACCCTTAGTTATCCGTGCACATCGAGAACAATCGGAGGCAGACGGCATCGAAGGTGTGCTCATCTAAAGCAAGTTGTTGGAGTTCCCGATGTTGTTTTTTATTGCCGGAGTAGGTTGTAACGCCGACAGACGAAGGAGAAAAGACGGAAGCAAAGCAGTTTCCGAGCCGTTCTTTGTTTCTTCGGGAATATCGAGCATGCCGTTTTTACCGGATAAAGAGAAAACATGTCAAACGAATGAAAACGCATCAGATTTTCCTTTAAACCCTGGTTTTCGATAGCATATTCTTGAGACATGGAGGACTTTACAGCACTTCAATCGACCGCTGAGCAAGCCGTTCGCGCGTGTAATTCTTTTGCGGAACTGCAGACCGTCAAAACGCGTTTTTTGGGTCCGAAAAGCGACCTTGTCGGCTGTTTGAAAGCGTTAAAGGATTGCGATCCGATCGAAAGGGTGCAACGCGGGAAAGCGCTGAATGCCGTTAAAATCGCACTGGAAGCGGCAATTACGGAAAAGACAAAGTTCCTGCAATCACGGGAACGCTTGCAAAAGTTGGGCAATCCGATCGATCCGACCCTGCCGTCGCCCTACCCTTCCGCCAAGCCCCTGCATCCGTTGACACAGGTTCGAAAACGCATAGCGGATATTTTCAAACAGCTCGGTTATTCGGTCGCCGAAGGCGCGGAGCTTGAAACGGAATGGTTTTGTTTCGATGCCCTCAATGCGCCCGAAAATCACCCGTCGCGTTCCGAGCAGGATACATTTTTTCTTCCGACAAAAGAAGTTGCAACGACGTCCCGCAAGGCGGACGAAAAGTATCTTCTGCGTACGCAAACCTCGACCGTTCAAATTCGCACGTTGCTGAAACATAAACCGCCGCTGAAGATTATTTCTCCCGGGCGCTGTTTTCGGCGCGATACCGACGATGCGACGCACCATTTTAATTTTCATCAGGTCGAAGGTTTGTGCATCGATAAAAATACGTCGGTTGCGGATTTAAAGGGAACTCTGGACTACTTTGTGCGTCAGTTTTTCGGCAAAGATTTCAAAGTACGTTTGAGACCGAGCTTTTTCCCGTTCACGGAACCGGGCTTCGAAGTCGATATTTTTATTACAAATCTCGGGAAGTTTCATAATACCTGGCTCGAAGTTTGGGGTTGCGGGATGGTACACCCGAATGTCTTTAAAAATTGCGGCATTGACAACGATTGGCAGGGCTTTGCGTTCGGGTTCGGCATCGATCGCCTGGCAATGTTGTTGTACGGGATTGAGGATGTTCGCCGCTTTTACCAAAATGACGAACGGTTTTTGGCGCAATTTTGACGGGAAACAACAGGGGTCGGGGTTTTATTTAGAATCGACGGCGTCGGTTGCAAGTCATGGAGAACGTCAAAAAGAGGTAATTTGTGCATCCAAGCAGGTTTTGTTTCAGCTTTGCTTTCCAAAAATGTTGTCGTTGGTCTGTTATTTTAGCATCTGAAATTGGGTTCTGACATGATGAAATTTCTTAAACGAACCTTCCTCACCCTTTTTCTTTTCTCCCTGACGATTTTCCTTCTGACGCGCACGGACAACGGCAAAGTTGTTTTCTATCGGACGATGCGGAAGATTTTTCATGTGGAGACGGTCATCGTTCCCTTATGCAGCGGTTTGGCGGATCAAATCGGCTGGTACGGTTACGGCGAAGAGGTACGTGAGAAGCATCACTTGCCGGTAAAATACTGCATACGGTGGTTTTCAAAGAAAGGAGTGGACGAAGACGGTGTTTTTGCGCGTCCGTTACAATTAAAACAGGCATTTCCTTCGATCAAAATCGAACCCTATGCCGGTATGTTTGAAAATTGGTTGCACACCGTATTTTTTCGGTTCGATCGCAATGCAAGTATGCGCAAAGAAGACGGTATTCGCAGATTGAAAGACAAATTCCACCCGATTGACATCGATACCTGCAAAGATCTCTTAAACGACATCAACGCCCGCAAATCCTCCGCGGTACACGTACGGCGCGGTGATTATGCTCACGGTGCTCTCGGTACGCATCCGACACAAGCGGAGTTTTTTATTCTCGCCATACGAAAAATTCATTCTCTCGATCCGAATGTA
>JAEESJ010000004.1 GCA_016286235.1 Opitutales bacterium | reverse complement strand
GGCTTTTCGATATGCTTCGTAAGCGCGTTCGAGCGACATTAACTTCTGTTGCAAAACGCTTGTGTCAATCCTGCCCACGGTGTCTCACTTCTAACCCAAAAATGCCGCCGATGCAAGATTTTTGGCGGTTTTCGCGGAAAAGGACGATAAATTTCTCAATTCAGCTGAATGCGACCGAGGGGTCGAATGGTAATTTCTTCGGTCAATTCTTGGTGAGACAGTACGGGAAGATCGTAAAGTTCCATTTCGATCAACTTTCGGACATAGCGGCGAATATCCATGGAGGTCAGCAATACGGGTCGGTGCGCCTGGGTGAGCAGATCGCCGGTCGATTCCTTGACGGCTTTGACGATTTTTTTCGCCGACGGCGGATCGAGCGCGAGATAACTGCCGGCGGATGTCTGGCGAATGGCTTTGCGCACCATTTCCTCAATCTTCGGATCCAGCAGATAAACCGACAAAACGTTGCTTCCTTCGCTGAATTTGAAGCTTATATAGCGTCGCAATGTGGAACGGACGTAGTCTGCCAAAAGGACGGGTTCCTTTTCCTTTTGCCCCCAATCGATGAGGCACTGGAAGATGGTTTTCAGGTCGCGGATGGAAATTTCCTCCTGTACGAGGCGCTGGAAAATTTCGGTAATCTTCTGGATGGGCAACACGCGCTGAACTTCCTTAATAATTTCCGGGTAATTTTGCTCCATGTTTTCCATCAGAAATTTACACTCCTGGATGCCCAAAAAGTCGCTTGCGTAACGTTTCAGGATATACGAAAGGTGATGCGTTAAAATCTGCGGCGTGCGCATGTAAGCAACATTGGCGTTATCCAACAGCGGGATGTCGTCATTTTTGACCCACAGCGACGGGATATACGGCAGGAAGGATTCTTCTTCGGTGAGATGAACATTGAGAATTTCGAGATTTTCCTTCGTTTCCCGTGCAATAACGTGGTTCGGCAACAATTTTCCCTGCGTAATCGGCACTTCATTGATAAGAATGCGGTAGGTGTTTTGTGCCAGACCGCCGTTGAAACGTAAATGGATGCCCGGGAACGGTACGCCGAGGTCGTGATAAAGTGCGCGGCGAATTTGAATGAGGCGCTCGTTTAAGACATCCGGCTCAATGGTATCTTCAACGGAGCGTTCGACGTCCAGCATCAGCGGAGTTGTGACGGAAAATTCGTTTTCGCCGCTTTCATCCGATTCCTGAATGATCTCGGGGAGTTTCGGGGAAGATGCTTTTTTGGCGATCGGTTTGCCTTTTTTCTTTTTCCCTTCTCCGTGCGTGGCATTGAGGCTGTAACCGATGCTTAAAATAATCGCCGCCAGAATTAAAAACGGAACTTTCGGAAATCCCGGCATCAGCATCAATCCGATCACCATGACGCCACCGATAAGTAACGCTTTCGGTTGTCCGAGCACCTGCGAACCGATGTCGCGCCCGAGTACCGCGCCGTCCGCTGAACCGACTTTGGTGACAATGATACCCGCCGTAATGGCGATCAGCAGCGACGGAATTTGGGACACCAGACCGTCACCGATGGTTAAAATCGAATACGTCGTAACGGCCTTGCCGAGTTCCATGTTCTTTTGCGTCACACCGATGATGATACCCGCGATGATGTTGATGGCGGTAATAATCAGACCCGCAATGGCGTCACCTTTGACGAACTTCATGGCACCGTCCATGGCACCGTAGAGCTGGCTTTCGCGTTCCAAATTCGAACGGCGGCGTTTGGCTTCGTCCATGTCGATGGTTCCGGCGCGCATATCCGCGTCAATACTCATCTGCTTTCCCGGCATGGCATCCAACGTGAAACGTGCACCGACTTCGGCGACACGTTCGGCACCCTTTGTGATGACAAGGAAGTTGACCAACAGCAGAATAAGAAACACCACCGCACCGACGACGAAGTTTCCGCCGACGACGAACTGCCCGAAGGTGAAGATGATTTCGCCGGCGTTGGCGTGCAACAAAATCATACGCGTACTGGTGATGTTCAACGCCAATCGAAACAGCGTCGTGAACAGCAACATGCTCGGGAAGGTTGAAAACGAAAGCACGTTCGGGATGTACAGGGACATCATGAACATGACCACCGAGATCGTTAAATTGAGCGAAATCAGTGCGTCCAGCATGGTCGGCGGTACCGGAACGATCATCAAAGAGATGACCATGACCAGCACAATTGCCAGCAGTACGTCGTTAAAACGGGAATACTTTGCGACCCACCGATCTAATTTTGCGACCCAATTCATGCCGTTTCCCTCGCTTTCAAATACTTTTGCAGTTGGTCGCGCGCCTCGTCTTTTTGTTCCAATTCCCAAAGAATTTTGGCGTTGATATAATGAAAGGCGGTGCGAAATTCGGGCGATAAAGCCGTTTCGTCAAGTTCCGACAGAACGCTTTGAGCTTTCTTAAAACGCTTGGTACGATAAAGACACGACGCCAGTGCCAACGCAATGCGCGTATCTTTCTCGTGTTGAACAGACAACACGCGCAACAAATGCAATGCCGGATTGTATTTGGACTGTTGCATGTACAAAATCGCCAGCAGGTACAAAAAGTCCGAACGCGCCTCGTTGAGCGTTGCCATTTATTGTTATTTTAAACATTTGTCAATAAAATGTAAATAGGAAAGACGTGTTGCGGCGGTTTTTGCGGAACAATCCGTGTAGGAACAGATTCGCGTGTGTCGTTGGCGCGGGACACCTTGACGGGTACAGGCAATGTGTCGGGTGTCTGCGGTTTTGGGTTTTAAACGTTCGGTTGAGAGAAAAGCAGGGATTGCCGTATTGGAAAATACTCCGTATGTATCGGTGCGATGTCAGTGGCAGACGGTAAATTTTTTTTCGATTTTTTTGTGCGAAAATGCTTTATGTTCTTCTTTTAAAGAACACGTCTTTTGGAAATATACGGCGTTTTTTTCGTAAAAATTATTCATATTGATATATTATGGAAAAACTTGCACTTTATACGAAAAATCTTACACTTTTGTTTGTATGCTTGAAAAACATTCAAAGTTTATATGCACAACGGGCTTTCGGGCTTTAATGACGATCGGCGCGATTTTCTTTTGCGGATTATCGCAAATGCATGCGGGGAACGGATCGTCGAGCCCTAAGGATCCTATGCAGGAAATTGCCGCCATTCAGTACAATACCGTAAAAGGAGTTCGGCAGTTGCGTACGGATTTTACCGATAATCGGAAGTTTGTGGAGCTGTTGTTGCAAGCGAGTGATGAAGTGGTGTCGTTCACTAAATCTCATAAGGATTGGCGTCCGGCGGTCAAAGCCTATCATGCGGCATTCGAAGAACTGAAAAGATGTTTGCAGGGCGAATGGAAACGTGTTTTTGGCGACGGACCTTCGCGGTTCCCGTGGAACGGGTATTCCGACGGTGCAACCGATTTGTGGCGGGAGGATGATTTGCGACGGGATATACCGGTTGTTTTGTCGCTTTGGGGTTCGGGTATCTCGGGGCATATTTGTCGAACCGAGGTTTGTTATAAAAGTGACTTTACGGGTAGATTGGAGTTCCGCGTTCCTAATGATAACAAGGCGTATGTGCCGAAGAATTCGTCGGCTAATCAGACCGTCATCAATAAAGGGAAGGATGTGTACAAAGCGTACGTCTTAGAGTTTTTCAATGCTTCAAAATTAAGCAAATGTAAAAAATACCTGAAAAAATTCTTCTGTGCACCCGTTTCGAACCTTTTAATGCTGGTATCAAATTTTGAAGCGAAGGGCGGAGTGGATTGCAGAGAAGATTTGAAGCTCATGCTGAGCCTTTATGCGGATTACTATTCGTTGGATGCCGTCGCGGTTGATAACAATCGGACTCATAATGGTGAAGAGTTTTGCTGTGTTAAATTTGGATCGCTTCCGTTGATTGAGGAATTTGGTTCCACAACATTACATATGGTGCGCTTGATGGTACAATGTTATTCGAATTACGAACAATGGAACTCTGAGGATCGGAAATGGTTGTGTTCGTTGCTTGATGATTTGGATGCCAATTACTATATGAAAGAAAATCTGCATACATATTGCATCCAAAGTCACCATTTATTAAGGGGTTATAAACACACAAAGTTCACGGGGATTTCGGGCATGAGTTTTAGCAAGAAAACATCTTCATGTGAGGGATTGGCGGAAGCGTTTGAAAAACTCGGGCATAACCCGTTGCCGAAAGAAACATGGCTGAAATTTGTGAATTATGCCGGGAGACGCATTTCCCTTGTCCGTGAGACAAAGAGTTGGGGTGAGCAGCCGAAAGGATTCGTGGAGCGTCCGCCGTGCGGGCCGAATGATGCAAATACGGTTCTGCATCGGAGTAAGACTTTTGATCAGATTCCGTGTAACGAACCGGAGGGAGGCGTTGGGAAGATCGCATGGCAGGGAGAGGCGAAGGGAATAAAGCCTTAACGGAGAGAAGAAGAGTTTGTTTTTGATGATTGGATTTCAAGCAGGATTAGTAGGTAATGTGAAGATCTGAAAAAGCAAATCAATCGTCATGGATCGATGGGCAATAAGACAGAGAAGTGATGGCTTCGTTCGATGTGTGCGATGTGGCTATGGCGGGTGCAAGCTGTTATCGGACGAACAAGGACGGCACTTACACGGATTGAGTAACGGGGTGGCTTAAAATTGCTGTGTACTGCTTGGCGGCTCCACGCGATCTTGCTTCGGTTTTTATTTTACACCTGTTGAGGGCTGAGCATTAACCGATGCGTGCGGGTTGGATGCGTACGTGCCTATTGAGCCTGCCGTGTAAAAATGATGTTGCGATGGATTGATTACCTGTCGCGCCATTCCTGATTTTCCCAAAACACACAAAAATTTTCGAAAATTTTCTAAAAAAACAGCCGTTTTACGTTCATGAGCATGCATAAAGCAAGCGCATGCACCAAAAGGTCGAAATTATGAGCGAAGTTACATTCAACAGTCAGAATCTCACGACGGATGCGGTCGGTTACACGAATTCCGTTGATAAGTTAAAGAAGGCGGCAGAACCGTTTATGAATGAGGCAGGCGTTATCAACATCACCCGTGCAACCACCGCGGAGGATGCTAAAAAGACAGAGAACTATACGTCGCAAATCCGTGCGCTGTTTGCGGACGGGAAAGAGCCGCAGGATGCTTTTGGAGCCAATCCGATATTAGGGAATAAATTGGCGAATGTATTGAGATGTACAACCGAGGAGTTGCCGACTGTTTTATCGGATTTGAACAAATCCGTAACAAATTTGCCGAGCATTCTCGGCAGTTTGACGGCGGCTTCCGAAGACAAACAGTTGCAAAAATCGGCAAACATGGCACTTTCGGCGGCGGAACCTTTTCTGAAGACCGTGACCGACAGCGATATGCGCGAACTGTTAAAGTTACTCATTATGGTGTTTGCGCAGCTGATGACGACGCAACGGGAAAACGATCTGCTGAATCTGAACAATCTGATGTCCTCGTTTGAGGCAAAGCTCAAAGAAATGGAAACATCACGGGACAAGCAGTTTGAGGCGGCGATGACGTCGGCTGTTACCGGTATTGTCACGGGTGCCGTTACATTGGGACTGACCATTGTCGGAACAACCATGCAGATGAGGAGTGCCGCCAACACGATGCGTGAGAACAAGATACTGACTGAATCGAATCAAAAACTGTCGGACACTTTCGGAAAAGGTACACTGGTTTCCGAAGAATTTTGGAAACTGGCGGAGATTGGAACTCAACAACAGTTTATACTCGGCGGTGCGATGACGTCCGGCGGGCAGGCAGCTTCGCAGGTTGCACAGGGGATTGCCGGAATTGTCAGTGCATATCAACAGAAAGAAGCAAAGGATGCGGATATTGCGGCGGAAGCGGAAGCCATGGTGATGGAAATCGTGCGGAAGGCGCAGGAACAAAATCAGTCGACGGCGAAGGCACTCATGGACTTTATCAACAACATACTTTCCATGATACAGCAGTTGATACAGAATGCTTCGCAGACGGAAAAAACGATTGCGGCGTAGAGCGGCGGAAGTATATTTCGCACATTAACATTAAAACGGAGAAATTTCCCGCAAACCAAAAGCAGGACGTTTCTCCGTTTTTTTGTATTCGAGTGTGGTTAAAAGGAACTTCGTACGCTTGGAGGTATTGCGGGTGCGACCCGAAGAGCAAACAGAAAAGTGTTTGAAATCGGCTTTTAGTATCAACAACGCAGGTATTTCAGTGCTGAAAAATTCGTTCGTTCAGCACAAGTGAACGTTCTTCGGTTTTGCTCTCATCCCAGTGTTGATGCAGAATACCGCCGAGAAATAACGCCGCTTGTTCTTCGGCATAATGAAAATTGGCGAGCCGTTGCAGGGCACCGTTGACGGAATTGGCGTGAAACGTCGTTAAAACGCAGTGCCCCGTCAGCGCGGCATTGACGACGAATTTCAGTTGTTCCGCGGAACGCACTTCACCGAATCCGACCACGTTGACGCTTTGTCGCACCAGAATACGCATCCGCGGTTCGGCGAGCAGGTCGTGCGTCGCTTTGAATTGAAGCAGGTGCGGATGGAAAATTTCAATCGGATCTTCGAAACTGAAAACGCGCTTTTGATGCTTGATGCGGTTCATTAAATGATAATAAGAGGTTGTTTTCCCGTTCCCGATCGGACCGCTGAGGATCCATAAACCGGGTTTCGCTTCCGAAACGGCTTTCGCGAATGCGGTTTGCAACAGCGGCTCCATGTTGTAGCTTTTATTTCGGTTCGGCGAATGAAGCCGAAGCACGATACATTCGCCGTGCAAACTCGGCAGAATGGAAACGCGGCAGAAAACAACTTCTTTGGGTAACGAATATGAAAATTGCCCGTTAAGCGGCGTCGTTGTTGCCTGAATATCCAGTTCGGATTTGATTTTGAGGATATTGACGAAGGTCTTCAGCCATTCGTGCGGCCAACGTTCCAGAAACGTGCGTTGCCCCAGGCGGCGCGTAAAAATTTTAATATCTTCCTTGGACGGTTCAAAGTGGATATCCGAACAACCGTTTTCATGGGCGATCGTCAAAACACTCGCAAATTTTTGTTCCAAAAAAGAGGTTTCACCTTGGTGTTGCGCCCGCCGAAATTCACGAACGGCTTTTTGAAATGCTTCTTCATTAACCGCTTCGATTTCGACGGCAACGGATTGGGTTCGCTTTAAATAATTTAAGTACTGCAACGCGTCGTTTGAAGGCGGCTGTTGCACCGCAAGTTGGATGTGCTTTTTGCTTTGTTCGCGCGGAAGAATACCAATCGAAATTAAGTACGCATTCGGAAGCGGTTGCACAATTTCAAGGTAAAAAGGAGTGGAGCCGGGGCAAGGTTTTAGCGAGGCGGAAGCAGAGTAAGAGAAAATTTGTCGAAATGGCAAAATTCAAAGATACAACCTCACGCAACACATCTTTAAAATGTTTTTTGCGGCAGATTTGCTTTGAACCCGCATTTCAGCCGTTCCGACAGAGTCGTGCGGCGGACGGTGCTGTCTAAGGTGCGGACGGCGATGGAGTAAGCGCGCGCATCGCCGAGTAAAAAGACTTTTTTGCGACCGCGCGTCACGGCGGTGTACAGCAGATTGCGTTTCAACATTACAAAATGTTGTGTAAATAACGGGATAATGACGATCGGAAATTCACTGCCCTGGGATTTGTGGATGCTGATGGCGTATGCCAATTTTAAGTGCAGGCACGCCGAGCGTTCCAAAACGTGCGGTTCGTCATTGAATAGAACGGTGACGGTGTTATCTTCCTCGTTCACTTCCCGAATGATGCCCAAATCGCCGTTGAAGATATTGTTGTTGTAATCATTTTTCAGTTGAATAACCTTATCGCCGACAAAGAAGGTTTGTTCGCCGATCTGCATTTTTCGCCGTTGCAGACCGGCGTGTTGCTGAAAAAGGTTGTTGATTTGTTCGATACCGACCGAACCGCGATGCATGGGGGCGAGAATTTGAAGATCCCGAATCGGATCGGCGCGGTATTGTTTCGGCAAAAATTCCCAACAAAGGCGTTCCAGGGTTTTTAAGCCGTCTTCAGGCTGTGCGGCGGGAACGAAATACAAATCTTCTTCCAACGGTTGCGGGTTATTTGGCGAACAGATCGGAGCTTCCAACTTGCACTTTCCTTCAAGGATGTTGTGGGCGACGGTTACGATGGAACTGCGTTTTCCCTGTCGAAAAATATCATTTAAATACGTGACGTGAAAGTAGGGGCTTTCGATGCAGTCATGCAGAACGTTGCCGGCTCCCACCGACGGAAGTTGGTAAATGTCGCCGACCAACAGCAGGTGCGTCGTGTCCGATAAGGCGCGCAAAAGGGAATGCGTCAGTGCGACGTCCAACATGCCCGCTTCGTCGAGAATGAGAAAATCGACCGGCAACGGATTATTTTCGTCGTAGGTGAAGCGGCCGAGGGACGGTTCGTATTTGAGCGTTCGGTGAACGGTGCGCGCCGTGCAACCCGTTGTTTCGGACATCCTTTGCGCGGCACGTCCCGTCGGAGCCGCCAAACCCAGGCGCACGCGTTTGGCACCGAGCACACCGACAAGCGCGCGCAACAGGGTGGTTTTTCCCGTCCCCGGACCGCCCGTCAAAATGGAAAGTTTGTTTTGGAGAATGGAACGCAGGGCGTTTTTTTGTACCTCCGACCAATGAATATTGAGCTTGGTTTCGCTCCAAAGCAGTGCGTTTTCGACGTGAATGGGCGGCAAATGCGAAGGAGTTGCGTAAAGTCGCTGAATGTGTTTGGTAATGCAGGCTTCATGAATGGCGGTTTTATTGCGTTGCACCAGTTGCGACGCGGGATATTCCGACAAAACGTCCGTCGCAAGCAGGGTTTCCAGGCGCTTTCGAACGGGTTCTTCGGATAATTCCAACAGGGCGGCGGCGGTTTGCGTTAGTTGCGAGCGGGTCGCCCCGGTATTGCCTTCGCTTTCCGCCTGCGACAGAACGTATTCCAGCCCCGCGTCGATGCGGAAACTGCTGTCGATGGTAAGACCGAGGTTGAGCGCGATTTTATCCGCCGATTTGAACCCGATGCCGTCGATGGCGTCGGCAATCACGTAGGGATTTTTCGAAATCACCTCCTTTGTTTGTGTACCGTAATGCTGCCAGAGGCGCAGGCATTGGGAGTTGGTAATGCCGTAGGCTTGGAGGAAAATCATCGTGTCCCGAACGGCACGCTGTTCGTCCCACGCCTTTTTAATCATGGCGGCGCGTTTTTTGCCGATGCCCGGCACGTCCGTCAGGCGCGCGGAGGCTTCGTTGAGGACGTAAAACGTGTCTTCACCGAAAAACTCAACAATCTTCCCGGCATATTCCTTGCCGATGCCGTGAATGAGCCCGCTGCTTAAATACTGACGGATACCGTGCACGTCCGCCGGCAAAGTGGCTTCAAAGGCGGTGCATTTGAATTGTTTGCCGAATTTTTCATGTTCCTGCCACTGACCGCGCACAACGAGGGTTTCGCCGCACTGCACGCCGGGGAAATGTCCCGTGAGGGTGACGGTGCCGCCGTTGTGCGTTAAGTCGAGCAAACAAACCGAATAACCGTTGGTCGGATTGGTAAAAACGATGCGCTTGTGAACGCCCTTCAACCGAACCTCTTCTTTACCGAGATCAAGAGCGTTCGCGGAAGAAGACGGCGACTTCACCGATTAAGCGTCGAAACGTTGAATCGATTGCACCGACACGGTTTCGCCGTTCGGTAATGTAACGCTTTCGCCGACGGTGCGTCCGAGCATCGCCTGCGCCAGCGGCGTCTGATAAGAAACGATATTTTTTTCGGGATCGCTGTCGCTGGCACCCAAAATCGTATAAACCGTCGATGTGCCGGAAGCGTTTTTCAGTGTAACCTTTGTCCCGACATTCACCTTATTTGTATCAACCTCACTTGCCGTAATGACGCGCGCGCGGTTGATGAACTTCTCCAATTCCGATTTCCGCGCCAAAAGAACCGTCTGATCCTGCCGCGCCATCTTGTATTCCGAATTTTCCCTTAAATCCCCCAATTCGCGCGCCTTGGCAATCGCTGCTTTGTTGGCGGGAATTTTTTCGTTAACGAGCGTTGCGTATTCCGCTTTTGCGGTTTCCAAACCCGCTTGCGAGACCCAAAGCGTTTCATCGGATTTGCCGGACGGATTTTCGGCGAACGATTGCAATTCCGGGAAAATGCGAATGAAGCGCGCCAACAAGGAGCGTTTTTTCAAATCATCCAACCCTTGGTTGTTCATGAGCAGATGCGCCAAGTCGGTCGCTGTCGCCGCGGTTGCATCCTTTAACAGATCGCCGACGAGCGTCGTATCTTTATTGAGTTCTTCCGCCAATGCGATGCGACGTCCCGGTGCCGCACCGAGCGCATCGCCGTCAATCGCCTGCAAAACGCACGTAAGGAATTGCGTTCCGAACAGCGGTGCCAATAGAGTAGCGAAGGGCGGTACCTTGCGGTGTCGAATGATCCAAATAAGTAACGAACCGCCGAGATTTTGCGCCTGCAACCACTTTTTTAACGTTTCCGTTAGGAGTTCTTCCTGTTTTTGTTTTACCAGACAGCCGAAACAGGCATCGATGAGCCCCGACGAACCGTTTCTTAAAAGCGAAAGTACAACCTCTTGCCAATCATCGGGGCAGGCTTTTATCAACAACCGCATCAGGCGTTCATGATGCACGTGCGGTATTTTCTCCGCTAAATCGGGCAGTTTCTTTAAATCCTGCACCAGAGCATGAGCCGCCTGTTTGAATGGTTCCGCATCAACGTCGATCGTGCAGGCAATGTCACTGCAAATCCAGCACGCTTCCAACCGTTGTGCCGCCGATAACTGCGTGTTTTCGCTCAACGGCGAGATGATTTCGAGAGCTGACGGAAGCTCTTTGCGGATATCTTCCAGGCAGGGCAGTTGACACAACTGCATACCGAGAGTGATCTTCTGTGCCGCCTGCTTGGCGGATAAAAGTGCTTCCAGCAACTCCCGTTCGTGCGAAATCGGTTCGGCGCGCAGGGCAAAAACGTCCGTTTTATTTTTCGGAACGCGGATCAGCGGATGTCGCAGGAGCGCTTTTTGAAGCGCAATCCACCAGGATTTAAACGCGGCGGGCTTAAAAAGCGGTTCCAATGCCTGTCGCAACAACAGCTCCAACGCCAACGGCGTCGCTTGTTGTTCGTGGAAACTTTGCAGTGCTTTAACGACCCATTCGCACGGATCGGTTTTCAATAACCGCTCCGCCGCTTTGAGATCCTTGCGCACCTCAACGATGATGTGTGTTTCGGGCAAAACCTGCAACTTTTGCAGACAAAACGCCAAATCCATGGATTTCGGTTCGGGTTGCGATTCAAATTGAATTACGATGCGACTGTTTTCCGCATCAACATTTTGAATACACCCGATGCCCCAACTGCCGTGACAGCACCACGCACCCGCTTCGAGTGCTTCCAAAGTTGCCTGTTGACGTTTAAGTTGGGGATAGGCTGCCATGAGCCGTTGCATCGTGTCGAAATCCATAATCTATCTCAAACATGGGAAAATGAAAGACAAAAATCAAGCTTTTGAATCGGTATCCGCTTCGAAAGGGGCTGGAACGAGTGTTTTTGGGGTTAGAAAAAAAGCCGAAAAAACGGAGTTTTCTTTAAGAAAATGTCACCGTTTTGGCGGATTGTGAGTGGTTGGTAAAATTTTTTTGAGAAACGTCTGTTTCGCGTTGTTTTGACAGGCTACAAACAAACACTTCTTTTTACAACAGGTGTGGTGTTAATAAAGAAAGATGCGGCACATCATTTGTGTGTTTCAACTGTTCTTCAGCAAAATCGCATCAGGATCGACGCCGTTAAAGTGGTAATTCAGAATGCGGCGCAGAGCCTCTCTCAGGGAGGTTTTCGGTTCCCAACCGAGTTTTTCCTTGGCGGCTTTGACGGACGGAACGCGGCGCGCAATGTCCTGATAGCCTTTGCCGTAGTAATCATCCGCCGAGACGGTTTCGATTTTTACGGCATCCGCAAGTTTGGTATCAAATTCATGCAGTACTTCCTTTAAAATCTTTGCGAGTTCGGCGACGGAATAATTTTCGTTCGGATTGCCGATGTTGAAAATTTCCTTATCCGCACAGGCGTTTTTATTCTCGATAATGCGCAACAGGCAATCGATGCCGTCGTTAATGTAGGTAAAACAGCGGCGATTGAATCCGCCGTCTACCAGCTTTAACGGTTGCCGATGCAGAGCGTTGTGTAAAAATTGCGTTACGATGCGCGAACCGGCATCGTTGCGAATGTCATCCAGCTTCGCACCGATAAAATTAAACGGTCGGAAAAGGGTGTAACGAAGATTTTTTTCGAAACCGTACGCGTAGATTAAACGATCCATCAATTGCTTACAGCAGGAATAGATCCAACGTTGTTTATCAACTGGACCGAGGATGAAGTTTGTTGTATGTTCCGCAAACGCCTCGTCGGTCGCCATGCCGTAGACCTCGGAAGTGGACGGAAAAATAACACGTTTATCGTATTCCGCGCACCAACGAATAACCTTTAAATTGGCTTCAAAGTCCAGTTCGAAGACGCTGAGCGGCTTTGTGACGTAAAGTTCGGGCGTTGCAATGGCGACCAACGGCAGGATAATATCGCATTTTTTTACGAGATAATGAATGTCCTCATGATGGATGAGCAAATCGCGTTCGTAAAAGTGAAACCGCGGATGTTTAAGACACGGCGCCAGTTTGTGCGTTGCCAAATCAACCGCATATACTTCGTGTTGTGTTTTTGCCAGCAAATGCGCGCAGAGCGTGCTCCCAATGAATCCGTTCGCACCAAGGATGAGAATATTTTTGCGTTCGTCCGAAGCCGTCATTTTTTCACAAAGTACCGCTTTTTATATTGCATGGCGGAAGGAGAGGGATTCGAACCCCCGAAACCTTTCGGTTTAACGGTTTTCAAGACCGTCGCGATCGACCGCTCCGCCATCCTTCCGACGGATTTATTCCGCGAAAAAACGGTGCGGGCGTCAAGCCAAAGGGAAACGGGTTTGAGGGAACAAAGAGGGCACAGAGATATGATTTCCGATGTTACCTGATCCCAAAATCGCGCAAAACCCTCCAAAATTCGCGTGAAAACGAGACGGACGCAAACACGAGGGTTCACAACCGCTATGTCTTTCGAGATTTATAAAACCACCAAGCGCCGAGATTGCACAACCGATACGAAAAAAGGAGCAAATACCCCTAATTTGCAATCAAAAATAAGGGAAATCCTTTATTGTTATCTTGAAAACCCGACTAACGTTGTCTTTCTCGATGATATCTCGTCCGTTGTTCGATAACTTCTTCTTCCTCTTCGCCTTCTTCTTTTTCGAGATCTTTGCGCTTCATTTTGTCCAGCTTGGCTTCCTCCAATTCCAGGCGTTTTTTCTCCAACTGCAGACGCTTTTTTTCGTTTTCAATTTCCAGCGTTTCCCGTTCCAAACGTTTCCGTTTGATTTCGGTGCGCGCCCGTTCCAACTCGTCTTCGGAACGATAAGACGACGAAGGTGTTTCCTCAACGATCCTGTGTCGTTTGGAGGTTCGAAGTTCTTCATCTTCGTTATTGGTTGCCACGCCGACCGCTCCGCCTGCGATACCGCCCAACGCCGCTCCCGCGAGCGCACCGCCCGCACCGCCGTCAATGGCGTATCCGATGCCCGCGCCGACGGCGGAACCCAGTCCGACGCCCGTTAATCCCGATTCCGTTTTGGTACAGCCGCCCGCTAATAAAAGAACGCAAGGGATGAATGTTTGTGAAAATAATTTTGACGAAAACTTCATACTCCCCCCTATTTTTGGAAATGCAATGGTTACCGTCAAATCAAAACCCGTCCGATGCCAAAGAGAGTGCGGGCGGATGTAAGAGGCTTTTTTCTGCTTTAGTATATTTTATCTGCGTTAATATGTCCGCATTATAAATCGCAATGCCGATGTGCTCCGGAGTAGTTTTTTGAATTTCGGTGGTTTTCAAACGGCGGTCGGTTTGTGCCATGTTACATTATTATACGCAAAACACATGCAAAAGTTGTGTGGGTGGGTTAGGCGCAAAGGCGGTACATAGGCGACAGTAAATTCGTTGCCCGCTTCCCCTTTTTAACCTTTACGCAAAGCACGGCGATTAAAACGAAATGGCGTAACGGTTGTTGTCGACGTCCGAAAAGAAAATTTTCTTATCAATCGGATCGATATCGCACCATTTGATGCGATACTGCGGCGAAACGATATCGTTTAAGTGAAAAATTCTATCGTTAAACGACAGGTGACTTTCGAAATTTTTGTAAGTAATATCCCGAATATGCTGTGCCTGCAACCACTTGTAAATGAACTTTGTGTCGTTCGGAAGCGCGAAGGCACCGTGTTTGGAAGCGACGGTTTTCGCTCGGTCATCGAACAAAACGTTTTTGCGATACGAAAACTCCTGTCCCGTTTGACTTTCGATGAAATTTTCTTCCGACGTATCAAAAGCATCGCGGATGGCGTCATTTTTTAAATCCGCCAGGCGAAAGGGTTGTTTAGGAATGTTAAGCGTGAGGTAAGGCGAGATGTTGAGCGGCTTTTGAACGGTTTCGGGGGCGTGGATTTGTTGTTTCTCGGGTCGTTGTTGAAATGCCAGACATCCGACGATGAAGAACAGCATGACGGCGCACAGCCATACGGAGGAGCTGCATGATTTTTTCCCGTCGGTATCGCAGGCGTTTCCGTAATCTTCCAAAGCTTCCGTCAGTGGCAATGTGCGCTTTGGGTGCGTTTCACGGATATTCAGCGTTTTTTCGGCGTTTTCGTTTTGGTTCATTGCAAAAAATTCTGTTTTACTCCCGAATGTGCAAGCGACAACTTTCGGAGGTTGCCTTTGGGATCGGTTTCGATACATATATCGGATGGGTTTTACGTTTTATTCGAACTTCCCGTCGGGTTTGAACGAAAGCGGTTTTGTCGGTTAATGATGCTTGTGCGAATAGTTGTGAACGGACGGCAAAAAGCTTCATGCACGTACTTTGTTAATTTAACCTTGCCGTCATGCCTCTTCTCAGCGGTGAATAAAATTACCGGCAGGTGTGTTTCGATACCCCATGCACTTCCCTAAAAAACTCTTCAAACGACTCCTGTGGCTGTCGTTGACGGCGTACGTCATTTACGCCCTTTGGGGATGCCGTTTTCTCGATGCATGGCGTTATCATCGAGCCGTTTGCACGCAACGGGAACATTTGGAAGTTAAAATCAAACGGTATCGTTTGCAGGTGGCGAAGAAGCGTTATTTTATTCGAAAATTGATGACCGATGCCGATTTCCGCGAGCAGGTGCTTCGCGAACAAATCGATTATGTCGGTGAAGATGAATACGCGATTTATTTTCGGGAAGAAGGCGAACATTTGACGAATACGGAGAAAAATGCGAAAAATTTTTAAAAACGGCTTGTGTTTGTGCGGGAAACCGTTTTTCATGAGAGTGTTGTTAGCCCTTAACCCCTGTTATCCCAGGTTCTGAAGAAGAATACGGAGCTTTTATGGAATTAGATTACGAAACGATGTTTGAAGCCGGTGTCCACATCGGACATCAGGTGAAACGCTGGAATCCGAAGTTCGGACCGTACTTATACAAGCACCTTCACGGTATTTCCGTCATTGATTTGGAAAAGACGCGTGCGTGTTTGGAGAAGGCGGCGGCGTTTTTGACGGAGCAAATCAAGGACGGTGCGACGGTGTTGTTGGTGGGTACGAAGCCGCAATCGCAGGAGTTAATTCGCAACCTGGGGCAGGCGACGGGAATGTCGTTCTGTGCCAATCGTTGGCTCGGCGGCTGTTTGACGAATTTCAAGACCGTCAAGGCGAGTTTGGCGAAATACAAGCGTTTTCTGGCGATGGAGGAGTCGGGCGAACTGGACAAGATGTTTAAAAAGGAAAGTTCCGCCATTCGTCGCGAGATGGTGCGCATGCATCGCGGTTTTGAAGGGTTGTTGGAGTTAAATGCCTGCCCGAACGTTTTGTTTGCGGTGGATGCGATGAAGGAAGCGATTGCTCTTCGCGAAGCGCGCCGCCTGCAAATTCCGACCGTCGGCATTGTGGATACCAATTCCGATCCGTCGTTGTTGGATTATCCGATCCCGGCGAATGACGATTCGGCGAAGGCACTGCGCGTATTGTTTGATTATTTGCGGGAGGCGATGGAGCAGGGCGTCGAGCTAGCGAAGCTGAATAAAGTGCATCAGTTTGTACCGACGGATGTCGCGTCGTCTTCAAAGGCGAAAAGTTGGATGCGGCAGCGTCCGCCTTTCGGTTCTCGACCAAACCGTTCGGGCTTTGACAAAAAAGACGATCGAAAAGGTGCGGGCGACGGGAAGCGCGCGGGAACGAGCGGCGAAAAGAGGACAGATAAGGCTTCGGAAGCCAAAAGAGTGACGGAACCTGTAAGGAAAGAGGCTTCAACCGCAACAGAGAAGCCGAAAGCTGAGGCAAAGGCGGTTGAAAGTTCATCGGCATCGGTTGCATCGAAGGAGGAATAATAATGGCGGAAGTGACAAGTCAGATGGTGGCGGCTTTGCGCGAAAAGACGGGCGCGGGGTTCATGGATTGCAAAAAGGCACTGGTTGAAAGCAACGGCGTCGAAGCGGAAGCGATTGAACTTTTGCGCAAAAAGGGTGTTGCCAGTGCCGCAAAAAAAGCGGGTCGCAGTGCGCAGGAGGGTGTCGTTCATTCGTACATTCACGGCGGCGGCAAGCTGGGCGTTTTGGTGGAAGTCAACTGCGAAACGGACTTTGTGGCGCGCAACGAAGAATTTAAGCAGATGGTGACGGATATCGCGATGCAGATCGCGGCGGCCAATCCGTTGTATTTGACGCAGGAAGATATTCCCGAGGCGATGATTGAAAAAGAGAAAGATATCGCGAAAGCGCAATGCGTCGGCAAACCCGAAGCGGCGATTGCAAAGATCGTGGAAGGGAAATTAAAGAAGTGGTTCGGCGAGATTTGTCTGCTGGATCAGCCTTTTGTAAAGGATACTTCGAAAACCATTCGCGATTTGGTGACCGAGAAAATCGCAAAAATGGGTGAAAATATCGTCATTAAGCGTTTTGTGCGGTTTCAGTTGGGCGAGTAGGGGGTGTACCCAAAAAGCTGGGTGCGCTGAGCAAAAGGTGGCATTCTTTTTGATGTACATGCAGGTTCTTCATTGAGGCGGATGGAG
>JAEESJ010000012.1 GCA_016286235.1 Opitutales bacterium | reverse complement strand
GGTGCGGACAACTTTCCGTCGCGGCATGTACCCCGCATTCGACGCCGCAATACCAATAGCCGTTTTGACAGGGCTTGTTTGACGCGTGGTGGGTATCACAGGCATCACACCGCCAGTAATCGGCGCAGTTTTCGGTTTTTTCGATGATTTTACCGCATTTTTGACAGAACAACCGACCGCAGTTGCAACTCTCGTCGAGAGCAAACGAGATTTTGCAGTCTCCGTCGCAAGCCCAACGGTGTGTGCACCGTTCGGTCGATGCATAAGAAGTTTTGCAATCGGGATCGGCGCAGTACCATCGATTGCCGTTGCACACCGCATACCCTTCGGTCGAATGATGTGTTTCGCAGGCGGTACACGCCCAATAATGATCGCAACCCGTTTCCTTTGTCAGAATTTCCCCGCATTCGTTACAGAAGGTATTGCAGCAATCGCAGGAAACGGTTTCCGCGGTCACATAAACGCGATTGCAATCGGGGCAATGCCAGCGCGTGGCGCAATGCCCGCCCGAGGCGAAAACCGTGTTGCAATCCGAACACATCCAGTTTTTCTTGTCGCAACTACCCTCCGCCGCGTGTTGCTCGTCGCAATCGGCACAATACCAAACATCGGAGCAGGATTGCCCGACATTCAAAACGACTTTGTGTTCGGAGCAATACCAGCGGTTGGAGTCGCCGCAGACAAAATCCGCCGCGTGATGGGTATCGTGCGTATCGCAATACCAGAAATGCGCGCAGTTTTCCGTTTCTTCGAGAATTTTGTCGCAGAGAACACACAGTCGCCTGCCGCAGTTACAGCTTTCTTTTTCGTCAAACTTATTTTGGCATTCGGTACAATACCAACCGTGCTCGCAATGTTGGTTCGGAGCGTAATCCCGTTCGCATTTCGGGCAATACCAATGTTGCGAAGGACACGGAGTCGTAACGGCATGGTGCGTTTTACAGGCACTGCACGGCCAGAAATGCGCGCAGGCGTCATCTTTTCCCAAAATCTTTTTACAGGACGTACAGTAACAATTCCCTTTCGGACAAATTTCGTCCAGACGGTGCGTTTCTTCGCAGTCGGGACAAAGCCAGCAGTGTTCACAGGCTTCATCGTGCCGATAGGCTTTTTTACAGACGATACAGTACCAACATTGATTCGGACATTTTTCGTCGACGCGGTGTCCTTTGCAACACTCAACGCAAAACCAGGCGTTGCTCGGACAGGGTTCGTATTTCGGATGCGGTTTGGCGCAAACGGAACAAAACCATGCCGTTTTCGGATTTTTCAGGGATAATTTATTGCAGTAAAGCCTGTCGGTATGTTGTTTCCGGCAGGTTGGACAACACCAGGCATCTTCGGCAAACGTGCTTTCACCCGTGTGAACGTCGTTGCAAACCGTGCACGGCCAGCACTTGCTTCGGCAGGTGGTTAAATAATATCCGTCCGCGAGCCATCGTTGCTTCGGAAAATGCATCTCGTCGCATTCGGCACACCACCATTGCGGTTGCGGAATGCCGCTGCCGTCCGCCTCTGGCGTTTGCGGGCAAATCGCCTCTTCGTGCTGAATGTTGCAACGCGGGCAAAACCACGCATGCGCATTCGCAACGGAAAACCATCCGACGACCAACGCCGCCGAAAACCGCTTTAACATCCTTATCGGGCTCATAGTTGCTTTCAGTTTAAGCTTTTTCGGAAGTGTTTTCAATAGCGTTTTTAATAAAGCATGTCAATGTTTTACGGATTTAATCGAACCAGTATTGAAATGAAACGAAACGATCGGGGAAGGCGAAGAAGGTTTGAGAAAATCAAGCCTCGGGCAATAAACGGTATTTCCTCCGCTTTTTTTAAAAAACGGCTGACGGCACGAGGCGGTCAATTTATTCCGACGGAGCAGGTTGTTGAAATAAATTGAGAACTTTCGGTGATGTTTAGAGTCCGGTTCCGCATGCGGTATAACACAAATTACGTCGGGAACCTGGTGCCCGGAGCGGGATTCGAACCCGCACGATCTTACGATCAGAGGATTTTAAGTCCTCAGCGTCTACCGTTCCGCCATCCGGGCGAGAAGATAAGTATTTTTAGGGTGGATTTTTACCGAGGGAGAAGCAAGTGAAAATTCGGAGGACGGTTTTCGAAAGCGGTATAGCGTCTCGGGAATATGGGTTATCAGATTACATGCAAAAAGCAGCATGAAAAGGATACTGTTTTTTTCTTTCTGTCTCATCGAAATTTTGAAAGAATGCATAGGTCGCAGTGTTATGTCGATTTTCGGAATTTTTTTAAAAAATGCGCGTACTTATCTGCCGTTGTTGCTACTGACGGCGACGTATTTCACAATGTCGGGTATTTATCCGACGCGACGGTTTCTGCTCGAATGCGCCTTCGTATTTAAGGGTGTATTTTTAACGCTCTGCCTGCTTGCGGCTGGATGTTGTCTGGATGCCGTGCATCGAATCTCAAAAGTATTCAACGGACTTATCATCTGGTTCGGCCTGGCAATGATAGCATCCGTTTTTGCAAGTCATTATCCCGTTCGCGCCGGCAGCGAATGCGACATGCTTCTGGCGTCGTTTGCCCTCAGTTATCTCTTTTGGACATACAGCGGAGTTTCGACGACCAACAAAATGCGTTTATTAGGCATCGGAATGTTATTGTTTCTGCATTTTTCCGTTTGTCTGTGCCTCGCATGCAACCAAGTACGGGAGGGTTTTATCTATCCGTGTAAGATACTGTTTCAAGATTACTTTTTCAACCCCGACAGCGTGTTTCGGTTTTTGTTCATCAGCCACAAACGTGTCCGTTGCCCGTTGGATTACTCCAATTACATGGGATACCTGGGCGGATTGGTTTTGCCGTTTTTTATCGCCCTGATGTGTGCGGAACGACGTAAACTCTTAAAAATACTGTGGTTTCTCGGTTTTTTCTACGCCTTTGCGGTTATCTTTTCCTCCAAAAGCCGTATGGCATGGGGACTTAGTGCATTTGTCGTCATCGGCTGGCTGTTGTGCGGATTGAAACGCCTGCAGTTGGCACGCATCTGGAAGATAAGTATCGCGACGGTGTTTTGCATCGAATGTTGTACGGCGGCATGGAAGACGGAGCGTATTCAAAGCAGGTTCAAATATATCCTGAAAGGCGATTTCAAAGGCTTTGTGAGCAGTCGCAGTTATTTGGCGCAGGACGGATGGAAACTGGTGCAACAAAAGCCGCTATTCGGGCACGGCATAACCACAATCCCGATGCATTACCTTGAAGCCCGACCGGAAGCGGTATTTCATCTTTGGCAACTGCACGTGGCGCCGTTGCAGTTTTTGTTCGAGTTCGGTTGGTTCGGAGGCATCCCGTTCGGATGCCTGCTGTTAATGATTGTACTGAAAGCCGTGGAACGCCTGCGTTCTCAATCGCCCTCTCGAAGACAAAATATATATCTGTTTGGTTGTCTGATGAGTGTCTTGCTTTATTTGTTGTTTAACTCCGAAGATTCATGGGAGTGTTTCGCGTTAAGCGGCTGGATTGCACTCATGATCGGCGCACTTGTGTGCTTGAGAACGGAGCCCGATGAGATACGAATTGCCCGAAAAGCGCCGCTGTTAGTAAGTACGATTGGTGCGGTATTGGCGGTATGCATCGGTTGCAGTGCGTGCGATTTAAAAGGGCGTTGGTTTTTTCAAAAATTCGTTCAACAGGCATGTGCGGGTGATGTAAATTGCGAAACCGCTTTACAACGAGCGATCGAAGCCGATCCGCATAGTATTTACTATTATAATCACGGCGGCTATTGGAATATTTGTTGCGGATTTCCGAAATCGGAACCGCATATGCGGCATGCGCTCGAGTATTATGAACATTCACTGAAAATCAACCCGAATCAGCCGGAAATTTTGGAAAGCTGCGGTGCGCTGTATGCAACGCTGGGCGATATTCCGAAAGCCGTCGATTATTATGCGAAAGCAATCCAGTGTCTGCCGTACCATACATTTGCCTGGGTTCAGTTATTAGAGGTATTGCGTCAATACGGAACGGAAGAATTATACGACGAATGGTTGGCGACGGCGACTTTTGCCATGCCGAGAGCTGTTTTTTCGCAACCGCAGTTATTAACGGATTTGCAAAATCGTCCGTCGGTACAAAAACGTTGCATAGAAATTTTCGATCAACAGGAAGCCCGTTACGGTTCAGCTTTAACTGAAGATCCGAAATGGCAATTGGAGAAATATCTGCGCTGTCGTCTGTTTTTTAACGAAGAACGCGATTTACCGAGACTCGACTCGAAGTTTTTGCCGGTTTTTGAGCGATTAAAAGCCGATAATCGCTTGGGTATTCTTTTGCAAAAAGCAAAAGAAGCACCCCGAATGACAAATCGTTATTCGGTCTTCTTAAAAGAAGACAGCAGTGAACGCATCCGCTGTCATGGCGGTGCCGCACCCGAGATAAAAATTACAACCGTTTGCCCGATTTCAGAACCGCGGTTATGCGATATTTATTGGACTCAAACGGAAAAAGTTTTTAAAAAGTTGGGAAAACAAAACACTCTTGCTTTCTTTACGGCTAACGGAATTGCGAATTATACACCGAAATATGCGAGAGACATCTTGAAACCGTTGATCGAAAAAACGCGACAAGCATTCGAACGATTGGCTGAGTAATCTTTCGATGGATGAAATCAAAACGATTCTCGAGCAGATCGAACACCTCAAACCGCCGACGGTTCCGACGTTTGCCCTAAGAAGTCTGCAAATCATTCCGAACGGTTACGGCGAAGGCGACACTTTATATGGCGTGCCCGTTCCGCTGTTGCGAAAAATCGCAAAGGATCATCGTTCGGTTTCGCTTGAAACCTGTGAAAAACTGTTGCAACAGTCGTTGCACGAAGCGCGTTATACGGCGTTGGTGTTGTTAAACGAAAAATTCCCCAAAAATCCGAAGGAAGTTTTAGGCATCTATTTACGCAATACAAAATTTATCGACAACTGGGATTTGGTCGATGTATCGGCACAACATATTGTTGGAAAGTTTTGTCTGCAAACGGGGAACAACGATGTGATTTTAAATTTAGCCGATAAAGAAAACCTTTGGGGAAACCGCATTGCTGTTGTCGCAACACTGCCGTTGATTAAATCGGGACAATTTACATTAACGCTTCAACTGTGCGAACGCTTTCTTCACCACCCACATCCACTGATACACAAAGCCTGCGGCTGGATGTTGCGCGAAGTCAGCAAGCGGGATGTGGAAAGCGTCTTTGTATTTTTTCGAAGGCATCCTGATACCCCGAGTGTGATGAGAAGGTATGCGTTGGAGTGGGTGAGAAAGCGAGGAATAACTGTTGAAGAAATTACCGATTCTCCCGCCGATATTAAAGCTTAATGGACGACCTCATGTATTTCCCTTCCTCTGTTTCCCTTCGCATTGACAACCCCTCCTCTCCCCTCTACCATTACTTCTAGTGAAATCCCTTCTCTCACTTCCCCTCCTCTCTCTCCTCTTCCTCGGCGGTTGCAAAACCGTCAAAAGTGATATTCCGCCCGAACAGATTGCGATGAAGTGCGAAGCGCGCGAACAGCAGGCGTCGGAGCTGTTGAAGGAAGCGCAGGCATCGAAAGCGGACGGTGCGTGGCGCGAGGCGTGTAAGCACTATCAAACGATTACCAAGCATTTTTTGGAGACCGATGCGGCACCGACGGCGTTTTACGAATGGGGGCGCGGCTTGGCGGAGCGCGGGCAGTACGAATCGGCGTTCGAAAAATTTTCGTTTGTAACGAAAAACTACGTCGATTATGCTGATTACGAGGCTGTCATACGGGCGGAGTTTGAGGTGGCGTGTCGTTTGACGGAGCAGTATCAACGGGCAAAAGAGAAATCCAAGGTGCTTTCGTTTTTCAAAGATCCGAAGGCGGCAATCGACTGTTTCCGGTCGGTCGTGAAGTATTCGCCGCGTTCCGCCGATGCACCGAAGGCACTGTTGTACATCGCGGAGTTGCAGTTTGCCGACAAGGAGCCGGCGAAGGCGATTGAAACGCTGGATCGGCTGATTGAAGATTACGCCGATTGGGAGCGGATCCATGAGGCGTATTTGTTTCAGGCGGACGTGTATTTATCGATGGTACGGCGCCCCGAAAACGATCCGCAACCGGCGAAGCGCGCGATTGATGCCTACGAAAATTTCATTCTGCTGTTCGGTCGGCGCGCCGATTTGGCGGAGGAAATCGAAGATGCGCGGGACGGATTGGCGGAAGCGCGGGAAGTGTATGCCGAAGGGCGATTGAAGCTCGGAGATTTTTACTACCTGCGTCGACATTATCCGGACGGTGCGGTTCCGTTTTACCGCGAAGTGCGATTGGCGGCACCGGAATCGGAAGCCGCGAAGATTGCCGAAGCACGCTTGGAAGCCATTCAAAACGAAGCGCCGATCCCGACTAACTGGGCGGATAAACTGTGGGGTCCGGTGGTGTATCGACCGTCGGAAGCACGGGAATGATGCATGCGGGAACTCGCGCAAACCATCGATGTTTTCCTTTATCCGCTCGGACTGCTGGCGGTTTTCGGGCTTTTGTTTTTTACCGAACGTCTGATTTTTCTTCACAAAGGACGCATCCAACCGAAACGCTTTGTGCGCGGCATTGAAAATTTGCTCAAAGCTTTGCGATACGAAGAAGCGCTGTCGGTGTGCGAACAAACGCCGTGCGCAGTGGCGCGCTTGACGCGAGCGGCGTTGCTGCATCGATCTGAACCGCCGTTGGTTTTGAAGGATATTTTGCGGCAACACGCTCTGTTGGAACTGCCAATCTTGCGCAAGCGCATCGAATCATTGCACATGATGGGACAAATTGCGCCGTTGGTCGGTCTCATCGGAACCGTCTTTTTTCTTCTGAAAGGTTTTTGGCGATTGGGTGAATTGCAGGCATACACCTATCTGACAAGCGTTACGCCGCTGTTTGTCTCTGCACTGGCAGTGACATTACTCGGACTGTCGGAACGGTTACTGTTCACCGTCGCGTATCATTTTCTAAACGGTCGCGTACGATTGCTGATTTTCGATTTGGAATGGACCGCCGGCGAATGGTTGCTGTTTTTTCAAAAATCAATCTGCGTAAAAAAAGAAGAAGCGACGGCGACTTCCGAAGATTAAGAATATATGAAAAGTAAAATTTTGTGGGCATTGTTCGTACTTTTAGGCTCCTTCGGCGTAATGTATTATTGTCAATATCCGAAGCCAGAATCAGTAGGAGACTTTGAGAATTTTAAAAAGCAAATTGTTCAGGCAGATGCCGATTATTCCGTTTACGGGTACGAATACGAAAATCGCGCAGAGTACCGAGCGGCATATGGAGTCTGTAACGAAAAGATGACAAGAAATGTCGTTATTTATTAGAAATTGTTTTTTAACAAGAAATTTTTTATGAAAGCTATCAACAGCCTGGAGCCTTTAGGATTAAATGCACAATTGGAGCTCTCCGAAGCGAACACCTTATCGTTGCAGTGGGTACCGTGTGTGAATTTGCTTGCATTGGCTTTCGGATTGCTTTTGTTAAACTCGCGATGGCTTTGTCCGCCCGGAATACAATTGCAATTGCCAAAAACTTCGATTGCTTCGGCATACGGAACCGCACTTCCGGTTGATGACGTTTTGATTGTCGATGCTGATAAACGCCTTTTTTTTCATCACAGACCGTACGATTTTTCACAGTTGGAACAAGTGTTTTCGAAGAAAAAAAATGATGCTCTTCTATTGCAGGCGGACGAACGCCTTCCGCTGGCGTATGTATTGCAAATTATGACTATTGCTAAAAGATGCGGGTACCGGTCGATACAATTGGGGATGAACATTGAAGACAAATAGGGAAACTGCTGTCACAGCAGGTTCCCTGGCATTTTTTTTCAACCTAAATAGTATCTTACATCCTTTACAATTAAACCCATTTATAGCCTCGAAACAGGATTTTTTGAATTTTTGCCTGGATGATCTCTGGTACGGTGTTGAAGCTTTCCAGTTATGCATGTAAAAACTCTATGAAGAGGCAATTTTTATTGCAATCTATTAAAGGAATATACCTGATAAAGGCAAAGCTGGAATTTAAACCTTCTCCCAAGCCTTTTCCACACGATCAAAAAGAAGCCCCAAAAAAAGAAAAACTTCTTTCGTATATGAATCCACACTCTCCAAGAGCGACCTGATAAAAATGTTAAGCAAGACGAAAAATGAAAAAGACCGAAAAGAAGACACTTCGTCACAAAAAACACAAAAAAGGAAGGGCGTACACCCTTCCTTTTTTTACTCTGCCAGTCATTCAATAGTTATGGCACATAAACAAGCTCAGCTTTGCGTATCTTCCCCACAACCTGATCGGGAAGACATACCATTGCCCAACGAGCGAGAACAATATACGATGGTTCCGCTTTCATAAAAAAGCCTGACGCAAGGGATCCACAACTTTTCTTGCTGGTCGCCACACCCAACTCTTCCATATTCGACGGCACGTCACCCAAAGCTTTTTCACTACTACGAACCAACCCTTTGTACCCACCTATCAACGCATATTTTTCTCCATCCTTTTCTATGATAGACGACGGAACACTCAGGTATCTTTCACTTTTGTCTTCAAAAGGAACCTGAACTGGCGCAAGCGGATCCGCATAAGACGCTAAAGAACGCCACGAACGAACTACAGATGAATGCCCGCTACTTAGACTTGAATTATCGCAAGATCTTTCCGCAGGAACACCCAACTCCTCACGAACACCGACAGGAAAAGCCTCCTTGCGACGTGTGGGGCGGAAACCGACGAACCGTTCCAAAGCCCCCCTCTCTTTTTCTTCAGAAGTCGAAGCATACTCCAAACGTCTTGGAGAGAATTCACTACAACTCCGCTTATCAGAGCCGCTATCGTGCCGTTCAAGGTGGTGTGCCGTTGACGGAGCAGTACATTCCTTCTCAGAAACGCGATCAGAAGACGAGTTTGCAATCTCTTTATCTTCAAGATCCACCGCAGAAACACACATCCCTCTACCCTCCTCTCCTGTTGTCTTTTCCTTCTCAATTTCAGTTTTTTGATCTGCACCGTCTGTTTCCTCTCTTAAAGATTGCAACGCTGTTACATCTCTAAGCCCCCTATTGTCGACGCTTAACTCATTTCCACTCCGATCTTCACGTTTCACCTCTACAAAACCAGTCCGACAATCATCAAGCGCCAAAACCTCTTCTGTCGCTGCAACATCTGTATCAAGGAAAACCGCACGCTCCTCCATATCTTTCGCACCAAAAGACTTGCTTTCTTCCGAAAAAACAGATCCAGGCAGTGACGGCTTAATGGTCACCTCACGATCAAAAAACTTCAAGAACACCCTTTCTGGTTCGAAATAGAAAGTCGTATTGCGATCAATAACATTATCCATACCATACACCGACCGCAAACGGTTAGAAAAACGATTCGCTAACCTGTAACGCACAGCATCATCAAACATTCCATTTTTCTCAAGTTGAAGCAACGTCACGCATTCCATGGTCTTGGAATCCTCCGATATGGATACTAGACGCTGCCAAACCACCATGCCGCCATTGCGTTTCGCCAACACAGAAAGAACCGTCACACCAGGAAGATCTGTCTCGCAGAGCTGATAATCACGAGCATCAGCAATTATCCTACTATACATCTTCCACTCCTTAGCCATAAAAGAGTCTCCTTCAGTGGCAAGGCATCCGCTACCACTAACCGTTGCAACCATATAAGCTAAAAAGAAAAAAACGCTTTTTTTATTACACTTTTCCATTTCCTAATTTCTCCTTGCTATTTCCCCACGCTGAACATATCAGTAACGATAGAAGTAAGCAACAGGATCTTTTTTAACCATACTCGGACATTTTTTTTCATTACACTCGCGCAAGAAAAACCTTAAACGCGCATTGTCCTTTAGTTCTAAATGACATAAAAACTGAACTAATTTCGTGTCACCAGCTCCCACATGCGCCATACACTTAGCTACCAGCATATCGCTACAATCTTTTACGTCAACAAAAACATCTTTTTCATGTCTTGCCCCGCATCCATCACGCATATTAAAGAAAAACACACACAAATAACGCCCTGGTTTCGGGAATACATAATAATGTGATTCATCCTCCCCTGTCTCTAGTTGCACACCTTCCTTTGCACCTAATGGCAATAAGCCACTTGAATACGGCGACCAATAATCCTCAAGAAACGTATCATCATGCCTAAAAAAACCACTGAGATCCTCAACAAAACCATCCAATTTATACCTTTCACCTTTATGCTCATTAATTACCTCACATTCCCCCTGATAACACGACAAAGGCTCCACTATGGCCTTACTGTCTTCTGGAAACTTCAATACGTTTCCTGCTCTAATTTCCTTGGAACTAACAGGCGTCTTGCAAAAAACAAACAAATCAGCTGAAAGAAAACGATTATAAAGTTTTCGACAATTGCTAACCGAAAAAATCTTGGCATAAACTCTCCCATAATTCTCAATTCTTCCGCAATTAGCAAAAGACAATATGTCAGCAGTAAGACTCTTTTGCTCATCTTCTTTGCCAACAGAAACATTAGCTCCCTCTATGCACAAAGAGTCATCCGTCGAACCATCAAAAACACATATTTTTCCTGACGAAGTTACAATAAGTTCAAAATTGCCAATGGAAAAGCGTAGTTTATTTTCTTTCCTGACAAACTTTCCTACAACATCAGAAGCAGGCAAAGCGCATTTCCCCATACCACTACCAATCGTATCAAACTTCACATAATCAATCTTTTCTGTTTCTACATCGCGGCACTCTAAACACACACCACCGTCCCTTTGACTCAGTACGACTTGATATTTTCCGGCCCACACTTTTCCTACTCCGCCTCCCGGCACTGGCACTGCCCCCGTTCCGACTCCCACTCCGAGCGCTACAACGCCTAATTTAACCCAACCCGGCAATTTACCGAGTTCCGACTTGTATTTATGATATTTATTCATAGATTTAGACATAAATTTTCCGTAAAATATCCGTTGTGCGAACAACCTTCCTTGGTTCCGCCTTTAATACATCCGCAACTCTCCAGTGCGATGGATGTTGCATTAAGGGTTCCGTTGATTACAAAGCTCGGTGCTCCTCGGAGCACGAAGGCGTTTGCGG
This sequence comes from Opitutales bacterium, assembly GCA_016286235.1. GTDB lineage: Bacteria > Verrucomicrobiota > Verrucomicrobiia > Opitutales > UBA9783 > UBA3222. The sequence goes on along the minus strand of JAEESJ010000012.1, from coordinate 7,421 downwards.
TGAGAGCTTGTCCTTTTTCGATCGCAACGGTCATATCGGCACGAACCTGCAAGTTTGCGCGAACATCACCGCCGCAAAGGGTGATGATATCGTTTTGGTCACATTTAACGAGGAAGCTTCCGAGGTAAAAGCGGAAGGCATCGTGCGTAACGATAAGCATCCGCATGACCTTCCCGGTTTCAAATTGCTCAAAGACGATATGACCGTCTTTTTCTCTTCGGTAAGAAAAACAATCCCGCTTACGGGCATTTTCCGCAACGATGGTTACGAGACCGTCATTTTTTCGCACATCCAATCGACAGATTTCGCCGGCATCGGCGAAACAACAAAAATCAGAACAATTTTCCGACATCTTCTATATCAATATTCGGATGCTTTTTTTTTTTTTTTTGTCAAGCTTTTTTATACTTTTTTTTAAAAAAAACTTGCGGAGGGTGCGGGAATGAAGGTAGGGATACAAAAGGGAGCCGTCCTTCTCTTATGGCTGAAGAGAGATTTTAGGACTTTAAGATGCTTTTATACTAAATAAAAGGGAGGGCAAGGGAAAAAAGCTGTTAAAAAGCGAAGTGAAGCAACAAATTTGCGAGAGTTCTTTTTATTACTGCCCGTAAAATTCCTCCGCTGATACCAGATACTGCCTCAACAACGCGGGTTCTTCAAGCAATACATCGAGCGGTACCGCTTGGTCGACGGAGAAAGTCCCGCTGCGGGTTCTTCTCAATTCCGCCAAATGACCGCCGCAGTTGAGTGTTTCACCGATGTCATGGGCCAGGGAACGAATGTAGGTACCTTTGGAGCAACAGACGCGAAGGCAAAGATTGGGTGCGTCGTAGCTTAAAAGAGCACATTGAAAAATGGTGACGAAGTTCGGAGTGGGGTGCGGGAGCCGACCTTTGCAGAAAACAAATTCCTGAAAAATACAATTCAATCATCGCATCCTGCGCGGTTATACTTAGTCACAGTTATAAAGCAGCTTTGCGTGTAGCCGTGGAGTTTATCGGCCATCAAACGCGCTAAAAATAAACTCATGTCCGTTCAGAGAAGCCGTCATGGCGCCTCTCTCCTGATACTTTCCGCCTTGCTCTCATCCCTCCCCCTCCCTACCTTGAATGTGTGTTCATTGCGGTCGAATTAAAAGATGCGGCGGAACGGTTACTCAATCGCCGGGAGCCGTTATTGGCGGTTCTGAAATTCGAAGCGTTAAACGAAAAACTTCATTCCCTGCGGGAACAACTGCGCGATGAGACACTGTGGTCGGGGAACCGTCTCGACGACGCACAACGGTTACAACGGGAGTTGCGGGATTTGGAACGTGCCTTGGAACCGATTTTAAAAGGGCAAGTCGCCGTCGATAATCTGCGCGATATCTATGAATTTTGCAAAACGTCGGAACTTTCCGAAACGGATGAAGCGGCTTGGACGAATGAACTGATGCAGGCGATTGCCGATACAAAAGTCGTTCTTGACGATCTGGAACTGCAGGCATTTTTCTCGGAACCGATGGATGCCAATAATGCCATTGTGACCATTCACGCCGGTGCGGGCGGAACCGAAGCGTGCGATTGGGCAAACATGGTGTTGCGCATGTACACCCGTTGGGCGGAACGCAAAGGATTTTCGTTGGATTTGCAGGCGCTTCAAACCGCCGATGAAGCCGGCATCTCGGGCGCAACGTTTCGCGTGATCGGGTTGCACGCCTACGGTTATTTGAAAGCGGAACGCGGCGTTCATCGTCTCGTGCGACTCAGCCCCTTCGACGCCAACCATAAGCGTCATACGTCGTTTTGCGCGGTGGATGTCGTAGCGGAGCTGAATGACGATATTGAAGTGCCGATCAACGAAAAAGATATCCGTATCGATGTATTTCGTTCCAGCGGTGCCGGCGGGCAACACGTCAACAAAACCGAATCCGCCGTGCGCATTACCCACTTTCCGACGGGCATTGTCGTGACCTGCCAAAATGATCGCTCGCAGATTAAAAACCGCGCGTCGGCGATGGCGGTGTTAAAAGCGCGACTGTACGAACGCATGCAGGACGAAAAGCGTTCGGCGATGGAACGTTTTTACGGCGAAAAGGGCGAAATCGGCTGGGGTTATCAAATTCGCAGTTACGTTTTTCAGCCGTATCGAATGGTGAAAGATCTCCGTACGAATATTGAAACCGCCGATGTTCAAGGCGTGATGGACGGCGATTTGGACAAATTCATGGAAACGTGGTTGCGCGCCGGAAAGCCGCGAACACGGTCATAAATAAGAAACAATTGTCTCGCTTACTCTCGACTTTATCCGTTATTCGAGCTTCCGGTTTTCCGCAGCACCGTAATTTTCGGTCGATCGGTTTTGTTTTTTTGAAGCTTCGTCTATGTACCGTAGATAATGTACAGCGTCAGTTCTTCGGTTTCGCGCGCCTGATAGGTTTTTGCGGCGTCAAAATCAGGAAACAAAGGCGTTTGTCCGTTAAACGGCGAGATCCATACACCCTCTCTTGAATGATCGCCTTTCGATTTTTTGAGGTTTGCCGCGGAACCCGATTTAACGTTTATGGTGTCATCCAAAGAACAATTGCCCCACGAAGGATTATCCGAACAGCCGAGGTTCAACGTCACGTTGGAACCGATAACCACGGGAGCCTTTACGACAAAACAAGAACCGGGATAAAAATTCAGCGTGATACCGGAGCCGGAACCGATACCGTCGCAGGCATCAAGATGTCCGACCAAAACCGCGGTATAATTCAGAAGTTGTCTCCAAATGTTGCAAACATTCAAGCTTCCGTCAGTCAGTTCCTTGACCTGCAACCGACCTTCACGAACAACCGTTTTTCCGTGGTATGTTCTATGAAGCGGCAAAATCCGTGTATTGCCCGTCGATACGCCCGTTTGAATAAAACCTTTTTTCTCGGGAAAATCAAAATTGGCGGCTTTCGGAATAATGTTGCCGTTGACGGCTTTAAACACATCATCGTACATAATCATGCCGTAATTTTGAATGTCGGCACCGTATAAGAACAGGTTGCGCGTGTGAAATTTCCCTTTATTTTCAACAGTCGGACAATCCTGTAAAACCGCAATGAAAGCTTCCAATATGCCTTCGTTTTTGAAAGTTGCTTTTTCCGCAATGAGCGTGTTGACCTGCAAAACAGTTGTACTTGCCACAACGATCGGGCAATCGACTTTCTCAAGCAACAGCGTATCCGCAAAGCAACCGCCACACAGATTTAACTGATTTTGCTCATCGTCAAAGTTTGCCCGAAAACTTCCGAAGTTAAATTCAATTCCCGTACCGATTTTCATGTCGCGAATGCAACCGCAAATCGAACTGTCACCGCTTTCGTACGAACTGTCGGTCTTTTTTACGGAAAACCAATCGTCGCATTTACGCGTAAGGTTATGCACGCAAAAACGTACCGTCTGTTTGCCTTTTTTAACCTCAAGTTTGTATATGTCCGCAAATAAATGCGTATGAAACAGAATCGTTGACAGGATGATGAGTTTTACAAAATTGAGTACCTTCACGGTGATAAAGTTCCTGTTTTTCAGGGTAGGTGATTTTCGGAGGAAACGGAAGGTAAAATGCTTTTCGAAACCTCCGTTTCGGCACGTTCGGTTCGCTTTCGCACCTTCGCAATAACAATCGCAAACAAGAATAAACATACGACAAAAACCTTTGAAGACACGGGAATTTTAAAAATCGCGCCAGGCAGATTTTCAAGAACTTTGACGCTTTTCAGTAAAATTCCGAGGCAGAGACGCGAAAGCGGTTCCGTCAAGGTCAGCAACGGCGGGAAGAGGAGAAAAATTTCCCAGGAGAGCATGCCGAGAATGACGATAAAACTTGCGAAGGGGATGAGAATCAAATTGGCAACAAACGCCCACGGACTGAACAAATCCCAGTAGCGCATCGAAAACAGACTGCTGATGACACTCGCGCAGAAGGAAACAATGACGGTGGCTTTCAGGGAAGAAAAACGTTTCCGCGGATCGACGTATCGCAACGACAGCGGTACGCCGACGCACAAAATGCTCGCGACGGTTCCGTAGGACAGCTGGAAACCGACATCCCAAAGCCCGAACGGATTGAACAACAGCGTCAGACCGATGGTGTTAAAAAAGACGTTTTGACCGCTCACGGGGCGCGAAAACAGCTGTGCCAGCAACACAAACGTAATCATCAGGGTTGCGCGCAATGTCGATGGTCCGAAGCCGACGACGGCGGCGTAGAGCCAACCCCCGCAGCCCGTCAGCAACAAACGTATCAGCTTCGGCAGGCATAAAAGTCGACCGAGGAAAAAGAAAAACGTCCCGATAACGCCGACGTGCAAACCGCTGACGGCGAACAGATGCATGGTTCCGGTGTAAAAAAAATGTTGAATTTGATCTTTCGAAAGGGCTTCCTTTTTGCCCATTAAAATCGCCCTCCAAACGTGCGACAGATGCTCATCTTTTACGGTCAATGCCGCAAAAAGACTTTTTCGACAACGTTGCAAGAACGTCGGCGGTTGTTGCGCCAACGGCGTCAGCCGCGCGTGCGTGCTGTGGTTTCGAACGGAACGCGACCAAAGGTAGAAGGAAAAATTTTGCGAACTGCGAAACGGATTTCGCAACGGTTTCACATAGCCCGCGAAACGGTAACGTTCCGTGTCGCTGAGAGGGGTGTCCTTTTTCGTCGATGCATGCAGATACAACGGGAAGGTTTCGCCGTTCGAAAGCGTCAGTTGCCCGATGCCGCCGATACGTTTCGGTTGCGTACGGAACAACTTATCGAATTGGAATACCCCGCGTACGTAGCGACCGCGGTTCGGTTGACGGGTACAAATAAACGTCATATGCGCGGCAACGGCGAGGCTAATGAGGAAGGTTAAAAGAAAATTCTTCGAAAAAATCCGCACGCGCGTAAAACGCAAAAACAAAAACCAGGCACAGGAATAGAATACCCAATCGGTTATCGGCATTTTTGTTAAAATTCCGCGTGCACCGATCAGCGTAAAACCGCAAATAAAGCCGAAAAAACCGAGCGGGTAACGCATCTAAAGGTTTTTTTCGAAGGAAAGCACGCCGCCGCGCCGCAAAACTGGCTGTATCGACGATAAAAACCGTATCCGTCCGTTCTCCAAACGTACATGTACCGTTTGTTGCCCGTATTTATTGCGCAACGTACAAAAATAAGAACCGTTTTTGGGTTTCAGTTCGTTGTGTGTGTGAAAGAAAAGATTTTCCGAACCATCCCCTGCATGGTCGGTCGCTTTTGTTAAAGAGGAACAGCCTCCATTCGGATGTTTTTGCACCCAACCGATGCAGTGATAAGGCGCACCCAAAAGGCGATTGGCAACATCGATCGAACCTTCGCGGAGGGCTTTTCGGATACGTGTACTGGAAATTTTCTCACCGTTATCCTTCAGGTTCGGGCAAACATGAAACTCAATCCCGTGCCTTCGACACAATTCTTCCAATGTATGTATATTTCCGGCGCAACGATTCCCGAAGCGATAATCTTCCCCGACATATACGGCGGCAAGCGTCGGGAATTGTCGCAATAAATGATCGAAAAAGGCTTCGGGTGCCAGAGCGGCGAATGCTTCGTCAAACGGTTGAACGCAAACCGCATCGCAACCCGATTTTCGAAGCAGATAACAGCGGTGGTGAATCGGATAAATCAATTGCGGCGCATTCGGCAGATGAAGAACCTGCTTCGGATGCGGATGAAACGTCAGTACGGCGGATATTTGACGGCGTGCGCGCGCATTTTCAATCGCCTGTTTCAACAATGCCCGATGCCCAAGATGAACGCCGTCAAAAATTCCGATCGCCAAATGAACCGCCTGCATGTCTTAAAAATCACACAACCCTCCCTTTGAGAAGTAAAAAGAGGTGCTTCCGTCGGCAAGCCGGAAGATTGCGCGGCGACGAAGCCAAACATTACAAAAAAACCTGCAAATGTCTCACAATCGGAAACGCGCAGGTTTTTTTGAGTATTACGAAGGTGACGGTTATCTATTTAAAGCGCGTGACCAATTCGCCGTTCATCTAACAATTCACCGCAAAATTCAACATCGCGAATTTCATTTTTTTCAATATCGAAGACAAAAGTCAGCTCTATGTCGGTGAACTTCACTCTTTTCGCATCCCCTAAATCAAAGACAATACCGTCCGGCGCAAACCGACGGGAATCACGAAATACCAAGCGAATTTTCAACTGTTCCGGATCTTTTTTGCACCCAAAAAATATACATCCATCTTTGATACCGAGTACACGATACCTCACGGGTGCAGTACCGAAATTTTGCGCGGCTTGGATCAGATCCAAAAATTTTTCGCCGAAAACTTCTTTCAAAAATTCCTCCGTACAAAGAAACCCGAGTAATCTGCGGACACGTTCCTCATGCGCTCTATTCGAAAAAAGCCCGCTGTCCTCCTTTGAAAAAAAACGTTCAACGATTTCGTCGTCGCAGAAATCAAAAGAATACGGATAAGAACTCGATTTTTCATACATGTCGCGAAAGACATCGTCTTTATGCTTTTCGTAAAATGATTTGAAGATATGCGGAAGTTTTTCTTTGATTTTGTGTGAACACGGAAAAGCAGGAAGCTTCCTCGGTTTGAGTCTCAAATACGTCTCTATCACATCCTCACCCGAACGATAATATATGTCGCATCCCGTCAAAAATACATCGGTTCCTTTCTTTTCAAAGACACAATCAAGAATGCACCGAAAACTCGATCCTTTCCCTTCCAAGTCTTGGGAAATTTTCATTTTCAATTTTCCCGTGTCGCTCGTACCGAAAAACCTCTTCGGACAATATGATTGAAACTCCACGGTCGTACCGCAATCCTTTCGGCAGGCGTTCGACAAAACGGCATCAACGGTATCGGAAGTTAAAACGGTTCGTAAAAAAACGTCGGAGCCCAATACCCTGCAAATCTTTTTGAACAAGGTATCATACAGCAAACTGTCCAAATCGGAAGCGGTATGCAACGACTCGCCAAAAACAAAGCCGACTTTCGACGGATGATTTATTTGTAACAAGTTACCACCGAATATTCCAATAAAAGGCTTACGATCCCATATTTTCACTTTATAAAGATCTCCCTTTTTATTTTTAAACCCATCCGGCAACGCTTCGCTCAACAGACGCAGGTCGTCGGATTTGAAAAGCTCCTCAAACATCGTTTGAAATAATTCCGGATTCTGTTGCCAATAAACCTTTATGGTTTTTGCGTCCGTATAATCCGCTTTCGCGTTCTGCCCCCATGCGCCGACGGTTAAAGCCGCCGCGCATCCCGTGATATTGCATATATGCTTGAGATCCATAACGTACCTTCACCGTGTACCTTATCCCCCCCCCCCCCGTCAGGCGCTTTTTTAAGTATTTTCAAAAATGGTGGTCTCAAAACGAAAACAAAAAAAAGAGATGCACAAATTGG
>JAEESJ010000003.1 GCA_016286235.1 Opitutales bacterium | reverse complement strand
AATAATTTAATAGGTTTTTTATATTTATAAATATTTCTTTTATATAATTTTATATTTTTTAGCACTATTATATTCTTTTTTAATTAATTTCTCTGTAAGTCCTTTTTGAACATTCTTTGCCGACTAAGATCTGTAAAAAACAGCAGTGTTTGCGTTCTCTCTAATGACGCCATATACTTGGGACTTAATAACGGATAACTGCGCCGCATTTTGAATTTCAAAGTTGCTATTAGCAAAAGTAGTTCTCCACCATTCATTCATGCTGTTCGCTCCGTTAGTCCTCTCCAGCGAATACTCCCTTGGTTGCGAAATGGTAAGTGTATCATGACCTATTGTGTTCATATATATCACTCGCTTTAAGTTACTACATTGCGATGGATTCTCCCGTCAAAAGGGAATAGACCGTTCTCCGACCTGACTCATTATCGTCCTCATAAAAACTAGCGCCTTTGAGTTCCTCCTGCATCTTTGGCGGCAATTTAGCTAAAACTTCGTCATTAAATCCATCCTCCAGACTCATTTGGAAGCCCAAAGGGTGACTCCCAATGGCAAGCCGATACGTAAGCATCGTATAGATCAGATCATAATAACGTGCATCTTCTACTCCGTGCTTAACAAATTTCTTAAAAAAATCGCACACTACTCGACGTTTATCTGGTAAAGTCGCAAGAGCATGAAAAGCACTCCTACGTTTCATATATGTCGGCCACTCGAGACCCGCGAGTGCGGTTTCCTCAATCAATTCGAAAGGAACATTCGGATCCGCCGCCGCTTCCAAAAGTTTATAGAGAAGAATGTTCCCCATATCCATTGCTCTTACTCCATACCACTCTTTAGTCATGTCTTTAAGAACCCTGATAACATCCTTAAGAGACCACTTTTCCCAACCGTTCAATTCCTCCGCATCGCCGAGACGTTCGACTTCTATCACGTATGCAGGAGGGGTTGTGTTTGCATCCACATTTGCACTTGTTTGTGACATCATATTTTTATTTCCTTTTTTTCATTGTTACTTTACACGTCCGCACATACGAACGCTTAATTTGATTATAACTTAATATGCTCTCGGAATCAAGTGTTTTTTAGAAAAATTTTAAGGGGATCTCTAAATATTACGATAACTTGATTTTTAAACCATTCATTACACCGGATTGCGCCAAATAATTTTGGATTAAAGCACCAAAATAAGAAAATTTTTCCGAACGCTAAACATCTTTTTTGGGAGTGTTTTCCCGTCTTTTTTTCCTTAACTGCCGCCGATAACGGTATAATGCTTCGAAATTCTTTTCCGCGCCGATCGGTTTTAAATAATAAAGTTGTTCCGCTTCGTTCCAATACGCCTGCCCGGAAACATTGGCTTCGTAAAGGTGACTGTAAAGGTATTTGTCTTCACGGTGCAACGGCGTTTGTTGCAGGGCATTCGGAACAGGCTGCGGGACCTCATGTGCGATTAATTTATAAGCCGCATTGAGAGCTTCGTTGGTGCTGTTGCTTTTGGGTGCCAATGCCAGAAAAACGGTCACGTGCGACAGATTGATGGCGCATTCGGGCATGCCGATTTTTTCGCACGCCGTATAGGCGGATACTGCGAGCGTCAAGCCGCGCGAATCCGCCAAGCCGACGTCTTCGGACGCCAAAATCACCAATCGACGCGCAATAAACAGCGGATCTTCGCCGCCTTTCAGCATGCGCGCCAGCCAATAAACCGCCGCATCGGGATCGCACCCGCGTACGCTCTTAATGAACGCGGAAATCACATCGTAGTGATCGGTTTCGCGCGCATTGTAATTCGCATGCCAGTGTTCTAATTCCGCATCCACACTTTCCGCATTCAACGTGCCGCCGATCGGCGTACTCAGACACAAAAATTCCAGTAAATTCAATGCGCGCCGCAGGTCGCCGTCCGCAATGCGCGCAATTTCCGACAAAACACCATCGGGAACGGTAATTTTTAACGCTCCGAGACCGTTTTTTTCGTCTTTAAGCGCGGCGGTAAGAATTTGAAGGATATTTTCCGGCGGCAATCGGTGCAATTCGAAGACATAACTGCGGCTTAAAAGCGGCGGAATGAGGTAAAAAGCGGGATTGTGCGTCGTGGCTCCAATTAGCTGCAACCGTCCGTTTTCGCAAAACGGCAACAAAACATCCTGTTGCGAACGATTGAAGCGGTGAATTTCGTCGATAAAAAGGATGGCATGTTGGTCATGGACGGTTTGTTGGATTTTGTTCCGCAAATCGTTCAAATTCGACAAAACGGCATTGAGCGCGATGAGATGTTTTCCGAGATGCTTGGCAATCAAGTGCGCAAGCGTGGTTTTCCCGCAACCGGGCGGTCCGTAAAGCAAAACATTTCCAGAACCGCCGTTTTTGAGCCAATTTTGAAACGCACTTTTCTCGGACAGCAAATGCGCCTGCCCGACCATCGCTTTCAACGTTTGCGGTCGCATTCGTTCGGGGAGGGGAACCTGCTTCACCGAGGTTTCGGTTTCGTTTGAAAAAAGAGTATCCTCGCGATGATCAAGCAGCGACATCCTCCGTTATTTTGAGGAGTTTTTCGGAATTGTTAAGGTTTAATCCTACAGTTCCCCGCTTCGAACGCCTTTGGTTATCATTGCGCCAAAAGGCAAAGCACTACCGGCAACGCAACGGCGGGACTTTGGAGTACAAGCCCGTGGCAACCGTCCGTTGTGCTATCGAAGCCCTTCTGCCTTACTCAAATCGGGTCTCTCCGTCTTTGAGCCACAAGCAACTTTTTAAAATCGCATCCCCGTCGTCGCAACGCAGTTGTTGCGTATCTTTATCGAACAAATACTCAACCAGAGCAAACAGATTGAAAGCAAACATCTGCGAAGCCGAAGCCGCGACATTACGTTCCCAATAACCCTCTCCGAGGATATGGATGCCGTGCGACGTGGTGATATTTTGTCCCGCAACCAGCTCCTCCGTATTGCCGCCCGCTTCCACCGCCAAATCCACGACCACGCTTCCCGGTTGCATGGCATCCGTCATGGCTTTTGTAAGAATGAGCGGGGCTTTGCGACCGAAAACTTTTGCGGTCGTAATCACAATATCCGAATGAACGCAAACGGCGGTCATGCCGTCGCGCTGACGTTGTAGTTGCTCATCAGTCAATGCTTTGGCGTACCCCTGTTGCGTGCTTCCCGTCTGCCCGAGGTCAATTTTGACGAACTTTGCACCGACGGAACGCACCTGCTCCTCGACTTCGGGGCGTGTATCAAACGCTTCCACACGCGCACCGAGACGCTTAGCGGTGGCAATCGCCTGCAATCCCGCTACTCCGACACCGATGACAAAAACGCGCGCCGCCTGCAACGTTCCTGCGGAAGTCACCAACATCGGAAGGGTTTTGCGCAGGTATTGCACGCCTTTCAACACCCCGACATAACCTGCAAGGTTCGACTGTGAACTGAGAGCGTCCATTTTTTGTGCAAACGACGTACGCGGAATGCGTTCCAGCGAAATTACATTGGTTTGTTGTTTTTTAAAAGCCTCCAACGCCTCGGGGTAACGAAAGGCATCAAAAAAACTGATATGCCATGCGTGTGGCTTCAAATGAACAATATCGGTTACTTCAAGCGGCAAAACGTGCAAAACAACATCCGCATTTTGAAGTTCCGAAAAACGTTTTTCGTTCGAAACAACCCGTGCACCCGCCTGCCGATAGACTTCATCCGAAATCAGACTTTTTTCTCCCGCCCCCTGTTCAACGGCAACAGAAATCCCGAGTTGAACAAATTCTTTAATCGTTTCGGGCGTGACAGCCACGCGCGTTTCATCCGATATTTCTCGCGGAACAAAGATCTGCATGCATCCATTCAACGGTGAAAATATGTTTATTTCAATCTGTTTTCTGTTGATGAAAAAATGTATTTGCCAGGAAAAATTTCAGAAATTCCTCGAAAAAATTGACGGAATGCAAAATTTTCTGCCGTATAAAGTTGCATGAAGAAGCGTCGTTTGCTTTTCGTTTTCACGTTGTTCCTTTTCTGTATCGGGCTTGCCTTTTGCAAAGGCGGAAAGACTTTTGTCGTAAAAGAAGGTTGCTATGTGCCGTTGTTCGGAACGGACGGTTCAAAACTCTTATACCATGCCGGAGCGCACGGAACCAACTGTTATCATTTGCTTACGGTTTTGTTGCCCGGGAGCCTTTTGGATGTTCCGGATTTTGGTAAAAAAACATCGAAAGTCGTGTGGCATGTGAACCCGAAGAGAACCTTTGAAGGGTATGTTCATAACGCGTTTTTGGAAAAATCGTGCGAAGAAGTTTCAAAAGATGCCGTCAAACGGTCATTTTCTCCGATGCCTCTGAAAGAGATAAGAACGATTTTCCAACGCTGTATCGACGAACGGATACCTTACTGCTGGGGCGGAAATTGGTTTGAAACAATTCCCTTGCCCGACGACTATCACTTTGAACCAACCGACGTTATTGGTGAAAAACCGTATGAATTGCGCGGATTTGACTGCTCTGGGTTGTTGTACTTTATTTCGAACGGACTGTTGCCACACAGTACCCGCCAATTGAGGAGTTGCGGGAAAATTTTGTACCGCGTCGGGAAAAACGATACGATTTCGCTCAAAGATTTAAGAGAGAAGTTGGCGGCGTTACAACTGCGGGACAGCGATTACGTCGTTATCGAAGGGCATGTCGTTGTTTGGTACAACGGCGGTATGATCGAGTTTCGCGGAATGGATTACGGTTGCGTTTTTACGCCTGCGAAGGAAGCTCCCGAAAGGATTATGGATTTGGTCACGGCAAGTCGGAATGCGGACGACGATGAGAGTGACGTGCGGTTCATTCGCTGGCATCCCGAATTGTTGAAAGAAGAGTTTAAAACGTATTTTCCGTGAAAAAATCCTGTTTCGTTGATGTTGCGGAGTTATCGGTGTGGCGGAGTAATTTTCCGTTTTTGATAATCTTCAAACTGCCTCACCGTCCAGGTTATTGATAAGGACGGTTTTGTTGTTATTGTCCCGTATCGTTACCGTTTGTGACCATTTTGCAAAAGCGGAATGAGAAATTTAAAAATTCCTTTATTTAAAGGGTTGCAAAAATGCAAATTTTCTCTTCCCATGGGAATGTATGAGGAAATATCACTTGTTTTTTGGCGTTGCCTGGTTTTTTGCAACGGGTTCCGCATTTGCAAATGGGAATTTTTTTGTTGTGAAGGAAAATTGCTCCGTACCGTTATACAACACCGAAGATTTGAAGCAATTGCCTTATTATGTCGGACATTACGGAACCAGTTGCCGAAAGTTGATGTCGGTTTTGTTGCCCGGGTCTTTTTTGGAGCTCATATCGAAAAATGCAAAAGGTGTGTGTAAGGTTTCGTGGCTCAGGCGCGAGGACAAAACAAACGTCGGGTACGTTCATGAGCAGTTTTTAGGGCAATGTTGTCGGCAGGTACAAGAGAAGGACGTCAAGTACGAGGCTTCTCCGATGCCCTTGGAGGAGATAAGAAAGTTTTTTGCGCGATGCCCCGGACAAATTCCCTACTGTTGGGGTGGAAATTGGGAATATGAAATCGAGCTTCCGCAAGATTACGGTTTTGAGCAAGTAAGCGAAGATCCGAAAGAGCAGATCAAGGAAGAGTTCGTCGGAATGCCGTATCGGTTGCGCGGATTTGATTGTTGCGGCGTGGTGTATTATGTAGCGGGCGGGTTGTTGAAACGTACCACCTGGGGTATTCGGGAACAGGGGAAGCTTTTGCGCTGTTTCGACAAAAAGAGCAAAGAGATGAGCCGTGAAGAATTGGCAAAATTCCTGGATACGTTGTGCGATACGGATTGCATTATTCTCAGGGGAAGATCGGAAGAAGATATTAAGAGAATTCCGGAGTATTCCGCGAAAAACATCGGCACCGATCCGGGGCATCTCGCGGTTTGGTACAACGGGGGTGTTCTGGAATTTCGCGGCGTCGATTACGGTTGTGAATACAGAAAAAAAAGAGAGGAAGTTTTGGACAGAGTAATGCGATGGATAAAACTCGTCAAAGACAGCAAGAACGATCAATGCGACCTTCGGTTCATTCGCTGGCATCCCGAATTATTGAAAGAAGAGTTTAAAAAGTTTTTCCCGCAAGAAAAGTGATTTCAGCGATATCCGGAGACTTGCGGTTCGGTTTCCGGGTTCGGATTTATACAAAAGTTTTTGGCTCCCTCCGTTCTTATAACAGCACGGTGGGTTCCTGGGAACGACGAGGTTGTCGGATGCCGTGTGCCGTCGTCATACCGCGAGTATTTTGTTAGAAAAGGAATATTCGGCAGTTACTTTTGTTGCGTTTTAAGCCAACGCACCAGCCGTTCCATCCCCTCTTCGTTGGAAACCTGCGGTATGTAATGCAGATCCATTTTGGCGGCGGAAATATCAAAGTAATGATCCTGTGACAGTTCTTTCGCAACAAAACGCGTCATGGGCGGTTGTTTTTTAATGAAACAACACTTATAGAGAAGTTCCAGGCAGGCACCCAGAAAGTATGCTTTGCGCGCCGAAATCTTTTTCGTAATCATCGGCATTCCCAAATGTCGCAACAGTTGATTGAGCCATGACCAAAGTTGCACCGGATCGCCCTGGGAAATAAAGTAAGCCTTCCCGCCGACGGAGCTGTTTGTTTCCGACAACGCTTTTAACGCCAGAAGGTGCGCCTGCGTAACGTTTGTAACATAGGAAATATCAACCCAATTATTGCCCTCGCCAACCTGAACAAGCCGACCCTTGCGCACCGCCTGCAGAATGGTCGGTATTAAATGGCGGTCACCGGGACCCCAAATCAGATGCGGGCGCAACGCAACGGTTCGCGTTCCGTTTTTCCCATCGGTCGCAAGAACACGCTGTTCCGCAAGCATTTTGGTATGCGCATAGGGACACATTTTTGACGGTATCCCGTATCCGACGCGCTCATCGACATTCGTCAACGGTTGCCCCTTGAAAACCACGCTCGGCGAACTTGTATAAATCAGATACCGAACACCGTTGGTTTGGCACGCTTTAAGGACATTTTCGGTTCCGACGACATTTGCTTCATAATAGGAACGATACGAACCCCAAACACCCGCCTTCGCCGCAACATGAAAAACAGTTTCGCAATCCTGAACGGCGGAATTTACGGCTTCAAAATCCGTCAAATCCCCCTGAATAACTTCAATGCCTTGCTCCTGTAAATCATGACAGGCGGAACGATTAAACGTACGTAATTGTGCATATCCTTCATCTTTAAGTGCCTGCAACAAATGCCGCCCCAAAAATCCCGAACCGCCGGTAACAAGGATGTGCATGCTAAAACCGATGATTCTAAGGTAACGAAGGATGATAGTTTTTGCAAGATGAGAGCATGTGATGTCTTGGTATTTTTGTTGTTTCGGAATACTATCTAGAAGGTATGATTAAAAAATTTTCAGCAACGGCTCACGGTATTATGCGCTTTGTGCAATAACGGTTTTTGACAGTATTTTATCGTTTTTTGAGTTTCGAACTGTTTTGTTTTTTACACCACTTTTACAGAGCACATGGCTTACGTTTAAACGACATGCTTCAAATCAAACACTTGCCAGCAAATACAAAGCACTTTCCAAACTTTCCTTTTTTTCTTGCGGAGTACTGTCCGTCAAACACTCCTGAAAAACATTGCCACCTCACATCTGAAAAACTTTCATAAAACCGATGGTTTCGATGAAAGATTTGGTTGCGTTCTGCAAGCGCAAGGGGCTTATTTTCCCGTCGTCGGATATTTACGGCGGGTTGAACGGCTTTTTCGATTACGGACCGCTCGGAACGGAACTCAAACGCAACGTTAAGAATTTGTGGTGGAAGAACATGGTGCAGGATCGCGAAGACATCGTCGGTCTGGACAGTGCCGTGATTTTGCACCCGAACGTTTGGAAAGCCTCGGGGCACGTGGACGGATTTTCGGATCCGATGGTTGATTGCAAAGTCACTAAGGCACGTTACAGAGCCGATCAGGTGTTTTACGCGCCGATTGCCGTCGCAGGCAAACTTCTCGGATGTATTTGCGTGACGGACGGCGAAGAACGCGATGCCGATGTTGCCAAAAAAGTCAAAGCGCTTCTTAAAGCGCATAATTGTTCGCAAGAGAAGCCTGATGAAATTCATTTAAAGCCGCTGACCGAAGCAAAGCCTGAAGAGTTTGCGCTTATCCCCTCCCCTGCCACCGATAAGCCCGGCGATTTAACGCCGCCGCGGGAATTTAATTTGATGTTTCAAACGCAGGTCGGTGCCGTTGCATCCGAAGCGGGCGTTGCATACCTGCGCCCCGAAACCGCCCAGGGGATTTTTATCAACTTTAAAAATGTCGTTGATTCGACACGCGTCAAACTGCCGTTCGGGATTGCGCAAATCGGGAAGGCTTTCCGCAACGAAATTACCCCGCGCAATTTCACGTTTCGCTCGCGGGAATTCGAGCAGATGGAAATCGAGTACTTTTTGCCCGCCAACGAGACGCTTTGGCCAAACCTGCACCAAAAATGGATCGAAGAGCGCTATCAATGGCACCTTTCCATTGGTCTGCGAAAAGAGTGGCTTTCCTTTGACGTGCACGAAAAAAAAGACTTGGCGCATTACGCAAAAGCCTGTACGGATATTATGTTCCGTTATCCGTTCGGCGTGCAGGAGTTAGAGGGGATTGCCGTTCGCGGGAATTTTGACCTGACACAACATCAGTCCTTCAGTGGCAAGCCGTTGGAGTATTTTGACGAAACGCTTAAAACTAAATACCTGCCGTACGTCGTCGAACCGTCCGTGGGTGTTGATCGAACGGTTCTGGCGTTATTGGTTTCGGCGTATGACGAGGATGAGGTGAACGGCGAAAAGCGCGTTGTGTTGCGTCTGAAACCGAAGTTAGCACCAATAAAGGCGGCGGTGTTTCCGCTGGTCAAAAACAAACCCGAGTTGGTTGAAAAGGCACGCGAACTCTTTTCAAGATTGCAAAAACGTTGGTACACGGCGTATGACGAAACGGGTGCTGTTGGTCGCCGTTATCGCCGCATGGATGAAATCGGTACGCCTTGGTGCGTAACCGTGGATTTCGATTCACTTGATGACGATACCTACACCCTGCGCGATCGGGATACGATGCAGCAAACGCGCCTTTCGGAGGCGGAATTGACGGCGTTTTTTGAAAAGCAGTTGCAATAAAGAAACCAAGGAAGGTTATGAAAAACATTAAGGAATGTACTTCGCTTATTTCTCCAAAGGAAGCTCAGAAATTGCATCCTTAAAGTCAAAATGAAACGCCGCCTGCCCAAAAATGCTCCGTACGTGTTCGGATGTTTAGCAAACACACTATGTCGATTGGCATTTAAGTCAAAGAATGCAAAAAATCAAACCAAGACTTTTGTTTGCGAACGATGCCCCTATAGTAACAAAATATCACCCTTTTTTATTTCTAATGACCTCAAAGCACATTTCCTACTCCCGGCAAAGCATTGACGCCTCGGATATTCAGGCGGTTACGGAGGTTTTGAAAAGCGATTTTCTCTCGCAGGGACCGAAAATTCGCGCATTTGAAGCGGTTTTGCGGGATTATTTAAACGTAAAGCACGCTATTGTCTGTTCCAACGGCACTTCGGCGTTGCATTTGAGTTACCTTGCGTCGGAACTGGAAGGCGCAACCGTTTTTACAACGCCGATCACCTTCGCGGCAACCTCCAACATGTTGCACGCCGTCGGCGCGAAGATTTGCTTTGTCGATGTCGATCCCGTAACGGGCATCATGGATACGGACGCTTTAAAGGAAGCATTGGAATTAGCACCGTCTTCATCAAAAAAAGCAATCGTTCCCGTATCTTTACAGGGAATTGCGGCAAATTTGCCCGTTATTCATGAACTGGCAAAAAAGTATCGCGCAATGGTGATTGAAGATGCGGCGCACAGCTTCGGCGGTACGTATATTTTTGGAGGAGAAACGTACAAAAGTGCATCCTGTGCCCATACCGACATGGCAACGTTGAGCTTCCACCCGCTGAAGACAATTACCTGCGGCGAAGGCGGTGCGGTGCTCACCAACGACGATAAACTTGCGGAGCACGTTCGCCTTTTTCTCAATCACGGTCTGCAATCACAACCAAATACCTACGTACGCGAACAAAAAATTTGGGGCTATAATTACCGCATGTCGGAATTGCAAGCCGCATTGGGACTGTCGCAGTTAAGACGTATTGATACGTTTGTCGAAAAACGACGAACCATCGCGCGTTATTACCTGGAATGTTTGTCGAAAGAACCGTACGCTTCGCATCTTACCTGCGTTCCGTATCATGAAGGCAGTTCGTATCATCTGTTTGTCGTTCATTTTAAAGACCGACAAAAGCGCGATTTTGTGTATCAAAAACTCAAAGAAAACGGTGTTGAAACGGGTGTGCATTATTTGCCGCTGTATCATTATGATCTCTATCGCGATTTACTCGGTAATATGTCGTTGCCGGGAGCCGAAGCGTATGCAAACGGCTGTTTAAGCCTTCCGATTTATCCGCATTTATCGCGAGAAGATCAGGAGTACGTCCTGGACAAATTGGCGGTTGTTTGTCAAAATCTATAGAGGTTTAGAAGAAAATTCATGTCCGACGTTCGCGTTCGTTTTGCTCCGAGCCCCACGGGGTATTTTCATATCGGCGGTGCCCGTACCGCGCTGTTTAACTGGCTGTACGCAAAACACACCGGCGGGACATTTGTGTTGCGCATCGAAGATTCCGACACGGAACGCAACACGAAGGAATCGCTGAATTCGTTGTTATCCAACTTGCGTTGGTTGGGGCTCAACTGGGATGAAGGCCCCGAGGTCGGCGGTTCGTACGGTTCTTATTTCCAAAGCGAACGCGGTGATATTTATCGAAAACACCTGAAACGCTTGCGTGATGAAGGGAAAGTCTACGAGAAAGACGGCGCGTTGTGGCTGAAAGTTTCGGGCGAAGTACAGACCATCGATGATATTATTCACGGTCCCGTTCAACGTTTGGAAGAAAAAGATTTTGTGATTTATCGCTCCAACGGCACGCCTGTGTTTCATTTCGTCAATGTGGTGGATGATATGGAGATGAAAATCACGCACGTCATTCGCGGCGAAGACCACCTGTCAAACACCAGCAAACACCTGGAACTTTACAAGGCACTGGGTGCGCCCGCTCCGAAATTTGCTCACATTCCGCTGATTTTAAAGACCGACGGTCCGGGGAAAATGAGCAAACGCGATCGCGGTTCGTTGGTAGAGGAATACAGAGATAAATTTTTTCTCCCGGCGGCACTCATCAATTACCTTTCGTTGCTCGGTTGGTCGCCGAAAGACGATCGCGAATTGATGTCGCTCGATGAGATTATCGCCGCTTTTGATCTTGTCGGCATCAACAAAACCCACGCGCGTTTTGACGAAAAGAAGCTCGCCTTCATGAACGCGGAGCATTTAAAGAAACTGCCGAAGGAGGAATTTTTCGAACGCGGCATTGAGGTGCTTCGCAAAACCGAGCATACGGATTGGTTGGAGGACGAATTGTACTTACGTCGAATTTTCGAAATTGTTCAGGAAAAATTGCGTTCCTTCGAGGAATTACCCAATTTTATTGCTTATTTTTTCGATAAAAATTATCCGTTTAAACCGACGGCGTTGCAAAAAATACTGAAGCATCAGCCAAAGGAGCGGCTTCCGGAACTGCAAATTGCCCTAAGTGCATTGCCGACTTTCGATTGCGAGATCGTCGAAAACGCTTTGAAGACCTTGAGTTCCGAGAAAAATCTTCCGGCGGGTGCGTACATTCATACGTTGCGCTTTGCCGTTTCCGGGCGCAATGTCGGTCCGAGCCTTTACCATTTGCTCAATGTCTTGGGAAAGGATGAAGTTTTGAGACGCATTCAACGGTGTTTGGCGACATGTTCGTTTGCCTGAAAAATTCGAAGAACGGCACATCGGGGCATGCCATGCTCTCGCAGGTTTCGTTTGCATTTTAATGTAATTTCGGAAGTTCATGCGCATTACGGGAGGCAAGGCACGCGGAATTTTGCTGAAAGTTCCGAAAAACGTCGAAATTCGCCCCTCGACCGACACGAACCGCGAACGTATTTTCAGTCGCATCGGAACGGATATTCAAGAAGCCGTTGTGTGGGATTGTTTTGCCGGAACGGGCGCATTCGGGCTGGAAGCTCTCAGTCACGGTGCCAAAGAGGCTGTGTTTTTTGAAAAAAATCCAATAACCGCCGCGCAGTTGAAAAAGAACGCCGAAGCGGTTTGTAAAAGCGCGTGTTTGAATGTCGAAGAATGCATCAAAGTTGTGACGATTGATGCATTTGTCGCCGATTTTTCGGTATTTCCGCAACCGAATTTTATTTTTTTCGATCCGCCCTATCGTTTTTGGGAAGAAAAACCCGAGAAATTGCACAACGTTTTATCGACAATCGGAACGTTATTTACAAACGCAACATTGGTTTTGGGATTTCCGTCGCAACTGATTTGGTCAAGCGATCATTCGTGGCAACCGATGCGTCCGTTGACGGTGTCGAAAAAGAAGAACGAACCGCGGATTGAGCTGTTTCGTACAGTTGTGTCTTTATAAAACAAAAACCTTTCAATCTCCTAATTACCTGATAACCCCTAAAATTCTTGCCATTGAAGGCGTT
>JAEESJ010000011.1 GCA_016286235.1 Opitutales bacterium | reverse complement strand
TTTATTACCGACGAAAAAAGCGCGGAAGAAGCCGAAAAGGATAAAAAACGTTTCTCCGTGACGACGTCAATCGCCATGGACGGCAGAACGTTTGCGTGCGTCTTTGTCCTGCAGGACGACGGAACAATGTCCGAGAAGCAGAGGGAACTTTCGGCGCAACTTAAAGTTATGGCGGCATTCGAACAACCGAAAGCCGAAACGAAGAATGCCGACGGAGATCGGTTAACCGCCGAAATCGTCATCCCGAAAGAGGTCACGGACGTGCTCGGTGAAAAAAAGGTATTCGAAGCAATAATTGGATTCCTCGGGGAAAATTCGGGATGCACAACCAAGATCGAAATGCATTACCGCGATGCAAAGACGCTGACGGAGGCTCTCTCCAATGATGCTTGCAGAGACGACAATACCTTACGGCTGACGCTTTCGTTCGACAACCCGTTGCCGAAAGATTTCGAGAAGGACGTCAACGCCGAAGCGGCTCTGCAGGAGGTTCGTGTTTCCGTAAAAAGCAATACGGTCACTTTCAAAAAGGCAACCATCGACGAAAATGAAGTAAAAACGTATTTCGGAACGCACGCATCCGCAACGATACCCAAGACTTTTGCAACTGTCTGCGATCCGGAGAAATTGCTGGAATGGGTGCTGAACCGACCGTCGGATCAACCGTTGCGGTTGGATATGTCGGCATATGCTGACGATGCCGTTGGGGGTAAGTTGACGGAGAGCCTGAAAAAAATCGCGGAAGACCAAAATCCGAAAGGATTAAACCTTACAATCGAAATCAGTGATCTTTGCATGTGTCTTCCGTTTTTTGCCGATAATGTCAATCAGGATCTGTCAGATGACAAAAGAAGTCTGATACCAATTGACTCCGATCCTATCTCCACGAGATACCGCTTTGAAACCCCGAAGGAGGCGTGCCAAAGACGGCTCGCCGTGATGACCGACAAGTACGGAGCACTCGAAGTTTCGGATGAAATAAAGACGTATATTGCCGAAGGGCGCATTAAGGGTTCCGATTTGATACAAAAAATACGGGCATACAATAGCGCTTTCCCGAAAAATAAAATTTCTTACGTCGTTACCGAGGATTTGGAGACGGAAGCGTTTTCAAAAGATGATAACAACAAAACCACTGATTGCATCGTGTTTTCGGCAAAGGAAATAAAGAGCACTCCCGATGTAACGTTCCGTTTGAAAGACACAAAACGCGCGGACGAGCTGAAAAAAGCAGGTCTGAAGGTGGAACTTCGCAACGCAGGTGAACCCGACGCATATCTGACCGTTTCGGCGGCAAAAAGAAGAAATTCCGTCGATTTCCCAAAAAAACCCGAAATACCGGGAGGGAACCTTGACGAAACGGAAAAACTCAAGCGAGAGAGAAAAAATTCTTTCGACGTAAAGATGAACAACCGCGAAATGCTTTCTCGGTCAGGTTCGCCAAAACGCGATGATGCGGACAACGGAGGAGCACACGAAGACATGAACGCAAATAACGACGGGAATGAAGAAGAAGAGCAGGAGAAAAAAGAGGAAGAGGCGTTAAAATCTTTGTCTTTATTTCTGAAGATGCAGAAAGGCGACATTGTTTTGGACAAGTCTAAGTCGAAATTCTTTTTAGAGCATGTGTCAGAGCTGTTGAATGCGGAATTTTTCAACGAACATGCGGGGCATACCGTCACGTTGTGCAATCTCCGTGAGGATATCGATGCGCTGTTGGAGATACTGGATGAACGCGGTCTGTCCTTGTATGACAATTCGGACGGAACGGTTTTTTTCAAGGCGGCATTCGTGTTGCCCGATTTGCATAATGCCCAAGATAGCTTACCGTCGCTCTATCGGAAGAATGAGTCTGATGCGAACGATCTGGTTCCGTTGACTGGTGTACATTTTATGCGCGTGTCACCATTTCCGAACAGGGTGTGCCCGAAAGCGGTACTTGATAAGTTTGATCTTTCCGACGGAATAGATAATACGATTTTGGATGCCGTTTGTTATCTCGGGGAAGGAGGTCTAAAAACGGGTTGTCCCATATTTTTGGAATTCGGAACCTGGGTTCCAAAAGAGGTAAAGCAATGGACGTCATGGGTTCTTTGCGCCCAAAATATTACCGTGACCAAAAACAACGGGGTAGCGGTGAACAGGGATGGTGATGGAACCTCGAATTGCCTGCAGTTTGAAATAGATGGCAAGGGCGATGCAGCCAATGCCTGGTTTGTATGCGAATACAACGATGACGTTGCAGTAAAGCATCGGATGGTTGTTCATTTGTTTTTCACGGAAGAAAAACCGGCATCGATTGCGTTTGAGAAAATCAAATATCCGTTTGGCGCAACGGATGATGAGACGGTTGAGAAAACTAAACAAGAGGCAGACAACCGTGCCGGAGAACTGTGTAAGTTTTTCCGTGAAACGCTCATATCGAAACTGGGATTGATACCGCAACCGAGTGAAAACCAAGGCAAAACATTTATGCCGCGTAGAGACGATCCGTGGGCATCGTATCTCCGCACCGGATTGCTCAATGCGTCGGATTTGGTACAAGCGGTATCTGACTACAACGTCTACAATGCTCAATCTCCAATCGAAGAAATCGACTTATTTTATGTTAATCTGCTTACGGAAGGCGAAGACGTTGTGTATTTCTCAGAATAGAATATTCGAAATTTGGACGGCACGGGTGTATGGATATACGACATGAACCGCAAAGAGGAGTTCACCGGTTTGGTGTGTCAGAAAAGAACGTATACCACCACAGGTGAAGGTGAGGATGCGCAAGAGCAGACTGCTTGTATGTCTTTGATGAGCAGCTCGAAGAACAGGGCGAAGAAGAAAACAACGAACAAGATCAACAGGGAGAAGAAAACAACAACGAAGGAAGAAGTCCCGAAGAAGAAAGAAGAGGAGGAGGAAGAGGATCAAGAGCAACCTGAAAAGAAGCTGACCTTGGAACTGCTTGAGAAGCCCGATGACGAGACAAAGACACTGTTTGCCCGAATGGATTTGAAAGCATTTTTGGATAAGGCAAAAACGGATCTCCTTGAGGCGGGGAAAGATCCGAGAGATGCTTACATCGATCTGAATACCATTTGTTGGCACGACGGGGTTATGACCATGCAGCAGCGTCAAAGATTAAGCTCGATGTTTTGTTGCGCTATCCGCTTTGGCAATACTGTAGTAATGTCCTTTCCAAAGAAGACGAGGCCAAGCTTGGAGAGTTGAATGGAAGAGTGCTTGAATTCAACGGGGAGGAAAAGTGGTTTTATGTCTTCCCGCACTTATCCGAAACAAACGGAACTCTGACGATCAAGGACGATGAAGATGTGAAATATTGGATCGAAAAGGAAAATGATGGTTTAAAAATGCTTGCCCTCGCCGTGAAGCATGCTTCGCAAAACGGGAAAAACATTTCGATCATTGATTTTTCGGAGGTTACTCCGAAGGGTGCCGCATGCGATTTCAAATATTTCGCCGGTCTCCCCGTTTTGCTGTGCGGAGAATGCTTGGAATCGGAAAGTAAAGAAATTATCGCTCGTCCGGGGGTTCGGCGGTTGAGCAACGACATAGTGCTCGTCTGTCCGAGTGACGGTACCTTTAAGGTTCGGTATGAACCGGATCTTTTTTATAAAGTATTCGGTATCGCGGATGTTTTTATGGAAAATCTGCGCAAGGCATTGGTACACCATGCAAATGCAAACGATACTCTGGAAGCGGCCGTACAATCTTTACAAGTTAAAGACTTTAAGCATCTGCCGTTGGTGATTTCGGATAGCGGAAAATTGAAAACAGCAGATGATGTTCGGTTTGGTCACAACAAAAAGAATCTGTTCGATCTCGTCTACGGAGCCGCGGATGATGGCTCCATGAAGTCGTGGTCGGAATTTGCGGGAAAATTGAAAGATTTCGATCCGAAATATTACAAGTCCCTCATTCTTTTCTTCCTGCATTGGGACGGAAGCGTTCGTGTTGATTTTTCAACGTTTTCAAAGAATAACTTCGATAACTGGCAAAAGAGCCTGAACATAACCTACGGTCGGGTACTTGAAAACCTTAACGTTCAAGGAACGTAGAATCAATGCCTGAATAAAGTCGCGGATATTCCGAACAAAGATTCACTCAAAACAATGTTCGGCAACTTAAAAGCGTTGTTCAAGTCGGATGAATATATGCCTAATTTGGACATTACAAAAAGCGAAAGGGTAGAAGCGTTCCTTGAAAGCATAAAAGATTGGGATGACAATGAAGCAGCGTATATTACTACGGAGGAAAAAGAGGGTAAAACTGCATGCTTTAGTTTTGAAGATTGGAAAAATTATCAAAAATGGCGCTTCGAACGGTATTTCTTAAGAGGAAAATTGCTTCCGACTTTCAAGACAGATCCGATTGAGGCTTGTAAGCAAATGGGTACGAAGTGGAAAGATCTTTGCACATGGGAAGACCTGTGATTTTCGGATGGCGGAAAGTGCGAGAACGGCGTATATCAACGGATAACCGTCGCATTTCCGCCGCTCCAATCGCCAATGTAGTCATATAATACCGACTTTCCCAAAAACCCGAACAGTGCTTGTTTTTACAATAACCCAAACTTTTCGAGTTTTCGGTAGAAGGTGCGTCGCGGCATATTGAGCAAACGCGCCGCCTCGGAGCGGTTGCCGCGGGTTTTGGCAAGTGCCGCCGTAAGCTGTGCTTTTTCGTTTCCCGGAGAAAAGGTTGTCAGGGTCGGAACATCACGGGTAACGACGGCGGAAGCGGTCGTTGCCGCGGCGACGGGAGACATCGAAACGGCGGCGGTAAATTTCGGATCCAAATCGCCCGCTTCCAACGTATGCCCCGAATGCATGATAACGGTATTTTCCGCAAAATTTCGTAATTCCCGAATGTTTCCCGGCCACAGGTAGCGTTGCAAAATCGAAAGTACGTCGTCGGAAATCTTCGGCGTCGGAAGGTGGTTTTCTTTGGCAAAAAAATTTAAATAATGCCGCAACAGCACCTCAATATCTTCGGTGCGTTCGCGCAACGGCGGAAGATACAGCTCGACGACATTCAGGCGATAATAAAGATCCTCCCGAAAACGACCCGCCTTAATTTCATTCGGCAAATTACGGTTGGTGGCACACACAAGACGCACGTCCAGCGGAATCGATTGCGTACTTCCGAGGCGTTCGACGGATTTGGTTTCCAAAAAACGCAACAATTTAACTTGAACGTTAAGCGGAATTTCGCCGATTTCGTCCAAAAACAAAGTACCCTTGTTTGCACTTTCAAACCAACCAATGTGTCGTTGTAATGCGCCCGTAAAGGCACCGCGTTCGTGTCCGAACAGTTCCGATTCGAGCAGGTGCGACGGCAAAGCGGCGCAGTGAACGGGAACAAAAACTTGATTTGCACGCAAACTGAGCGCGTGCAGTTGATGCGCCGCCAATTCCTTGCCGGTACCCGTTTCGCCCGTGATGAGAACCGTTGTTTTTGCGGGTACGACGCGTTGAATTTTTTGCATCAGTTCCCGAAACGCCGGCGAGGTTCCGAGCATCGCGAACGGTGTTGCGGCGTTTTCGACAACTTTTGCCGACTGTCGATCCGCCATCGCGCGCGCCACCAGACATTCCAGTTTTTCCAGCGAAACAGGCTTCGCAACAAAATCGTACGCACCCTGTTTCATGGCTTCCACGGCGGTTTCGACAGTTCCGTAGGCGGTCATCAAAATACATGCCGGCTTGTTCGGAAGCCGCAATGCCCGTTGCACGACGGTCAGACCGCTGTCGCGTCCCATGCGCAAATCCGTCAGGATAACATCAAAAGATAACGCTTTATCATCCATCAACCGCAGAGCCTCTTCGGGATTTTCGGCGGTAAAAACCTCAAACTTTTGTGAAAACGCCAACGCCAACCCGTCGCGCGTATTCTTTTCGTCATCGACAATCAACAGCGAAGCGTCGTGCAACATGTCGGTTAATAAAAAAACGATTACTTCCTTTGTTCGTCCTTTGAAACGTCTTCCTCCGACGGCGGGTACAAATTGGCGATTGCCTGCATGACGCGGTCGCTCGCCGCCTGAAACGGATCCGCTTCGTTTT
The DNA here is from genome assembly GCA_016286235.1 of Opitutales bacterium. GTDB lineage: Bacteria > Verrucomicrobiota > Verrucomicrobiia > Opitutales > UBA9783 > UBA3222. The sequence continues at coordinate 9,435 of JAEESJ010000011.1, read as the reverse complement.
TGCAATCCACAAAAACGTCCGGCGACAACGGCTTCCCGAACACCAACGTCAGTTGCGGCTTGAAGGAAGGAAAAAACTTGCCTTTCGGCCAAGCTTCGAAGGTGCCGAAAATGCGCATCGGCACCACTGGGACGTTTGCCTTTAAAATGAACCAGCCGATGCCTTTTTTGCCGCGTTGCAACACGCCGTTCGGCGACCGCGTGCCCTCGGGGAACATTTGCACAACCTGCCCGTCCTTCAAGAGGTGCAACACCCACCGAAACGCCGGCAAATCGCTACCTTTGTCCCGATCGACCCCGATCATGTAAAGGCGGCGGAACCACCAACCGATGCCGGGTTTGAAGAGTGTTCTGCGCGCAAACGACCAGACCGGTTGGCGCGGGCAGAAGGAAGCGAAACACGGCGGATCGAGATAACTGACGTGATTACCCGCCAGGATACAACCGCCGCTTTTGGGAACGTTTCCCAACCCGAAACATTTTTGTCGATACCCGAACGTGAAAATTTGGCGAAACGTTCCGGTCGTCAGGCGGTAGGGCAAAGAAAGGCTTGTTGCCACACTTCGGATGTTATAAAATTTTCAAGGAAAGTGAAAGATCGAATGTCGGAAGAAGTTGCCGATTTGGAAGCGTTAAAAGTATGGGTACGCGGGTTGCCGCAACGCCCTTCCTGGCAACTGTATTTTATGTCCGTTGCATGGTTGCTTTCGGCACGCTCGACCTGCCAACGGTTGCACGTCGGTTGCGTATTGGTCTCGGAAGAACAACGCATCATCGCCACCGGGTACAACGGCTTTTTGGCGAAACTGCCGCACCGATCCGTGGTACGCGACAACCACGAACAGCTGACGGTACATGCGGAACAAAACGCCATCACCGATGCGGCACGGCGCGGAGTTTCGGTGCAAAACGCAACCGCCTACGTAACGCATTTCCCCTGCATTCATTGCGCGAAATTGCTGTTGGCGGCAGGCATTCGGGCGGTTTATTTTCACGAAGATTATCACAACGACGCACTGGTAACGGAGCTGTTTGCCGAAGCGGGTGTACCGTTGGAACGTTTCCAATAAGATGGAAGAATTACCCGTACCGCCGGTCGGCATGGTTTTGATCGCAAATGCCGAAAAAGGCAGTCCGTTCGAGCGCACCGTCGCGGTACTTATCCATCGTCGCGGCACGTGCGCAACGGGACTCATCATCAACCGACCGTTACATCTGATGCTGAGCGATTTCGAAAATTCTCCGCATGCAGCGTCGGACAATATCCCCGTTTATTGCGGCGGTCCCGTGCAACCGAATCGTCTTATCGTGACGGGAATGGAACTCGATGCGGATCGGCATCGCCTCCATTGGCAGTTCGATTTGGATATGCACAGACTGTCGCAATGCATCGACGAACACCCGAAGATGTCCTTTAAAGCTTACCGCGGGTACGTCACGTGGGAGGACGATCAACTCATCGACGAAATGAAAAACAAACGTTGGTTACCGACACCCTACCCGTTCAAACCCGTTTTTGCCTCCGACCGACCGCGCCTTTGGGAAACGCTCATGTTGCAATTTTATCCGTTTGCACCGAACGTTCCGTACATACCGGAAAACCCGGGGAGGAATTAAAGGGGGCAGAGAGATTTGCCAGTTTCTGCTGATTTTGGCACTTCCTTTTCTGACAAAGCGGTGAAGCGTCGGTGTTTAGACAAATTTCTCGTTTTCTGTCCGATGAAATACATTATTCAAGGATTTTAAATGAAAAAAGTTGTAACGAAACGCCATATTTTGCTTCAGTTAAGACGGGTACACTATATGAATTTATACAAATTTTTGGACAGAGTGCTTGGCAGTTTGCAATATCGTTCGTTTGTTGTATGGTTTTACCTTCAGAATCTTGGCAAACTCTGGATCCCGTATCTGGAGACCCATCTGTGCGATCATTGCAATTTAAACTGTAAAAGTTGTTCTCACTTTTGTCCGCTGGTGACCGAACCGACGTTCACGGATTTGGAGCAATATACGAGGGATATACGGACGCTTTCAAAGAAACTGGCAATCCGCACCATTCGTCTTATGGGCGGCGAGCCGTTGTTGCACCCGCAGGTGAATGATTTTATGCGTGTCACGCGCGAAGCGTATCCGCATTCAAGGATTTTTATCGTGACCAACGGTTTATTGTTGCTGAAAATGCCGAATGATTTTTGGGAAACGTTGCGTCAATATCATATTCGCATTCATTGGAGTAAATATCCGCCGTTGAGAGATAAGTTTGCGGAGATTTACAAACACCTCAAAAAACATCGTGCACTTTTGGAATTCGGCGAGATGTCCAATGAGGATATCGAATGTTTTCACAGTTTTTCTCCTTTTTCTCCCAACGGAACAGAAGATCCTAAGCAGGCATTTAAGGGATGCATGTCCAAAGGTTGCGTTAATTTGTACCGCGGAAAACTCTACACCTGCCCCGCGTGTTACGTGTTTCGCGCGAACGAGTATTTTCATGCCAATCATGAAGTTCCTGAAGGTTGGGATATTTACAAATACAGCGGGAAGGAATTGCAAAGTTTTCTGAATAAACCGATCCCGTTTTGCCGTTATTGTCATCATGGGGTGCATCCGAAATCGTTTCCCTGGGAAGTTTCCAAGCGAAAAGCGGAAGAGTGGATGTAGGAGTAAGCTTTCGGCAGATAAAGCAATCCGATATAATATATCTGCGCTTCAATCGATTGGCGGAGGTATTTTGGATCGTGTAATTTTCTTCAGTTTTGTCGCTCACCAAAAAAATTCCCTCCAAAATCCTCTTCCTTCCTTATCTTCTTCACCATGTGAATAACTTGTAAATAAGTTTTTCTTGTCACTTATCCCCTTGCTGCGGTTTTATGATGGAGTGCAGGGTCTCACGGGTCGCGTCGCCATCGCAGTCTTTTCCAAGAAAAACGCTTGCGGATGCGGTTTTGCTGGAATTTTTAGAAAAATTTTACCTTTTGGGCAAACAGTGCGAAACAAGTGCACCGACGCTCCGTTCGACAAGTTTCCTTCATGGAATTTACTGTGAATAACTTCTGAATTTCCCTCCATGGATGCAGTGTTGGACACGTTGAAAAAGGATTTGCGGAAACTGTTTTCGCAGGATCTCTATACAACGTGGTTTCAGCCGTTGCAGGCGGAGGAGGAACCCGCAAACAATCAATGGACGTTGATTGCCAACAGCGATTTTGCCGCCGTGTGGCTCAGGAATAACTACGGGGATTTGTTGCAGCGGAAGGTTTCCGACATCCTGGGACACCCGATCCGTCTCGACATTAAAGCCCTTCCGACGGATGAGGCGGCACAGGAAGCGGTAAAAGAAGCGCCTCTCCCGATACCGTCGACAACCGAAATACACGCGCCGGCCAAAGACGGTTTATTGTCGCAATATACCTTCGATACCTTTGTGGTGGGAGCCGGCAATCAGTTGGCGCATGCGGCGGCGGTGGCGGTGGCGAACGCGCCCGGGAAAGCTTACAATCCGCTGTTTATTTACGGCAATACGGGGCTTGGGAAGACGCACCTGACGCAGGCGATCGGGCATTTCGTGCGGCAACATCAGCCGAACGCGAAGGTCATCTACATTCCGACAGAGCGTTTCACCAACGAATTTATTCAGGCCATCCAAGACAACCGCTTGACGCAATTCCGCCGTAAATACCGCAAAGCCGATGTATTACTGATTGATGACGTTCATTTTCTGGCGCACAAGGAGCGGATACAGGAGGAGTTTTTTCACACCTTCAACGAACTTTTTGAAGCGCAAAAACAGATCGTATTGTGCAGCGATCGCCCCGCTTCGGAAATCGCAAGCCTGGAAAGTCGCCTCGTATCGCGCTTTCAGTGGGGCTTGGTGTGCGACGTTCAGGCGCCTGATTTCGAAACACGCGTGGCGATTTTGACCAAAAAGGCGCAGGCGATGCATTTGACGCTCAATGCGCCGACCATCGAATTTCTGGCACAACGCGTCACGCGCAACGTTCGTCGAATGGAGGGCGCGCTGAACCGTATCGCCGGCTATCAGCAATTACTTCACACAACGGATGTATCGCTCGATAAAATCGAAGACATTCTCTGCGATATTTTTCAAGAAGAGCTTGCGGCACAGGTGACCATTGAGGATATTCAGAAGCAAATCTGCGACTTCTACCACGTTTCGCCGGCGGATTTGCTGAGTAAAAAACGTCCGCAGACGGTGGCGTTCCCGCGGCAGGTCGCCATGTATTTGTGCCGGGTTTTGACGTCGGCACCGCTGAAGGAAATCGGCGCGGCGTTCGGCGGACGCGACCACGGAACCGTTATTCACGCCTGCAAAGCCGTTGAAGCCGTTCTGCAACAGGAGCCGACTACCAAACGAACGTTACAATTTTTGCAACAGAAGCTCGTTCGGAAGAATTGAATACTGCGACTTCAAAAAGTACTTCGCGGCGTTGCGCCTAAAAGAGAAAACCGTTGTCGGTATTTCGAATCTCCTTTTATCCGTTCCATCGACATCTGTAATATGCCGTTTCAACGCGGTACGGGTTAACGCTTGAATGTTTTCCCGGAAATTTTACGATGAAGGCGTTCAAATCTTTCACATCATGACCCAACCGAACTTTACACCGGAACAAATCGAACAAATGCGTGCCGAGGCACGGAAGTTGCGCTCCGTCGGTGAACTTCAAACGTATATCAATAGTACGTTCGGAATGCGTTTGACCTACCTTGAAACACGCTTCCTGATGGATGATTATGCGCTGGAATTGGCGGAACCGAAGCCGTCGGCACCCGAACAAAAACCGCAAACTTTGACCGATCCGATCGAAGGCGATGTCATCGACGAAGGCGGCGGTACGGTGCGCGTTTCCGTCGATCCCGTTACCCGTCCCGGCAAGGTCGTCAACGGAACCGTCACGTTCTCCGACGGCAAAACGGCAACCTGGGGCTTAGATGCGCTCGGTCGGCTTTCGTTAAGCCCGACGCAAATCGGTTACCGCCCGTCGCAGGAAGATATGATCCAATTCCAAGAGGCGTTGCAGGAACAGCTCGCCAACGGTCGCAGGGGATTGGGGCTATAGAAAGATTGCTCTTGTTGCAAAAAATTCCGTATTTTTTCGATTTTTCATTATTGTCAAAAGAATAAAACTCTTCGATGGCTCGTTCCCTTCCGTTTCGGGGCACATTTTTGCGACTTTCGGCCGAAGCAATCCGAGTAAATTTAATTAAAACTTTTCGACCGTATTCTTTAAAGACCTTATGCAACTTTACCTGGATCTTTTAAAACACGTTCTCGATCACGGCGAAGAACGTAAAGATCGTACCGGCGTCGGAACCGTCAGTATTTTCGGGGCGCAGATGCGTATTGATATTTCCAAGAACTTCCCGTTGCTGACAACTAAGAAGGTACATTTCAAATCGATCACCTACGAACTGCTGTGGTTCCTCAAAGGCGAAACCAACATTCGATTTCTACGGAAAAACAATGTTCGCATTTGGAATGAATGGGCGGATGCGGACGGTAATCTCGGTCCGGTGTACGGTGCCCAATGGCGGCATTGGAAAGGCGCCGACGGGCAAACGACGGATCAAATAAAGACCCTCATTGAAAGCATTAAGAAAGAACCGTTCGGTCGGCGACACATTGTTTCTGCATGGAATGTCGGTGAGTTAAAAGCCATGGCATTGCCTCCGTGCCATGCTTTTTTTCAGTTTTACGTCCACACCAACGGTCGGCTCGATTGCCAGCTGTACCAGCGCAGCGGGGACTTGTTTCTTGGCGTTCCGTTCAACATCGCATCTTACTCGCTTTTGACGTACATGGTCGCACGGGTATGCGGTTTAAAACCGGGTGTCTTCATTCATACGTTGGGGGATGCGCATATTTACAAAAATCACTTCGAAGCCGTTCAAACGCAACTGTCGCGCTCACCGAAACCGCTCCCGACGCTGACGCTGGATCCAAACGTGACGGATATTAACGATTTTACGTACGAATCGTTTCGATTGGAAAATTACGATCCGTATCCGACCATCAAAGCAGAGGTTGCTGTTTAATGGTAACCTTTAAAGCCATCGCCGCCATGGCATCCAACCGCGTCATCGGTCGGAATAATCGGTTGCCGTGGCATCTGCCGGAAGAATTGCAACATTTTCGGCAAACCACCCTGCATCAAACATTATTGATGGGGCGCAAAACCTTCGAATCGATGAGATCGCGTCCGTTGCCGCAACGCACCACATACGTTTTGACGCATCGGGCATTTCCCGCGGAGGATATTCACGTCATCACCGACATTTCACAAATTCCGGCGACCGTCGAAACCGTATGGGTCTGCGGCGGAGCTTCGATTTATGCGCAACTGTTGCCGCTTTGCGATGAACTGCTTCTGTCGGTCATTTTCCAAACGTACGACGGCGATGCGTTTTTTCCGCCGTTCGAACACCTTTTCCAAAAAGAGGAAATTGTGAAAAAAACCGACACCTTCGAAATTCAACGGTGGGGCTCAATTCAAAAAAACGGGCACTGAAAAGCGCATAAAAAAGTTGTCATTAAACGCGCATCGGTTATCATGAGAGGTACATATGCGTTTCTTTTTTCCCATTCAAAAATACCTCGGGCGCGTTTTTTTATCGGCGGCGTGTCTGCTGTTACAGGGGTGCCATTTGTGGCAGAAATCTTCTCCCGAGACCGTCACAAACGAGAATTCGACCGTTGTCGGAACTTCCGAAAGCGAAAATGTCACGGATGTACCCGAAGAGCCTGCGAAGCCCGTTCGCGCAACGCCGCGCCGTCCGATTGTGGTTGAAGAGCCCGTTTTTGAACCGATACCCGTAGAGGAGCCGACAGTTTCGCCGATTGTACCGGCTGGGAGTACGACCTATGTAGTGCGCAAAGGCGATACGCTGACAAAAATTGCGCATCGTTTTCACGTTTCGGTGTTGCAGTTAATGCAGGAAAATCAGCTTAAAAACAAAAATAAACTCCGCGTCGGGCAGGTACTCGCCATTCCGCAGGGCGGTTCTTCCGCGGCACCTTCTCTTTCGGGAGAGGTTGAACCGTACCGCGTTGCCAAGGGCGATACGCTTTCGAAGATCGCCAAACGTTTTCAAATTTCTCTGTTCGAACTGCAACAGATGAACGGTTTTGACCGTAACGCAACCCTGTCGATCGGTCAGATGATTTTGGTGCCGAAAAGTGCTTCGGCGTCGTTTGCGTCGGAGGACGGTATTTATTCGGTTCAAAAGGGCGATACGCTCGGTAAAATTGCCAAAAAGTTCGGCACGACCGTTGCCAAGTTACGCGAACAAAATCACCTCAAATCGGATATGATTTACGTCGGTCAGAAGTTATATCTTTCGGGAACGGCTCCCGTTAAAGAAAAATCCTCGCATACGTCCAAATCCGACGCGGCTCCCATCGAAGGCGATACCTATACGGTGCAGGCGGGCGACAGTTTATGGATCATTGCAAAACGTTGCCGTCGGTCGGTAGCGGAATTGACGCGGCTGAATGATTTAAAAAACCCGGAGCAGTTGCAGGTTGGTCAGGTGTTGCGGCTGAAGGAGCGGTCTCGAACAACGGAAAGAAAATCTTCCTATTCCAAAAAATCCTTTGAAGAGCCCGTTCGAACGCGGTCTTTTTCGGAACCGCGATACGAAGAAATGCCCGTCGAAAGACATCGCGAAGAAGAACCTTATGCTTCCAAATCCGACGTTTCCGATGCTCCCAAACCGTCTTCGACATTTGAGGAAGATGATTTCAAAGATTTGTTCGAAGAAAACAAAGACATGCCGGTGGTTCCGCTGGATGTGCAATGAAATATGATTTAGGAAGTGCCCGTAGCGGACTTCTTTTTTGCAGCCTTATTTTACTGACTTACGGGTTATTGATGCTGTGCAGTGCGACACAGCCGTTGGTACACGGTTACACGTACTTTATAAAACAATGCGCCTGGTGCGGTGTCGCGGGTGTTTGTTTTTTGATTTTCACCTTTTTCCCGCTTCGAAAATTGGAACGCTTCGGACCGTGGATCGGGTTGCTGACGATCGGATTACTGCTGTCGGTATTTATCCCGGGACTCGGTCGTTGCATTAAAGGTTCGCGACGTTGGATCGGAAGCGGCAGTTTGCGTTTCCAACCGTCCGAACCGGCAAAAGTCGGTTTCATCCTCTTTTTTTCTTACTTCCTTACAAATCACATGCATGAAAAGAGCTTTCTCAAAGGCTTTGTGCGACCGATCGCGTGCGTCGGCGTGTTTTGCGCATTGCTGATGCTCGAACCCGATTTCGGAACCACGGCGTTGTTCGGAACGGTTGCGGCATTGATGCTGTTTGTGCGCGGCATCCGTTGGATCCATATCCTGCCTGCCGCGATCGGTGCATTATTGTTGTTCGGCGTTGCGATTTATCAAAATCCCATCCGCCTCAATCGCGTTCTGGCGTTTCTGGATCTCGAAGCCAATCGTACTGGAAGCGGCTATCAATTATGGCAAAGTCTGTTGGCGTTTTCGTCCGGCGGTTGGTTCGGTTGCGGTCTCGGTCAGGGACGCCAACAGTTTTTCTTTCTCCCCGAAGCGCATACGGACTTTATCGGTGCCGTTTTGGCGGAAGAACTCGGAATTGTTCATATGTTTATCGTCCTGCTGTGTTTCGGCAGCATCGCCTTTTGGGGGTTAAAAATTACCCGCGCCCGCACAGAACCGTTTTTATTTTATATCGGTTTGGGCACCGTCTGTTTCCTGATAACGCAGGTGTTTCTTAATTTGGGCGTTATTACGGGATTATTGCCGACTAAAGGACTCGCCTTGCCGTTTTTGAGCTACGGCGGTTCGAATCTGGTCACCAACGCCTGTTTTATCGGTCTGCTGACCAATTTATCGCGCGATTGTTATTCGCCGTTGCGGCAGTTGAAATATAAAATGCGGTAAGAACGCCGGGCATGCCACGGGAACCTCTGCAACAAGGAGCGTTCGCGAAGGCAGGACGCTTTGTGTCTCGTCATTGCGTCGATATATTTGAATTCCGACGGCGCGCGCATTTCGAAAAGGCACATGTGATATATATAAGTATGCAAGGTTCATGTGAAGAAGCGGAACGGAACACACGTTTCGGTTTGTGTTAAGGAAAACATCGATCGCCTCCGACCTGCTTGCGTATGACGGTTGGAATATGAAATGCACCCGCCTGCCTCGCGATCGAAAATCAAAAAAACTTCCTCGCATATACTCCGTCATTTTAACATACCGCCTTCGTTGCCGGAAACCACTTTCCGAAGCGGGTTTGAAAAGCGTCTTTGTTTTTCGATTGAAGATTTTCCGACATCTTCCGTATAAACGGATGCAGAGAATCGGAACACAACCAAAATCGGTTACGCGAAGGACGGGTTGCATGCGGTAACCGTTACGTCCAAACGTCGAAATATATTTATCGGAGCAAT
>JAEESJ010000002.1 GCA_016286235.1 Opitutales bacterium | reverse complement strand
GGCGAAAAAACGAAAGACTTCCGTCAGCCGCTACGTTCGCGGATGGATGGAGGATACCATGGAAACGACGGACGAAGACGAGGAGGTCAAACCGTATCCGATTGAGGAGGTCATCGCGGAATCCAAACAGGCGGAAATCGACATCAAAGAGGGACGGTTACAAGAGTTCCATAATGCGGAAGAACTGTTCAAAGCCCTCGGTATATGAAATTCTTTTTCAAGAAACAGTTTAAGAAGGATGTTGAAACTGCCAGAAGCTCGGGATTGGTTCCGATCATTAAAAAACTCATCGCAATCGTTATAAACAATCCTTTTCAAACGCCGCCGCCGTATGAAAAATTGAAGGGCGAGGTAAATACTTATTCAAGGCGTATCAATCAACAGCACCGTTTGGTGTATCGTGTTAACGGCGGTCAGGTTACGTTTTTGCGCTGTTGGAGCCATTATGAGTGAAGAATGAAACGTACGCAGATGCCACAGGTTTCTTGGCACCCTATCCCTCGATCTCCGATTAACATTGCCTTTTAACACCGAATATTCACCATAGGAATGATCGACTTTATGGAACTTTTCCGAAATCTTTGGGGCATCTTCTGGATGCTGTTTTTTTTCGGCGGTTCGATTTTTATCCATGAATTCGGACATTTTTGGATCGCCAAAAAGCGCGGATTGCGCGTGCCGAAGTTTTCCATCGGTTTCGGACCGAGTTTATTCTCGTGGAAGCGCGGCGAAACCACCTACTGCCTGGCGCTGTTCCCGATCGGGGGGTATGTGGCATTGCCGCAGATGGGCGTAATCCCGATCCTCGAAGGCAAAGAGAACGACACGCTGCAACCGATTTCCTTCACCAGCAAGTGTTTGGTGGCGGTCATGGGTGCCGTTTTTAACATTTTGTTTGCCTTTGTGCTCGCTTGTCTGCTGTGGGTGGTGGGCTTAAGAACACCCGCGCAGGAGCGGACGCGCACGCTCGGTTATGTTCTGCCGACTTACAACAATATCGAAACGCCCGCCGCCAAAGCGGGCTTGAAGCAGGGCGATGAAATCCTGGCGGTCGACGGTACGCCGATCGAAGCGTTTTCGGACATCGAAAAACGCATCATTCTGAGCACGGGACACGATAAAAGTCAACGACCGCAGGCGGAAGTCACCTATAAACGCAACGGCAACATCTTCAAAGCAATCCTGGATTTGATGCGGGTTCAAACCAATCCCGTTACGAAAGACGAGGTACGTTTCAGCGGTATCGCGGCACCGCAACAGGAACTCATCATCGAAGCGTTCGAAGCGGGTTCGTTTGCCGAAAAAAGCGGTCTGCGCAAGGGCGACAAGCTGTTGCAGGTCAGTGACGTTCCACTGTATTCGATCATGGATTTGCGGGAGTATCTGAATAAAAAGAAGCCGCAGACGGTTACGTTCTTGGTCGAACGCAATGGCGAAAAGATGCGCATTGCGTGCGAAACCAAGACCGAAATTCAAACGCGCGGTTGGTTGCGCTACGGGAACGAAACAGATTACATCGACGGTTATGAAGGCGAGGACGGTGTTTATCTGCTCAATACCGTCGGTGACAAATTTTCCGCCGTTCCGAACGAAGGGCACATTTTAACCTGCAACGGCATTTCGGTTCAAAATGCGCAACAGCTGTCGGAGCTCATCAAAACAACGACCGCCCGTTCGATCATGCTGGAAGTCGAATCGCATGGTCTTCGAAGGATCGTTGTGTTGCCAAACGACGGCGAAACCGTCACGGTGCATCCGGCGGAAACCGTTCAACGGGTCGGGATTGCCTTCGCGCAACCGATGCAAACCATTCACGACAGCCCCTTCGGACAATTTAAAAAAGCAATCGGTTCCACTTTCGAAACGCTCGGATGCCTCGTTAATCGCAATTCCGACGTCAAAATGAAGCATCTCATGGGCGCACCGGGCATCATGCGCGTGTTGCACCGCTTTTCGATCGATGATTTTCGACGCCTGCTGTGGTTCATGGTCATCTTAAACATTAACCTCGCGATTTTGAATTTACTCCCTATTCCGGTGCTCGACGGCGGACATATTTTATTCGCCGTGATTGAAAAACTTCGCCGAAAACCCCTGCCGCCGAAGTGTATTCTCGGCATTCAAAACGTGTTCGTCATGCTGTTTCTGGGGCTGATGGCGTACGTCATTTTCTTCGATTTGCGCCGCTGGCAGGGCGATGTGCAGTCGGAAGCGGCACAACGACGTTTGGAGAAACTGCAGGTACCCGTTCACATGAAATAACTGCATCGCACCATGCCCTATGGTATAATAAAGGATGTACCATGGAGCGGTTGCGTCGGAAAGCGGTTGCGTGCGTTTTGCTCTTAATCGCATTTTTCGGACAAGAGACAACGTTTGCACTCAGTACGACTGAGGCAAAAGTCACTCCCGAGACAGCTTTTGTTGAAAAAAATGGAACGGCTTCCGAACCGCAACAACGTTCACCGACGCCATCGGAACCGTTTCGCATGCTTCATCCGCCGGAGGAAGACGGCGTATTCCGCAAAAAACATCGGCGTCACATTCGCAGGCGCATCCGTCCGTCCGTCATATCGCCGGAAACTTCTTCTTTTGAACCAAACCTGCACATTGTACCGAGGCAACCGGCGTATCCGCTCATCGAAACACGCACCGAACCGAACAAACAAAAGTTCTTCGTTCGTCCGCTCATTGCCCGTTACGAAAAACCGAACGGCATCGAAAACAACTTCCTTTATCCGTTCGGGCAGGATTTTTATCGACCGAACCGACGCTACGGTTATTGTTTCTTCACGCTGTGCCGCTACGATACCAAAATCGAAGATCGAAAAACCTGCCGCGAAGGCTATTTTTTCCCGTTTTATTTCTATAAACGCGGTTACGGCGAAGACGACTACACCGCCGTCTGGCCGCTCGGCGGAACCATTAAAAACATGTTCGGCAAACAGTGCATCGACTGGTGCGGTTGGCCGCTGTACGTGAAAACACACAAAAGCGGCGACGTCAATCAATGGTTCCCGTTCCCTATCCTGAACAAACGCGGCGGTGCAACGCGCGGATTTGCCTTCTATCCGCTCGGCGGTCATTTTTATAACGACAAAAAGGATTTGCGCTACTTCCTTTGGCCGCTCGGATACGACCATCGTTTTTACGACAAACAGCACATAAAGAAAGGTTTTTTACCGTTTTACGCGTACGAAAAAAGCTCGAAGGTCAAAGATTTGAGCATCGTTTGGCCGTTTTTCGGGCACCGTCGGGAACAGGATCCGAACTATGAAGAACATCGCATTCTGTGGCCGCTGTGGGTGCAGGGGCGCGGAGAACGGCGAATGGTCAATCGTTGGGCACCGTTTTACACGCATTCGGAACGAAAAAAGCAACATTATCAAAAGACATGGCGTTTGTGGCCACTGTTGAAAGAGCAATCGTGGATCGAACGCAACATCGACGTGCAACAACAGCAGGTTTTGTACTTTTTGGTATGGAACCAGGAACAGTACGCGCATCACACGGGGCGTTTGCTGGGAAAAAAAAGCCACTTTTGGCCGTTTTTCAGCAGTTGGAACAACGGTCAAGGTCGCAAACAGCTTCAAATTCTCAGTCCGTTCAACGTCTTTTTTCCGGAAAATCCGCTCGTTCGGGACATTTACAACCCGCTGTTCCATCTGTTTCGTTACGAAAAAAACGGCGATGTTGTGCGTTACGGTGTTTTATTCAACCTCTTCCAAGAATACCGACGTCTCGATACGCATGAGCTGGATTTGCATCTTTTTTTCCTATTACGCTTTACGAAAACGCCGCAAGGTAAAAGTTTTTCCCTGTTGAAAGGATTGTTCGAATATAAGAAAATAGAGGGGAGGGTGTCCCTGCGGCTGTTTTGGCTTCCGGCTCGGTCGCCAAAGCAACGCAAGGCTCGCGGAAGATGATGAAAATCCTCGAAGATTGGCAATACGCACTGGTTCTGCTGTTCAAAACGATCGGCGAACTGCGTTTTTTGCCGCGCCAATGGGGGCGGTGCATGCAACACGCCTGCAACATGGGGTATCAAACGTTGCCGATTGTCGGCATTCTGAGTCTGTTCATGGGCGGTATTTTGGCACTGCAAACGGGCTACAGTTTGAACAAGGTGCCGGGTGCGCAAAACTTTCTCGGAAGCATCGTCGGCTTGTCGATGTGCCGCGAACTCGGACCGCTCATGACGGCGTTTCTGCTGACGGGGCGCGTCGGCTCTGCAATCACCGCCGAATTGGCTTCCATGTCCGTTTATCAGGAAATCGACGCTTTAAAAACCATGAATTTATCCCCCGTGCGCCTGCTGGTCATGCCGCGCCTCCTCGGAGGCTTACTGATGATGCCGTTGCTGACAATTTTTTCAAACATCCTCGGTTGGGTCGGCGGTTGGATCGTGGTGCATTCCGTCGATATTATCAGCATCAACGGCAGTATTTACTGGCGCAGCTTGAAGCAATTTGTGGATATCGAAAGTATTAACGACGGACTGATAAAGGCGGAACTGTTTGCGCTGGTTATCATTGCCGTCAGTTGCGCCGTCGGTCTGCGCACCCGCGGGGGACCGCGCGAAATCGGTGCTTCCGTCACAAGCACGATTGTACAAACCATGGTCGCGATTTTGACGTGCGACTTTTTCGTCTCCAAATGGCTGTTGTAGGAAAGACTTTTTAACATGACGGCGGAAAAGCGAGCGGCGGTCGGCATCCAAATGCAACACCTCACCCGGGTGTTTAACGGGAAAACCGTGCTCAATGATTTGAATTTTTCCGTACAACCAAAAGAAATTTTCGTTCTTATGGGTCCGAGCGGTACCGGCAAAAGCGTACTGTTGCGTTTAATCGCCGGCTTAGATGAAGCAACGTCGGGAAGCATTTGCATCAACGGCACGCCGTTAAAAGAAGTGAAGCGCAAAAACAAGTACGTCCTCGGGTTGGTCTTCCAAGCCGGCGCGCTGTTTAATTCCCTTTCCATCTTCGACAATTTGGCACTTTATTTTCGGGAACACCGCCTCTGTTCCGAAAAGGAAATGACCAAACGCATCGAACGGATGCTCGAAATGCTGAATTTAAAAGGCATCGAAAACCAAATGCCGTCATCTTTATCGGGCGGCATGAAAAAACGCGTGGCATTGGCGCGCGGTCTGCTGATGGAACCCGATGTTTTGCTGTTTGACGAACCGACGTCGGAACTGGATTTGCTGACCGCTTCCTCCATCATCGAACTGATCGGTTCCGTCAATCGCCGCATGGGCATTACGACCGTCATCGCTTCGCATGATATTTTGCTCGCGAAAAGCATCGGTCATCACATCGGTGTTCTGCAAAACGGTACGCTGGGAGAAATTTATACGCCTGAAACGCTGTTGCATTCCGACAATGCGTTTATTAAAAACTTTCTTAATCCGACGATTAACCTCGACCATCCGCAATTCCCGTCCTTTTTGTTATGAAACACATCTTCGAAACTCTGAAAGTGCTCATTTTTACCCTGTTCGGCGTCGCACTGACGTTCGTTGTTTATCAGGCACTGAACCGCTTAAATGTCAAAGACAACCGACAAACTTACCTTGTGTACGCAACATTTAAGGATTTGAAACAGTTGCAAATCGGCGACGACGTACGGCTGGCGGGTGTCCGCATCGGCAGTGTTACCGACGCATCATTGCGCGGGAACCTTGCGGTTGCGATGCTGAGCATCGATAAGAAATTTTCCGTTCCGTCTGATTCCGTCGCCACCATCTCCATGGCGGGACTGCTCGGTGCCAACTACATCGCAATTCTTCCGGGAAACAGCCGAAATCCGTTGCAACCGAACGAAACGCTTAAAACCCAAAATCCGATCGACGTCGGTGCCATGCTCCAAAAATTCGGTTCCGTCGGCGAACGTCTCGATCGCATTTTGGCGAACGTTGAAGAAAATTTTTCAAAAAACAACCCGCTGGAAGGCTTGCGTGACATCGGCGACTTTTTCCGAAACAATCGCGAAAAACTGTCCAATGTCGTTGATAATTGCTCCGAAATCACCCAAAACATCAACACGATCACGCGACACGTTACCGAAGGACAGGGCACGTTGGGAAAGCTGATTTACGACGAACACGCCTATGAACAATTCAATGATATGATCCAATCGCTGTCGGATATTGCGAAAAACATCGAAAACGGTCAGGGTCTCGTCGGAAAATTACTCTACGATCCGAAGACCTCGCAGTCGTTCGATGCATTGATGAATAATTTCGATACCGTGGTGAAAAATTTGAAGGAATTTTCCGCCCGTCTCAACAACGAACACAGTACGTTGGGACGGATTATTTCCGACGATTCGCTGTACAAGAAAGCCGAAGCCGCACTGGATAAAGTCGACGGTGCCGTCAACAGCGTTTCCAATTCCGGACCCGTTACGGCAGTCGGTGCCGCCGCAAGCGCGTTGTTTTAAGGGTGATGAGCTTCGGGAGGCAGGTTCGCCACATTTGCGGACGGTTGTTATGGGAGATGCTCAAAAAACGATGGGAGAAGGCGACTTTTGAACATCGACCGTTCAACGGAACAACACATTTCGCAACAAATGGAGCACAACAGGCAGGCAACAGTTCCAATACATCGTCTTCAAATAGAAATTCATCATCCGTTCATACATACCTCCATTTCTGTTTGTTCTCTTTAATTCGGAGCACATTCATTCTCCGTTTATTCAAAATTTCGGATCTTTCCTGAAATACGTACGTAACATACGCTTCCACTAACACACCCCACCGCCAAACAACCTGTATTTATCTTGACCTCCCGTCAACACGGAAAATAATAAAGCTGTTGCCCGCCGGGGTAGCTCAGCGGCAGAGCAGAGGACTCATAAGCCTTTGGTCGGTGGTTCAAATCCACTCCCCGGCACCAGTTTTTGCCGATACCGTTTTTTTGAGATCGGCGTTGAAATTGCGGGGAAGTAGCTCAGCGGATAGAGCTGCGGTTTTCTAAACCGTAGGTCGCGGGTTCGAGTCCCGCTTTCCCCGCCAGGGGGAACGGCGCGTATTGTGCCGATGAGGAAGCAGCTTCGACGTCGCAAAGGAGTTAAACACGAAAGGAGAGCATTGGGAGGTTTCTGACGTTCCGTAACGTATTTTATCTACGATACATTCATTTTTGGGGTACCTTTTTTGTCTCCGTTACCGATTTAAAATACCAGTAATACTCCGCCAATTCCGAACCGTCCAAATCGATCAACGGTTCATAGTGAAAGGCATTCATATGCACAAAATCGGGGAGTACAGCAACAAGACAATCCAATGAATGCACCATCTTCAAATCACCGGGATTTTTTTTACCGAAACTTTTCATCAATTCCCTCGTTCGATTTTTGGAAATATCCTCAACCGATGCTCCCGCATCCAACATGAATTTTTCCGCCGACAAACGAATCCCCATCGCCAAAACAACCTTATCTTCCAACGCAACGATGCCTTTGTCGAACGGGATAACTTCAGATGGTTGTTGCCCGGAAATTGTTTTGTTTAAGTTTTCATCCAAATCCGATATTTGTCCCGACACCGACAACGAAATCGTTTCACATATATCTTTCAGCAATGCGTACACGGTATCGTTTTTATTGAAAGTCAGTTTGTCTTCCCTAAAATCAACATATTTCCCGAAGATTTTAGTAATGGTATCGATCGTAACGTCCTCCGTATACGGTTCATCTTTTTCACATTCTCTCTTACAAAAATAATGCAGACAGCGCGTCAAAATCGTTTCATCACGCTTCACCTTCGCATGACTGACGTCCCTCGTAAAATATATCAACTGTCGCACGAACGGAATAAGTGCCAAAAAACATTTCGGTTCACATACATTCTCCCGTAAATATCGAAACGGATTTTCGGGCTTTTGATATTTATCCTCCGATACCGTAACGATATTTTTGAGATTTTCCGTTCGTTTGGTTGCAACTAATCGATTACTTCTCGGCAATCCCAATCGATTGGATAAACAACGACAAAAATCATAGTTGTGCGAAAAAATGATCCAACAGATATTGGAAGGCACCTCTGCGAGAGACTGCAGATATTCAATCATTGCCATTCGATTTCGACTGTCGAACATATCGGCAATATCATCCAAAATGACAAATTTCGTTTTCTCTGTTTTTACGCTTTGTTCAAACTCACCCAACTTCCCCAGGAAATACAAAAAATTAACGACACGTTTCTCTCCGCCGCTTGCAACTTTTTGAAAATCCTCAAGCGAACATTTCTGTTCATATTCCCCGTCAGATTTCGCAACGGCACACACGAAACGGGTTCGAGTCTGATTGTAAGACACTTTTTCTTCGCGAGATAAAAACCATACAGGCATCGCCGTCCTTTTTTTCAAAAGGAAGGTGCAAAGATTTAAAAAATTATTCTCATTCGTCACTCCCGCGTTTTTTTGCTTATCAAGCAACCAACACAGTTGCTGTTGCATTTCATCGGTCGTAATTGTTTTGTCGAAATCCCTTCCGAATACTTTTATGCATTCCGGTTTAACATCACCGTTTTCATCCGTTACTTCGATGGTGCCTTGAGTTGGAATAAATTCTTCAACATATCTGATCTTTTGAAAAGCCAACTTCCCGAGATAATCTTGATGTCTGAGACTGCTCGCAACCGGTAAGTTACTGATATCTGGAACCTTTTGTCTTTCTCCGTACAATTCATCCCTAATTTCCTCGGCACGCCCTTTGGCGTACAACTCCATTGCTTTGCAAAACGAACTTTTGCCGACACCGTTGTGTGCATAGACGGTCACAACATTACCCTTTGTAAAATCGAACGTATGCTCCAAATATCCAATCCCGAAGCAATGATCCATTTTAACATGCAATTTTTTGGAAGCATTGCTTTCTTTAACAGCCGACGATTGTTCCAATTTTTTCTCTTTATCGATAGATCTCACGCGGATATTTTCGGCTTTCCGCGCTCGTTTTGCAATTTCAAATCTGCACCTTTCCAATATATTTGCTGTCCGTTAAAAAACATTTCTTTCGAAAAGCACAAAAATTCATTCCCTCCCTAAAAACCACAAAACGGCTGCCTTTCGGCAGCCGTTTTGCGAATAACAATGAAAAACAAGAATAACTGTGAATAACAAATTCTAAGCTACGGTAATCGAAGGCTCCCGGTAGACATCTTGTACCGCGTGCAACAACTCGATGCCTTCTTTAAACGGTCGCTGAAAGGCTTTTCGCCCCAAAATGAGCCCCGTCCCGCCGGCACGCTTGTTAATCAGCGCGGTCTCAACGGCGTCATGAAAATCATCCTTCCCCGAAGCGCCGCCCGAGTTAATCAAACCGACGCGCCCCATATAACCGTTCGCCACCTGGTAACGCGTCAGGTCGATCGGATGATCGGTCGTGAGTTCCGAATAGACCTTTTCGTGCGTTTTGCCGAAATTCAACGCCTTAAACCCGCCGTTGTTCGTCGGCAACTTCTGCTTCACGATATCCGCGCCGAGCGTTGCGCCGAGGTGGTTCGCCTGTCCCGTCATATCCGCACTCGTGTGGTAATTTTTATCGGCTTTAAATGCCGAATTTCTTAAATAGCACCACAAAATCGTCACCAATCCCAATTCGTGCGCACGGGCAAATGCCGCCGCCGTTTCTTCGATTTGACGACTCGATTCTTCCGAACCAAAGTAAATCGTCGCACCGACCGCAACCGCTCCCATATCCCACGCCTGCTCCACGTCAGCGAAGTAAATTTGGTCGAATTTATTCGGATACGTTAAAAGTTCGTTGTGATTGAGTTTAACAATGAACGGAATTTTATGCGCATACTTCCGCGAAACGCCCGACAAGACGCCGTAAGTGGAAGCAATCGCGTTGCAACCGCCTTCCATTGCCAAACGCACCAAATTTTCGGGGTCAAAATAATCGGGATTTGGCGCAAAGCTGGCACCCGCCGAATGTTCCACGCCCTGATCGACGGGCAAAATCGACAGATACCCCGTTCCGCCCAGACGCCCGTGATGATACAGCCGCGCCATGTTATTGAGAACGGCGTTCGAACGGTCGCTGTTCATCCAAACGCGCTCGATAAAATCCGCTCCCGGCAGGTATAATTTCTCTTTCGCAATCGTCTTGCAGACGTGCTTCGACAACCGCCCGCCGTCCTGCTCCAAAAATCGTTCAATGTGTTTGTTCATAATTTTATTATAATAAGACGGCTCAAAAGTTACAAATTTTTTGAAATTTTGCGTTTTTTTTAAAATTTTTGTTTAGTCGCCTCCGTACATACGTACATATAAAGATATAGAAGAGAAATACAAAAAGTACCATAATAGAGAGAAATGCCTGCCCGTGAGCGTCACTCGGAGTTTGTGGAAAAACTGTACTCCGCCCTACCTTTTTTAAGGGGTGCCCTCGTATCCCGCTGTTTTACAAATTTTATTCGCAGAGACAAAGATCTTTGCAATACTTCACACCCGTATTCTCTAAAAAAAACATCCGCAGTACCTTATGCCGACAACTTTTTTTAAAAGGACAGGCACCCGCGGCACCCGTACCTGCCGTTTTTTTTCGAAGCACTCCTTTTTTACGGAGCTTGTTTAAAGAGGCGGTACGTTCGGACTCGACGGATCCGCTTTCGAGGCAATATCTTTATCTGTACCTAACTTCGACAAAAACCGCATGCCGTTCGGATAAACGCCGAGGAGGAATTTTTCGCTTTCGTAGGAAACGACCAACAAAAATTGCCGATTACCGAGCGATTTCGATTCCACAATCTTCAGTTCGTGCGACGAGAAGAGCGATTTTCGGTTTAAACGAAAACGCCTTAAAAAACATACCAGTCCGACGATCGCCGACAAAATGCATACCGCCTGCGCCAACGTTAAACCGTATTGTGCGCAAAATGCTTCCGCCTTTTGTAAAAAATTTCCGTAACCCATAGCTGTAATTTAAAAAATTTTACAACAAAACGCAAATATCGGGTACTTTTAAACCGATCGCATCTCCTCTTCCGCATCATACAAAGCACCCCATGACGGACACGCGGCTTCCGATTTCCAAAGAGCGACATCGCGCATAAAAAACAAATCCTCCTTTGTGCGCGTGCAGGCAACGTACAGCAAACGTTGCAGTTCGAGTCGACGATCGGAAGCGAGCTCCGAAGCTTCGGCATCTTTTTTATTCCACAACATTTGACCGCGATACGCGCAGGGATAATGCGGCGTTTGATAACGGACGGAACGGTCAAAAAACGGCATAATCACTGTCTTCCATTCCAACCCCTTCGCTTTGTGGCACGAAAATCCCTGCAACGCGTCCAATTGAATTTCCTCTTCCGTTTCCGCTTTTTCGTTTAAATGCGCCCGCAAACGCCGTTCCAACGCTAACCGCGATTGCCCGAGCTGTTGCGTTTGAAACGCTGTTTCAAGCAAAACATCCTCAAAATACGCATCCTTCGGTGTCGGCGAAACCAAAGCCCTAAAAAATTCAATCAACCGCACCGTTCCGGCACACAGCGATTGTTCCGAGATTTCTTTCAACGTCTGTCGCCACCATCGCCGTACGTCTTGGGTTGCTTTGATGTCATCCGTTGTTTGAGGGTTTAAGGGAAATTTTAATACATTCCCAGACGGGATTCCGCAACGCGCATCCGTTGGCATCGCAAAACTTGCCTCTCGTTCCGAAGCACATGACGGTTGCCCGCCGAAAAGGTGGTCAATCGTCGACGCGCCCTGCCCGCGCTCTTCCGAACAATCGCCTTTGAACCGCTCCGCATCGTTTGTCCAACACACCCGATCGGAATTAAACACATACGCGAGGGCTTCGTCGAAACAGCCGAAGGTTTCACGGAGCAAGCCCGCTTCATCAAAGGTATCCTGCGGGAAGTTGATGCAGTGGATTGCGGCAAGGACGTTACAAAACAGCGCATTGTCGCGACCCGTCGCCTGCTCCGAATGCAGTTGCAGTTTCCAACCGAATGCTTCCAAAGGATCCTTCAACTCACGCAACCATTCGTTCCGCGGTGATAAAATGCAAATGTCGGATAAATCGTGCGGATATTGTTGTAAATAGACGGTTAAAAAATTCGACAGCACACGCGCTTCAAGCGCAACCGCATCTTCTTTGGCAACTTTCCCTTCTTCGCTTTCATACGGAACCGCAATTTCCTTCACGCAACCGTCGTGCCCAACGGACGAATGCAAAGGAACGTACCTGACCTGCTTCGGATCCTCAAAAATCTTCGGGAAGCGCGCATTCAATTCGGATACAACCGTCGGCGGGCAACGGAAGGTCTCCGAAAACACCAATTCCTCGCAACGTTTCGATTGTACAAGAGATCGATGAAGCTCCAAATAATCCCGAACATCCGCCCGAGCACTGTAAATGGACTGTTGCGGATCGCCGACCATCGAAAAGCGATTATGCGGATGCAGGGTAATCATTGTTTGCAGGAAACGAAATTGCGCGCGATCGGTATCCTGCGCCTCATCCAGGAGAATATACAGCGGTTTCTTTTGATAAAACGTCTTTGCTCCATCGGTTTCCAAAATGCGTTGCGCAAACACAATACAATCATCATACGTGAGATAACCGTATTCGCGCCGAAACGCAACATACCGCTCCTTCAACAACCGACCGCACGCCGTCGCTTCCGCGTGCAACTGCCGATAAAACGGGCGAAAGGTTTCGTAGAAAATGTTTTCAAAATCCTTCCCGCCCTTTTCGCAGTGCGGCAATTCCAACGGACGCTGTGTGTTTTGATAAACGGATAACCATTGCCGAAGCGATCGCTTCCTTGCCTCGATATTTTTGAGTACCCGCGGATCTTTCCGTTTCGGTTGAAAATTGAAAATTTCCGACAGATCGACGGTGCAGACGCCTTCGCCCGTTATGTCGTCCGTATCATCGGTTGCCGACCCATCGCTCTTTGCGACATCCAAAAGTTCATCGATATCCAAAAACCGAAACAAATTTCGAAAACACGCGAAATCGGGCTCTCCCAAATTTAAGGAAGACAAAAATTGCTCCCGCACATCGGTATCGTCCTCCAACAGTTCGTAAGGAGTTTCTTCGAATGTTTGTATCAGTTGCCGACAAAAAGCGTGAATGGTTCCGAAAAAACTTTGTTTCAATAACGCGCAAACCGAATCGCCGCTTTGTCTTAACCGTTCGTACACACGCTGTTTCAGAGAATTCGCGGCTTTTTTGGTGTAGGTAATTACCACCAATCCCGGCAAACGCCATGGTTGACGTTCCGCCAGGGTCGCGATGCGCTCAACCAGCGCGTGCGTTTTTCCGACGCCCGCCGGAGCGGTTACCGAAAAATCTCTCTCAATTTCAACCCGAAACCGCCGCCGCGCTTCGGCATCCGAAAGGGTTGGGTCAAAAGACGGCATTATGGGACTGTTTTATCTTCTCATCCGATGCCACCCCGTTCAAATGAAAAAACAACGCATCGCTCGCAAAAGCGCCGCCGCTTCTTCACAAACGCCTCCGCGATAACGTCGTCAACCCGACAAAAAACCAATCAACCGACGGGAACGAAAATGTATGCAACCGAAACCCGGACCGCCGTTGCACCTTCTCAATCAACCCGCTCCGTTATAACGCACTGATGATTGTTTATGACCGAATTAAACAAGCGGACGGAGGCGGAATCTCTTCAAATAAATACACACCGCCAAAAAACCTGAGATGAAACAACAAAATCCCAACCGCCGTGCTTGGATTTTCCGCATTAATGTTTCTGAGAATACCCCTCTAAGAAGTATTTTTCGTACCCAAACAACCGTCAGGTACCGCTCGCGCCCGAGCGGTTTTTGCAAAGAGCCCTCGGGCGAAGAGCAACCCCATCAACCGTACGGCCGGGATGCTTTGCACTCCGCACCCACGCAGACGAGGAAAGAAACGGGTAACGGAACCCGCAATTCCCCACCGCCCTCTGCCGACCGCCGAAGTGCATATTCTATCAACGCCCTTTCGACGGTCTCCGCAATCGTACTCGTCTACTTCGAAAAGTATCCCTTCAAACCGTCTGCATCAGGCTTCATGCCGGCACTGCCTTTATGCCAATCGATCGGACACACCTCGCCGTACTGCTCGAAATGTTGCAGGGCATCGATCATGCGCAACGTCTCCTGCACCGACCGCCCCAGGGGCATATCGTTGATGACCTGATGCCGAACGATGCCCTTTTTATCAATCAAAAACAGCCCGCGATAAGATACCAATGTACCGCCCTCTTGGCGTTCTCCGTCGGCATCGAAATGATACGCCTTTAATTCTTCGTTTTCGATGTAATACCCGCCCGAAAGAACGCCGTAACGCGCCGCGATCGTCTTATTCACATCGGCAACCATTGGGAAGATGATGCCCTTTACACCACCCTGCGCCTTCGGCTGTTGCAACCACGCATAATGACTCTCGACGGTATCGGTCGAACAGGCAATTACATGCGTGTTGCGCTTGTCGAATTCCGGCAAGGCGTCCTGGAAGGCGTGCAGTTCGGTCGGGCAAACAAAGGTGAAATCTTTCGGGTAGAAGAACAGTACAATGTACTTCCGCCCCAGGTACTTCGACAGGGAGAAATTCTCGACGACTTCCGTCCCTTCCAACACGGCGGGAGCCGTAAAACACGGCGCTTTCCGACCGACCAGCGACGTCGGCGCACTCATCTCGCAGCAACAGCCGCAGTCGCAACAATTACACTCGCAGTTATCGCCGCAACCGCAGGTTTTGTTTTTTTCGCACTTTACTTCTTCCATGATGTTTATGTTTTAAAAATTCAATCTCAAAGGCAGGTCTTCTCAAAACACCTCCGCCCCATCATCGTCGTCAAACGCCTTCCGCGATGACGGTTGCGGAGTTGTATCCAATTCCAACGCGTTCGCCATCGGTACCACCAATACGGGCACTTTGGTTTTTAAAGACAATTTTTGTTCCTTAAAAATGCGCGACGGTACGTACTCGCACAACTCGCCGAGCGTCTCCACCGGATGCTTGCGCCCTTTTTTGCTTAAATTAAATGATTTGGCGGTTTTTAATAGTTTTTCCGTGACCGACGTCATCGCATCCTCCTCCGGCAACTGTAACACCCATCCGACCATCTCTTTGCCCGTCAATAAACCCTCGTTATCGGCGACGACGATAATAAATTGCTTTTTCTCGGGAGCGACTTTTGGTTCGTCGGTCTCCGATGCCGCATCCGCCACCGCCGATTGCAGTTCGCCCAAAATCTCGCTCATGACGGAACTTTCCAAATCCGCACGCTTCAAAATGCGCTTTACGACTTCCAAATCGATCTTCGCCATAGTTCCGCTCTCAAAGAAACAAAGAAACGCCGCCGCCGCAATTGTTTTCGAAAAAATACCGGTCATTTTTGGGATGCATAAAATAAAAAAATATTTTTTGATAAATTTTTAAATCCGACCGATATACGGAATAACTTCGAATGTTACCGCAAACAACGGAACGATTCCGCACCACGGGTAACATTTGAACAAACAACCCAAAACCTTATGATAAACCCAAACGCCTCTCAACTTGACGGGCAACAGAGAATCCAAAACGTTCCCGATAATCCGCACAATCCAAACGGAATCGAAAAAAAACCGAAATCAACGTTCGAAAATGCCGTTGAAACTTTCAAAAGAAACACGGCAAAAAGCATGTCCGATGTCAAAGAAACCCACTATCGTGCCGTTTCGGAAGGCACGCAAGGACAAGGCTTCCTCGGCGGGCTGTGGCAAGGGATTAAAAATATCGCACATAACATCAAAGCTTTTATGTCCAGCCCCATGACGAGTGCTTTCAATATCGCTCATGAAGCCGAAACGCTGGTGAAAACAATGAATACCGTAAAACACAGGGAAGAACTTATAGAAGCTTTCAAAAAAAATCCCGACGAAGCAACGCAAATGCTCAGCAAGCTTACGGAACAATTCGGAGACATCGCAGTATTAAAAAAAGAAGGGAACCATAACGGAGACTGCGGAAAATTACTGGATTGCACCATGAGCTTTCTCGGAAGTGCCGTCGAAGTCATTAAACAATGTCGGGAAGACGCCGAGATCGTAAGACAAGAACAGAGAATTTATGATGCCAACTCGAAATTAAAGGATTTTCTGGAAGGATCGCGTAATATGCTGAAAGAAGTAAATGCGAAATTAACGGAAGCACTTCAAAACGATCCGAAGGCGACGCTTCCCGGGACAAAACAACTTCTGCCGGAAGCCGAACTTGCACTTAAAACATACAACATGCGCCTGGAAAACAATCTGGAGCTCCTGAACAGTTTCAAAAACAATTCCGTTGTACGCCAAATTCAATCCGAAAACGCCCGGACAACAAAGAACATCGTCGATACCATCGGAAAATTTGGTCAGTAATATCCCGTATTGTCTCTGCGTCGACAGGTATCTTGAAAGCATTTCCGCCGTATTTTTTAAACATGAGCATTCCGTTGTCAACAATCGCGCCTCATCCGGCAATCCGTCGACCGTCGGTGCGAAACATACGGAAGGTACAAATAAAATTTTCACCCGCCGAACACTCGTAACGCTCAGAGTAAAAAATTTGGTCAAAAAAACAAAAGCAACACACTGTCGGCAGACAACTTACAAAGGTCAACATTATGTCCGTCCATAACAATACCCATATCCATACAGAGAATCTTTTCGTCAATCTCGACAGCCTCAAAAATGCAAATTTGACCGAAAACGAAAAAGCGGTTTTAAGCAAATGCGACTATGCGGATTTCAAGACAAAATGGGAAAACGGGCTGAATAACATTTCGGGCAAGCCGAACATCAGGAACGTAAAAGAGGCCAAGGAAGGTGTTTTCAGGCGGCTCGGTGCCGCGACGGGGTTTATCGGTTTCGAACCGTGGAAACAGTCGAAACAAATCTTTTCCGACTGGAGAAGCTTTGACAGTTACGTAAGATTCGACATTAAGTCGGAAACGTACCAAAAAATTGCCAAAGCAAATCCGCAGTATTTCGACAAAGTCATCGAACATCTGGAACAGGTCGCCGATGAACTGGACGGAAGGGCGGATGTCCGCATCGGTACTTTTTGCTCACACCAGTCGGGGGAAACGTTGGCGATGTTGGCGAGCAATTTCCGAAGCACCGCCGCCTTCCTGAAGCAGAAGATGAAAGGAGACGATGCCCCCAAACCGGAAAACAACAACGCAAATTCCGTAGCGAACCCGGCCAACCGACCGACCGTTATCAACCATTACCACAATAATATTAACATCGGTCAGATTGGGAATAACTATATCGGTCATGCGGGAGACAATAATTTCTACAACAAAAACGGCAACATGGGGGTGATGTTCCAGGGAAATCCGAGCGACATCCGGCATACCGGCTTCAAATCGAAATATTCGGTTTCGAAACCGGAACATTTGTTTTATTCGCCGACCATCAACGGTAAGAAGCTTTTGGAACTTACATCGGAACAAGCCCTGGAGCTTTTCAAGCACAACAGTGATAAGAAAAAATCGTTCGAGATGCAACGGAGCGGAGAACTGACGTTTGAAGCGCAAAAACCACTTTCCAAAGAGGAGCCGGAAAACATTAAACAACAGGTTGATTCGATAAATCTTGGATCGGAGGAGCCGCAACAATTACACGAAACAAAGAGAGACTTGAAGACCTGTTATAAGAAGGAAGAACCGGCAGAACTCCAACAATCACAGGCACCGAAAGAAGCCGAAAACATAAACTCCGTTCAACCGAAACAGACTGCGATTGAAAACTGCAGCAGCAAACTCAGGCAATTGCGTATAATGTTTTTTGCAAATTGGGATGCAATAAATAAGGATTTAAAAAACGGGAATAATACTAAATCCGGAGATACCGATAATTTTAAGAACAAGGTGCAGTTTTTTAACAAAAGTGCAGGAAATTTTGGGAACGAAATAACGCCTGAGAAAGTTATTCACGAACTCCGACAACTAGAGAGTGATCTGAATAAAACTGTCGAAAAGCAAAATAAAGTCGATGGAGATCATTGGAGCAGCCTGGAACCGTTACTTTCCGGAATAGAGCTGATGTTATCAAAGGATAAAACAACAGCCGAAAGGGAAATCAAAGACAAAAGGAAAAAGTCCGAAAACTTATCTGTTGATAATCAGGAGCATGGGATAGGTTTTTCAAAAGAAATCACGCCGGAAGAAATAAAGAACGCGCAAGAATTGTATCAAAAGCAGAACTACTCCGCGAATAAATTATTAAAAGAAACCTTGGAGACCATCGAATACATACGGGAGCAAGCAGGGTTAAAAAAAAAATAACGAACCCTCCCCCGCAGGATACAACTAAAACAAAATCACAACCAAAGCCTCGGTCTGATGTAAAGGGAATAAATGTACAGCAAAAAAACGATCAATTGTCCACCCTTGAACGAAGACAACAATTCGGCATGAAAATCGAAGAAAAAAACAAAAATCTCAAAAAGAGAGCCGACAAACAGGAGAAGCTACATGAACCGTCCGCCAGGGAAAGGAGAGAAGCGTATCAAAACGATACGGTCGACGTGGTAAATACAAACATGAAGAAAGACCTGTTTGATCGGAATGCTCACAAATGGATACCGAATGACGGCTCAAATATGCAAAAGACCGCCGATAACGAAAACTATAAAACGTTCAACACAAACGTCAACGACGCGTTATTTCACAATCACTGATTGAATACCGCCCGAACAGAACCGATAACCACCATTGCCGCGAACGTTCACGTTCGTCATAAGCACACAACCGCAACAGCACCAATCGGGAGCTTCAATCAACCGCCTCCCTGGTACCCGGAGAGGGGGTCGAACCCTCACTCCCTTGCAGGAATCAGATTTTGAGTCTGACGCGTCTGCCGATTCCGCCATCCGGGCACGGATAAAACATCCTTATGTTGGAGGACTTTCGAAGCGTCGGGCAAGCTTTTTTCTCAAAAACACCGCTTAAAGGACAACCGCCGCACATATCATATTCGAACCGCTCCTCAAAGAGGACGGCGGCGCGGAGGAATACAGCGGTTCGTCGCAGGGGGATATCTCAAACCCGAAGCAAAACAGGCAACCGTCCCGAAAAGACCTGCGACAAATCTCACCTTTTCAAAGCACTTATCCGACAATATCCCGAAATCACGCCCGCAACTCAACCGAAGGAAAGCCTAAAACCCTCGAATCACAACGCAACCGTTACGCACGTTATCCCGTACGTTGCGACACCGACACGGCGCGATCGAACACCGTTCCCTTTTACCCCTCCGCCTTCACCTCATTCACCAACGGCTCACCATTGAAATACACCCGAACGCTCTCCAACGTCGTTGTTGCGATATTCGTCAGGGCTTCGCGCGTAAAAAATGCCTGATGCGAACTGATAAAGACGTTCGGAAACGTCATTAAGCGCGCCAAAACACCGTCTTCCATAATTTCATCGGAGTGATCGCAATAAAAATAAGAACTTTCATTTTCGTATACGTCCAACGCCGCCGCGCCGATAATACGCTTCTTTAAACCGTAAATCAGCGCTTTGGCATTGATGAGTGCGCCGCGCCCGGTATTGATTAAAATCACGTCTTTCTTCATACAGTCGACGGCCTTGCGATCAATCATATGCACATTGTCCTTCGTCAGCGGACAATGCAGGGTGAGGATATCCGATTGTCGGTAAAGCGTTTCCAAATCCGTGTATTGAACGTTGTATTGTTTCGCAAAGGCTTCGTCGGGATAAATGTCATACGCCAAAAGCTTCATCTCAAACCCCTGCAACAGTTTGATGAGAACGCGCGCGATTTTTCCCGTTCCGACAATGCCGACGGTTTTGCCGTGCATATCAAAACCGAGCAAACCGTTCAGGGAGAAATTGCCGTCGCGAGTACGGTTGTAAGCTTTGTAATACTTGCGATTGGCGGTCAGCATCAGTCCCAAGGCGTATTCGGCAACGGCATGCGGTGAATACGCCGGCACGCGCACGACATGCAGTTTGTCCTTTGCCGCTTCCAAATCGACATTGTTAAAACCCGCGCAACGCAATGCCACCAGCCGCGTTCCGCCTTCGTACAGTTGATTGATAACGGATGCATTCACCGTATCATTGACAAACACACAAATACTTTTACACTCCTTCGCCAGCGACGCCGTGTGTTCGTTCAGCGGAACGGTAAGAAATTTCAAATCAAATCCGAAATTTTGAGTTTCGTTGATGTGCGTAAAAAATTGATCATCGTACGGCTGGGCACTGAAAAATAAGAGCGTCTGATGCGTGTCGGACATATTTTGATTATAGGCAAGCTTTAAACACGTCGCAACGCCTTCCGCGATGCTCGGTTCCGACAGTCAAAAAAACACCCCGGTCGCCCGTGAGTCACAAAACGATCGCAACAACCGCACCGAACACGCTTGCGATCGGTGTTATTCACCGCCGATACGACACGTTTCGAACGGCATCCCGGTATATATCCGTTAACGGTTGCCTTTTTAATTCCCGCAATGCTCCCGATAAAACGCTTCCCACCGACCGCCTTTAATCGCCTCGCGTATACTTTCCATCCAGCGCACCATGAAACGCGCGTTATGGATCGTTAATAACAGTCCGCCCGTACCTTCGCGGGCTTTGAACAAATGATGCAGGTAGGCGCGCGTAAAGTTTTTGCAGGTATAACAGTCGCAATCCTTATCAATCGGATTCATATCCTCGCGATAACGGGCATTCTTTAAATTTAAATGCTCTTTGGCGTATTCGGCTTCGGGTTTCGCAATCAGCGCGCAGGCATGGCGGGCAATCCGCGTCGGATGCACACAGTCAAAGGTATCAATACCCGCATTCACGCCTTCCAAAATATCCCGTAACCCGCCGATGCCCAAAAAGTGCGTCGGGCGTTCCTTCAAGTTTTTCATCACAAAATCGACCAGCGCATACATTTGCTGTTTGTCGACACCGAGACTGCCGCCGATCGCCTGCCCAAAGAAGGGATTTTCGTTGATGTAATCGATACTTTCGCGACGCAAATCTTCGAATTCGCCGCCTTGCACGATGCCGTAGAGGCGCTGTCGATTGTCGAAATGCTCTTGAAAATACTTCAAACTTCTGGTTTCCCAACGGTGACTGCGGTGCATGGAAGCCGCGGTCTGAGCCTTCGAAAAGTGCGTCGGTGCGCATTCATCCAGCGTCAAAATAAAATCCGCTCCGAGATTTTGTTGGATTTCGATCGACTTTTCAGGCGTTAAGAAGCGTTGCGAACCGTCGATGTGCGAACGGAACAATGCCCCGTCCTCGGTCACCTTTAAGAGAGATTTTTGAAAATCCGACCGATGCGCTTTGCCTTTGATTTCGTCGATGACGCGCCCGTAGGCTAAACTGAAAATCTGAAACCCACCGCTGTCGGTCAGCATCGAACCGTTCCAACCGACAAAGCGGTGCAATCCGCCGTGTTTGGCAACCAATTCATACCCCGGTTGCAACCACAAATGATAGGTATTACCGAGAATGATTTGCGCACCGACATCCTTTATCTGCGCCATGGTCGCGCTTTTAATCGCCCCGTGCGTGGCGCAAAAGATAAAGTTCGGCGTCTCAATACATCCGTGCGGCGTCTCGATCCGCGCACAGTGCGCGCGTCCCGTTGACGCACGTGCCGTAATCGTGTAGGAGAAAGTACCGCCGGTTTCCACGCAACCGCTTCCGTCAATCTGCCCTCTTATGCCTCATCCTTATCCGTCTGCACAACCTTGCAGATGCCGACCAACGTATCGCCTTTCTCCAAATGAATGAGACGCACGCCGCCGGTGGAACGTCCGATGACGCGCACGCCCTTGACGGGTGCACGCACCGTTTGTCCCGATTGAGTGAAGAGCATCATTTCATCATCCTTAGAAACCGTAATCGCCCCGGCAACGCCCTCCGTCCGCATGGCGATCACACCCGTTCCGCCGCGCTTTTGCAGACGGTATTCCGAAAATTCCGACCGCTTCCCCTGACCGTTGCATCCGGCAATCAGCAATGTACGTTCGGGATCAACGCGCAACAGGGATTTCACATAATCGCCGTCGCGCAACCGAATGCCGATAACGCCACGTGTGGCACGTCCCTGCTCGCGACAATCATTCTCGGAGAAACGCACGGACATGCCTTTATAGGTAATTAAAATCAACTCATCCGCACCGCCCGTCAGTTCCGCTCCGATAATGCAGTCGCTTTCGTCCACCCGCATGCCGATCAATCCCGACGCGCGGTAATTCTTATAATCCGCCAACGAGGATTTTTTCACAATACCGTTGCGCGTCGCCATCACCAGCGAACAGGTTTCGTCAAAGTCCTTGAAACACAGCATCGCCGCAATCGTTTCGCCCTCCTGCAACTGCAAAACATTAACCAGCGCACGCCCCTTGGACGTACGCGAACCCTCGGGAATATCGTAGACCTTTTGGATGTACAGACGCCCGTTTTGCATTACGAAGAGGATGAAATCGTGCGTGCTCGCGGTAAAGGAATGCTCGATAAAATCCTCGTCATACTGCCCCGCACCGATGACGCCCTTGCCGCCGCGCTTCTGCAAACGGAATTCATCCGTGTCGGTGCGCTTGATAAACCCCTTGTGCGAAACCGTGATACTGCAACCGACATTTGGAATAACGTCCTCGGGACGAAATTCCGACGCCGACGGCATGATACGCGTCTTGCGGTCGTTACCGAAGGTATCGCGCTCTTTGATAAATTCCTCCCTCAATACCGACAGCAGTTTCGCATCGCTCGACAAAATCAACCGCAACTCCTCCGCGAACTTTAACAATTCAGCGTATTCGGCATCCAATTTCTCGCGCTCCATCCCCGTCAGCTGGTATAAACGAAGTTCCAAAATCGCCTCGGCTTGAATGTCGGTAAGATGATACTTGGCGACCAACGCCGCGTGGGCGACTTCGCGCGAAGGCGATTCGCGGATGATTTTCACGAAATCATCCAGGTTGTCGATGGCAATTTTGTAGCCTTCCAGAATGTGCAACCGCTCTTCCGCTTTTTTCAGACGAAACCGCGTGCGTCGTGAAACCACGTCGCGCCGATGCTCCATATAACACTCCAACAGCTCCCGAATGTTCATCTGTTTCGGACGCTGTTGATCCAACGCCAGCAGGATGACGCCGAAGGACGATTCCAGCGGTGTAAGTTTGTAGAGTTTGTTCAGCACCACGCGCGCAATCTCGCCGCGCTTCAATTCAACGACGATGCGGGTGTTTTCGTCCGATTCGTCGCGCAAATCCGAAATCTCCGTCAAAACCTTCTCCCGCACCAAATCGGCGATTTTGGTCACCAAATTCGCGCGGTTCACGTTGTAGGGGATTTCCGTAATGACAATCTGCTCTTTGCCGCCTTCAAGTTCCTCGACGGAGGCTTCGCCGCGCACATGCAAAATCCCGCGCCCGGTCTTCAAATACGAAGAAATGCCTTCCAATCCGACCACTGTGCCGCCGGTCGGGAAATCGGGTCCCTTAATAATCTTCGCCAATTCATCCACCGTCGCGTCGGGACGATCGGTGAGCAAAATCAACGCATCCATCAATTCCCGCAGATTGTGCGGCGGAATGTTGGTAGTCATACCCACCGCAATACCCGTCGAACCGTTGAGGAGCAAATTCGGCAATGCCGCCGGCAGCACCGTCGGCTCAAGCTTGCTTTCCTTGTAGTTGGGAACGAAATCAACCGTATCTTCGTCAATGTCCCGCAACAGCTCTTCCGCCATCTCTTTGAGACGGCACTCGGTGTAACGGTACGCCGCCGCCGAATCACCGTCGACGGAACCGAAATTGCCCTGCGGATCCACCAGCGGGTAACGCATCACCCAGTCCTGCGCCAGGCGCACCAACGCATCGTACACGGAGCTGTCTCCGTGGGGGTGGTAATTCTTTAAAACCTCACCGACCACGCCGGCGCATTTGTCGAACGGGCGGTTGTGAAGCAGACCTTCGCGGAACATGGCGTACAAAATCCGCCGATGCACCGGCTTGAAACCGTCGCGCGCATCCGGCAACGCGCGGCTGACGATGACGGACATCGAATAATCGATGTACGCCGACTTCATGATGTCATTGACGTTCGTGTCGATGAGAAATTCTTTTTCCGCATTCATAACCGTTACCTGCTCCGCTTATTGATTGATTGTCCTGATAAAAAACGATCGATGTCTCCCAACCTCTTGTACCTTAATCGCGCCGTCGCACACCCGATACTTTCTGCGGACATCCTCCCGAAAAACGCTCTTTCCCATTTTCCTAAATATCCAAATTTGCCACATTCAGCGCATTATCCTCGATGAACGTCCGTCGAGTCGGAACATCGTCGCCCATGAGCATCGAAAACGTCTGCTCCGCCTCGGCAACATCCTCCAAACGCACCTTCAACATACGGCGTGTTTTCGGATCCATGGTCGTTTCGAACAACTGCTTCGGGTTCATTTCACCCAAACCTTTATAACGCTGGATGTGTAAGCCTTTGCGCCCCAACTGCCGAACGGCTTCGACCATATCCGCCAACGTCGCCACGGGAATATCCGCCTCCTTGGCATTCGAAGCGGTATCGCGCAAGGTAAATTGCGGTTCGCCGTTCGGCGCAAACGTCGGTATATCACCGATAATTTCCTTTAATTGCCCCAAAACCTGCGTAATGTGTGTGTGCTCGAAAATCTCGCTCACGGTGATGCGCTGCGAACGTTTCTGACCGTCGATTTCGATTTCCCGCACGGTGACGTTATTGTAGACATCGTCCAGGTTGTTCTCGACGTAGAACCGCGAACGCGCTTCATCGTCGACCAAAAATCCGAATTTCTCGTCATTGCCCGTTCGGATACGCGCCAGGTACTTCGGAACATTTAAGGTGCTGCGGTCGAATTGATCCAAATAAACATGCAGATCGCAACCGTGGCGCACCACCGACGCACACAGCTGTTCCAGCTTCGACAAAAGCGACAACAAAGCTCTGATTTCCGCATCCGAAAAGAGACGATTGTCCGATTTGCGCGTAAATTGCACGCCCTCCGAACCCAATTCGAGCAAAATTTTATTCAGTTGCGCATCGTTGTCCACGTACTGCTCGCGTTTGCGACGCTTGATTTTATACAGCGGCGGCTGGGCAATGTACACGTAGCCGTGTTCGATGAGACCGCGCATTTGTCGGAAAAAGAACGTCAGCAACAGCGTCCGAATGTGCGCACCGTCGACATCGGCATCGGTCATGATGACAACTTTATGATAACGCGCCTTGGTGATATCGAACGCACCGTCGCCCGTTTCGCCGATACCCGTTCCGCACGCCGTAACGATGGTGCGAATTTCTTCGTTGCTCAACACGCGATCCAAACGCGCTTTTTCGACATTCAAAATTTTTCCGCGAATGGGCAAAATCGCCTGATGTCGCCGATCCCGCCCCTGCTTCGCCGAACCGCCCGCGGAATCTCCCTCGACGATAAAAACTTCACACAATTCGGGATTTTTTTCGGAACAATCCGCCAGTTTTCCCGGCAAACCGCCGCCGCTTAAAGCCCCCTTGCGAACGGTATCTCGCGCTTTCCGTGCCGCCTCCCGCGCCCGCGCCGCCCCGAGACATTTTTCGAAAATCACCCGCCCGAGCTTCGGATCGGTTTCGAACGCATATTTGAGTGAATCGCCGACGATCTTTTGCACAATGCCGTCGACTTCGCTGTTGGAAAGCTTTGTCTTCGTTTGACCCTCGAAACGCGGCTCGGGCACTTTGACGGAAATAATCGCCACCAAGCCTTCGCGCACGTCTTCGCCCGCCAAAGACGGATCTTTGTCTTTGACCAAATTATTTGCCTTACCGTAGGTATTAACCGCGCGCGTCAGTGCCGTGCGGAACCCCGACAGATGCGTTCCGCCTTCGATATTAAAGATCGAGTTTGCATAGGCATAAATCTGCTCGTTGAAACCGTCGTTGTACTGCATCGCGATATCCACGCAGATGCGCCCCGTTTTGCCGTGGGCGTCTGTAACATCGGATGCGCCGGAAAACGTAATCGGATTCGGATGCAAAACCGTCTTCCCGCGATTAAGGTATGAAACATATTGCGCGATACCCTTGTCATAGCGGAACACTTCGCTTTTCTCGACGCGCTCGTCGTTCAGCTCGATGCGAATGCCGGGATTGAGGAACGCCAGCTCGCGCAGACGCTTCGCCAAAAGTTCGTACTTAAATTCCCGCGTTTCTTCGAAAATTTCCGGATCCGGCAGAAACGTGATGCGCGTCCCGGTGCGGTTGCTCTGACCGATTTCCTTTAACTTTTCGATCGTTTTACCGCGCGAGAAACTCATCTTATACACATGGCCGTCGCGCCGCACTTCCGCTTCAAATGCCTCCGAGACGGCATTGACGCACTTGGCACCGACCCCGTGCAGACCGCCCGAAACCTGATACGCGCCCTTGCCAAACTTGCCACCGGCGTGCAGGTTCGTCATCACCAATTCCAACGCGGGAATTTTATACGTCGGGTGAATATCGACGGGAATACCGCGCCCGTTATCTTCCACCGAACAGGAACCGTTCAAATGCAGTTCGACTTTAATCTCCGTGCAGTAGCCGGCAAGTGCTTCGTCGATGGCGTTATCGACCAATTCAAAAACGCAATGATGCAACCCGCGTTCGTGCGTATCGCCGATGTACATGTCGGGACGCTTGCGAACGCCTTCCAGCCCTTCCAGCTTCTGAATTTTCGACGCATCGTATTTTTCCTGCACCTTCTCCGGCACCGACATCGCCTCTTCCAACGTCATCTGCGTTTCTTCCGTCCCCATGTTTGCCCTCATTGTTGATTAAATGAAGGAATTTTGCAAGGAAGGAAAACGCACGAAGTATCCTAAAATGAAGGAAACAACCGTTTCGGAACTTTTGCTTATCCGGAAACGATCGTCACATTGTCATCTCTCCCGATACTTAATACACCCCGATCGTCAACACGGAAAGTTCTGCCGTTGCTTGTGAGACCTTAACAAATTTTCAACTTTATTCTTAAAAAAACAAACCCTGAATTCCGCCAAAAATCAATCGAAACAACTCCGCCCCCCTACACCGCCGTCAATTCCCGCGATTTTTCCTCCAAAATCGCATCGATTTTCTTCACGTAGCGGTCGGTCAGGGTTTGAATTTCCTTTTCGAGCTTTTTAACGTCATCCTCGGTGCAGGTGCCCGCTTTTTTCATTTCTTTAACCTTTTCCAATGCGTCGCGACGGCAACCGCGCACGGACACTTTGCCCTCTTCCGCCATGCCGCTCGCAAGCTTCACCAGCTCCGCGCGGCGTTCGCGACTCAATCCCGGCAACGGGCAGTGGACGCTTTCGCCCATCACGGAGGCATTGATACCTAAATTCGCCAATAAAATGCCTTTTTCGATGGGTTTCAAATTCGTCTTATCCCACGGTTGTACGCGCAACGTACGCGCATCGGGCGTGGTGATTGACGCAATATCCTTCAAACGCATTTTCGAACCGTAGACCTCGACAAAAACGTTTTCGAGCATTTGCGGCGACGCTTTCCCGGTATGCAGGGTGCCGAATTGCCGTTGCGTGTGATCGACCGACTGTTGCATGGCGGTTTCTGTGGGCTTCAAAATTGCGTTAAAATCCATCGTCCTTATTTTGTGAGGTTTTATCTGTCAAAGGCAACGATGAATGCGATGTACACACTTTACGGACGGCTTCAACGGAAAATATCGATCAAAAGCGGTTATCAAAGTGCCTTACATTTGAAAAACATTCGTGAACCCGAATTTTTGATAAAAAAATCCGAAAATCGTCCGATATTTTTGATAAAATGGCAGAAAGGATCTTATGACCGATAACCGCATATCCCCACAAATCGGGAACACGACCTCCGCGGATCTTGCAGGACTCTTCCCTGCGGAAAGCGATGTTGCGTCCGTTTCCAAAAACTCCGTCGGGAACTTCTCCGAAAGTGCCCTTGTGCAAAATCTCGGCAAAGCGGGCAACGTTGTGCATCTGAATGCCCGTTACGACGGCACGCAAAGAACAGTGAATGCCGTTGCGAACGGAAAGTCCGTATTTTCGAAATCAAAACATATCCCGCAAAGCGCACCGCAACCGCAAAGCGATACAATCTCGGTCGGGCTGGATGACACCGCGCTTAACCGCGTCATCGCATCGAAACCCTAAAAATTCGCACGGAAGCATTCGAAAAGACGCGGGAACCGTATCAGAGAGATTTGATGCGGAACCCAAGAAATTTTTTCAAATCCGTCTTTGCGGGAATAAAACAAAAAAACATTAACAACCATCAACCCGTCGTACATCCGTCTTAAACAGATTCGGTCGATACAGAAGTTTCGGCGCCTCACTCTCCTACCCGCGTCCCGAGCCCCTTCCCGTGTGCCGCTTCGTAAATCGCATTTGGACGATGGACGTTAAACACAAACAGCGGCGTCTTTTGTTCGCGGCATAATTCGAACGCACACGCATCCATCACCGCGTAATGCCCTTCGCAGGCTTGTTGATAGGTCAAATATTCGAAACGCTTCGCATCCGAAAAACGCTTCGGATCTTTATTAAAAACGCCGTCAACGTCGGTTGCTTTCAATAAAAGATCGGCTTTTATTTCGCAAGCACGCAACGCCGCTGCGGTATCGGTCGAAAAAAACGCGTGCCCCGTCCCGCCGGCAAACAACACCACCGTGCCATCCGACAACGCCTGCCGTGCGCGTTGTAAATCGAAAGCTTCAATACTCCCACCGCATAAGGAAGTGCCGAAAATCACTACATCCAATCCGACTTTTTGGAAACACGCCCGCAGAAATAAAGCATTCACACACGTCGCCGCCATCCCGATTTCGTCGGCAATACAACGCTCCAAATCGTAACCGTTCCGACCACCGCGAAAGATATTGCCGCCGCCGATCACAAGCGCAAGTTGGAAACCTTCGTCGTGCAGGTGTTTCAACTGGTCGATGACGGCGTTAATTTTTTCAATATCCCACAAGTCGGTCTCGTTTTTTAAAAATTCGCCGCTTAATTTGAGTAAAATGCGTTTCATACTCTTTTAAAAAAAACACCCGCAACTCCATCCATTTAAAACTGATCCCATCGGACGACACATAATCTTCATCGGCGCAACCCAGTGACAATCGCCGTTTAAAAACGGAGGCGTTACCACCCGATGCACCTAAACCCACGCCCAAAAGTACCGTTCCCGATGCGACAAATCAAGCGTCGATTGCGTTTTGACATAACCGAGCGTTTTTGCGTACGCACGCAAAGCAGCGTGTTGGGTGCAACCCGTTTCCATCACCAACAAACCGTCGCGCTTCAGATACTCGGGAGCTTTTGAAAGAATGTATTTTAAATCCGCCAAACCCTCGTCTTCCGCCGTTAAAGCACTTTTCGGCTCGAAACAACGCACTTCCGGTTGCAACGATCGGTATTCTTCCTCACTCACATAAGGAGGATTGGAAATAATCACATCAAACGTTCCTTTGATGTTCGAAAACCAGTCGCTTTGTACAAAAGAGATGCGCTCCCGAACATTGTTCACAATCGAATTTTTTTCGGCAACCGCCAAAGCCTCAACCGAACAATCGACCGCAGTAAATTTGACACTCGGAAACAACGCCGACAGTGCAATCGCAATCGCCCCGCTGCCTGTTCCGAGATCCAAAATTTTCAAACTCTTTTGTCCTTCATACCCAATATCCGACAAATCCGATGGTTCTTTGAAAAAATTCTCTTCCAAATACCCTCGTACCTGATACACTGATTCCTCCGTTTCGGGACGCGGAATGAGTACGCATTTATCAACCGTCAACTTTTGCCCGAAAAAATCAACCTCGCCGACGATATACTGCAACGGTTCCCGTTGCGCCCGACGCATGGACAACGCCCGCAAACGCTCCGTCTGCTCCGCCGTCAGCACTCGCTCGGGCATTAAGAACAACTCCAAACGCTTGCAATCAAGCACAAACGACAACAGCCATTCGGCGTCGGTACTAGGATGCTCAATCCCGTGACGCCCCAAGTATACCGTCAATGATTGCAACGCCTCCGAAACATACATAAAGAAGGAAAGACAACGTGTGAAAAATCATCGGGCACAGCTCCCGCCACTTCCACCGTTACACGCCTTACAACGGTACCCCAACACCGGCTGTCTTACTACCGATCCTCACCGCTATCCGCACAAAACCCGCTCCGTCCGTCCTTACCGACAACGCATCAACCCGGAAACACCTCGGAAACGGGTCAAAAATACACGAAGCACCGCCTTGCAATATCTGTGAAGCACAAGATATAAATCACGCAACACACGGAAACCGCAAACCACGATCCGCTATCCGCACTTCAAACGGCACGCCGGCACGAACCTACGAAACAACCTTCTCGACCAAACCGGCCTTGATCGCCTTCACAGCCACCCAAACGCGACGCACCTGCCCGCTCGGAAGTTTAATCTTCACGCGTTGCAGATTCGGCTTAAAAATGCGCGGCCACTTCTTCGTCACGTGCGTCCCGATACCGCCGCTCCTCTTCGATTGACCTTTTCGACTGATGCGCGAACCGATCACGCGCTTCTTCCCCGTGATAAAACAAATGCGTGCCATAGAATACTCCCGAGATACTGCTTTCACGGAACGGATTTTTATTCTTCACCGCAAGCTTTTTCGGAAAAACGTGCTGCCTGCCAGAATCGATACTAACGCACGTTGTGCCGACTTCCCCGTCAATCACAACCATACATACGAGTCTTTCGTAATAAAAAAGTGCTTCGTAAAAAAGCAAACGTTCCAAACTTGCAAACTTTTGGAAACATACATTTTTCTTGCCCCCCCCCCCGATTTTGTTTTTTTGGAGAGGATGTTTTTGAGCCTCCGCCGCAAGTTTCTTTTGTATTTTTCGTATTTAAAAAACGCATCGACACTTACGATACATAAGGATGTCGGTTGCGTTCCGATGTACACTTGTTAATTTGCCGAATGACTGTGGAAAACTTCCGAATTTTCAAGGAACTCTACAAGAATTTCCTGACCGACCAAAAGAAACGCTTCGTCACGTACGGCGTCCTTGCCTTTGTCTGCATTTTTCTGGAGGGCTTCGGTTTATCGATGATTCTTCCGACGTTGCAACTTATTTTAAATCCCGAAAAACTTTACGCCATCCTGCCACCATGGCTTGCGGATGTACCGCAAACAAGAATACTCGCAGGACTCATCTGTATTTGTATTGTTTCGATTGTTTTGAAGGATCTGCTGTCAATTGCGAGTATTAATTTGATTTTCAAAATTACCACAACATCCGCTATCCACATCACTGAAAAACTGGTTCGATTGGAACGGAATGCAACGTACACGTTTTTGCTGAAATACAAACAATCGGAATTGCAAACGATACACAGTAAATGTTTAGATATGCGATATTCTTGCTGTCTATTCCATGCTTGTGGGCTTTTTTTTTATGGCACCTTATGCCTTATCATCGGAGGTTTGGCGTTATTTTTCTCGTCCGTGACAGTGCTGTTTTTCCTTTTTTCCGCTATTATCGTTTTTTTTATCACCAGAAAATTTCGATCGAATAAAGAAATACCCATTCGTACTTACGAAGAAGAAAGACAACTGATCAATATCTCGATAATTTCTCAAAAAGAAGCATCCTGCTCGCTTTCCGAAGTTCCGCCTACAAATACACTGGTCGCTACTTTCGCAAAATTGAAACAACTTGATGATTGGATTGAATATATATCACAATCCAAATTCTTCCTCCTGGAGTTTCTCGGGAGTATCTGCATCGCTGCAACGATTCTTCTCTCGCACTTTTTTTATCCGTTTTTGGTTCTGATGCAGCAAATCGCGTTTCCGGTTATTTGCCTCGTTCGTATCCTGCCGTACTTCAATCGTTTTTGTGTATCAAAAGAACATGTCAACACTTACAAAAGCAGTGCCGCTTATCTCAATGATTTCTATCGGCAGCTGTTAGAGCATCAGTTGCCGCCGCATGACGGAGAACGTGTAACTTTTCGGAATCAGTTGCGGTTGGAGAAAGTTTGTTTTTCGTATGATACGGAAAATAAAAAAGAGGTTTTGCATGACGTTTGTCTGACCGTCAACGAAGGCGACTTTATCGGATTGACGGGAAAATCGGGTGCGGGGAAAACAACGCTCATGGATATGATTTTAGGGTTATTGCCACCGACAAAGGGCACTTATTCTGTCGACGGGAATATCATCACGGCGCACAATCAACTGGCACCGTTTTTCGGGTATGTTTCGCAAAATCCCTGCATTATTACTGAAACGGTTGCGGAAAATGTTATTTTCGGACGCGAACCGAATGCCGAACAGGTCGAGCGCGTTTTGAAGATGGCGCAGTTGGATGAATTTCAACCGGATATGTATCTGGCGGAAAACGGAAAAAACATCTCGGGCGGACAGAAACAGCGGATTGCGATTGCGCGCGCATTGTACGGCAATCCGAAGTTGTTGATTCTGGATGAAGCCACAGCGTCTCTGGATGCATTAACGGAAGAGAAAATTTCGAACGTCATCGCTTCGTTGAAAGGCAAATGCACCGTGATTGCCATCGCCCATCGCCTCGGAACATTGAAGCAGTGCAATCGTCTTGTGTACATGAAGGAAGGGCGCCTCGCCGCAGAAGGCACTTTCGACGGTTTATATCAGTCGAACGAAGAATTTAAAGAGTTGGTGGACGCATTGGAACGACAATCACATTTGGTTCACGGCGATGGAGCGACTGCAACAACGGCGGCTGTTTGAAAAACTGCCAAAGATACGGGAACGTTTTCCAAAAGCCCTTCCGACCGCCTGCGCCGGGATGTGTAGATGACCGTGGTGGAAGTTTCTTTAAAAAAACGCACTTCGGCTTTGTTTCAAAGGGAACTCCGATATACATGAAAGAATCGCAAATAAAATAGAACCCGTCGGATGCCTTTAACAGTTTGCCAATAGTGTCCAAAGCCCGTATGTGCATAAAACTGTTGTACACAGAGCATTACCGAAATTATCTTCAATCTCCACCGATAAACGCCACGCCCCTCACGCCCAAAGTGCACTTGTCTCTCACTCCGAAAACGCTTATAATAAATTTGTATGAAGATTCGAGTCGGGATTAACGGGTTCGGGCGTGTCGGACGATTGGTGTTTCGGGCGCTTTGCGAACAAAAACGCTTGGGAGATACCGTCGAAGTCGTTGCGGTCAACGATTTGGTCGGTGCGGACAATTTGGCGTATTTGTTGAAATACGATTCCGTCCAGGGGCACTTTAACGGCACCGTCGAAGCGGACGGCGAAGAAACGCTGGTGGTCAACGGGTATCGTATTCGTTGCCTGGCGGTAAAGGACGGTCCGTCGGCATTGCCGTGGAAGGAGCTCGGTGCGGATATCGCGATTGAAGCCACGGGTCTGTTCACGCAAGCCGAAAAGGCACAGGGACATTTAACGGCGGGCGCAAAGAAAGTTCTCATTACCGCTCCCGGCAAAGGCGACGGCGTTCGTACCGTCGTGTTGGGTGTGAACGACAAAGATTTACAACGTTCGGATACCATTATCTCCAACGCTTCCTGCACGACCAACTGTCTGGCACCGATTACCAAGGTCGTTCTGGATAATTTCGGCATCGAAGAAGGTCTTATGACGACGGTGCACAGCTATACGGCGACGCAAAAGACCGTGGATGGTCCGTCGAAGAAGGATTGGAAAGGCGGGCGCACGGCGGCCATCAACATTATTCCTTCCACGACGGGAGCCGCCAAAGCCGTCGGGCTGGTGTTGCCGGCGGTGAAAGGCAAATTGACGGGCATGTCGTTCCGCGTTCCGACACCGACCGTTTCGGTGGTCGACCTGACGGTTCGCACGGCAAAACCGACGACGTACGAAGAAATTTGCCAAAAAATGAAGGAAGCCTCCGAAAGTTCGTTAAAAGGAATTCTGGGCTATACGGAGGATGAGGTGGTTTCCAGCGACTTTATTCACGATCCGCGCTCATCGATTTTCGATGCCGGCTCGGGCATGGCGCTCAACGATCGCTTCTTTAAACTCGTCAGCTGGTACGACAACGAATGGGGCTACGTCAATCGTTGCGTCGAATTGCTGCAAAAAATGGCGAATTTGTTGTAGTTGTAGAAAAGCTTGGAACACGTTTCGTCGATGCCGGGTTTGTCCGTTATTGCATCGGCGGAACGTGTTTTTGACCATTCGAGACATACTACATGGGATAAACTGGATTGGTATTAGAATATAATTGACTCACGCCCTCCTTGGAAGAGGCAAATAACGCATCTTGTTCCGAAAACTCCAACAAAACGCGCACAAAAGGCAAACACACTTATCGCAAATACTCCGCCTAAAATCCAATTAAAAAAACAACCAAGACACACACCCCGCTCGTGTGATTTTTTCCGTGAAGACAAACAGCAAACCTTTCAATTCTATCTTACGAAAGTTTAATCGGTTGCATCAACTGATAGTGACCGCCTCCGAGATATAGGCGGATGATATTCTTATCCGACGGATCCGAATCGCCCGGGAATAAAAATGTCGTTTCGCCGTTCGGTTGAAACAGCGTTCGGGCAAAACCGCCCGGCTGTTTGGAATAAACCTCAATCGGTTGCCCGACAACCTGCGCCACGTACTTGAAATCGTCATCCGTCAACTCTTGGTATTGTTCTTCCAATCGACGGATGGTTTCTAAACTTTCTTTCGAGTACGAACCGTCCTTTTCTCTCAACTGTTCTTTCGCAATTTCGGCAGCTCCCGTTCTCAGCTGTTGCACGAAAAACTCCTGTTCCTTATTCGGCAGCGGATGCGATCCCTGATCGGGATGAGTCGGTTTCCCAAATTCCGACGGATTGATAGACCCCGTCCCGACCAAAACCGCATAGATCCCGCAATTTCCGTTACCCGGAACGTCCACCAATCTGTATTTCGGCGATGACGACGATACATTCTTCTTCTCAGA
Organism: Opitutales bacterium; assembly: GCA_016286235.1. GTDB lineage: Bacteria > Verrucomicrobiota > Verrucomicrobiia > Opitutales > UBA9783 > UBA3222. Next base: position 2,044 of record JAEESJ010000002.1, on the reverse strand, counting down.
AGCGGTCGATTGCATTGAAGATGTTTCGGAAACGGTCTTCTTATTTGAAACCTTCGCATTCGTTCCCAAAGCATCCGACGGTTCCGAATGGATCTTGTCGGATGGCGACGGAACACGGGAAGCAACACTTTGTCGTACTCCGACGGATGTTGAGGTCTTCCCCGCACTTACGTTGCCCGTTCCGACCTGCGCCTGCACCGTCGATACCGCTCCCGATTGCTCGCTAAAGTGTTTTTTAAAAAATGCACCGATACCGTTAAAAAACGCACCCACCCCCTCTTTAACGACACGCCAGGCGCAACCGATACCCTGACCGAGCGAAAAACCGCCCGAAACTTTTTCGGACAAACCTTTACAACAGGCGTTGTTTTTGTCAATAATTTCCCAATCTTCAAACTGTCCGACCGATTGATGCTCAACCGCAGTACTTTGAGAACTTTTCGAACCCGTTGGTTGGACGGAACCGTACATAGGTACTTATTTTCGAAGCAGGATTTGTGCCAAAGGGGAAAAATACTGAAAAAAGTCCCTCTTTTTTCACAAAAAAAGAAATTTTCATCATATTCTTCTTTACGCCGAAAGAATTTCCTTTTTTCATAGAACCATGGAAGTCAAAAAAACACGTAAAATCCGCGGTTTCCTGAGCATCGAGCTGATGTTGGCGCTGAGTGTGATGGCAATTTTGGGCGGAATTTCGCTATACTTCGGGAAGAGGGTTTTCGATAAGACAAAGATGGTAGCGATGATGACGAAGGCTCAGATGTTTATCATGAAATTGCTGGAGTATCATGATTTGATGGGCAGGTGGCCGATTGCCACGGATAATTTTGTGTCCATTCGCGCGGTGGCTTTGGAATTAAACGAGGCATTTGATGAGGTACTTGAATATAATCCTTATTCCTTGAGCAGAGAAAATCCAGAAAAATTCCCGGATATATGGGTTCGTATCGGTGCGCGCAAAAAGCTTAATCGTCATGGGGAAGGTGTTTTGGAAGAACTGCGTCGGCGCACTCAAAGGAATGTTTCGGAAAGTGAAGTGAAGATTTTCGAGTCCGTTCGGTATTTTTCCCCTAAAAAAGGCGATAGACCTTGGATACAATCGGCTGAGGAAGATATCAATAAACGACATCCGGGCATTCATGCTGTTTTAGGATAGAAATTTATCATCCGCAGGCGGTCGGAAGTTGGTCAAACGGTAACCGTGTTGCATACACACAAAGGGGGTGTATCGATGCGATGTGGCGGTGTCCTGCATTGGCGGTCGCCGTCCCAGATATCTTCCCCTCCCTCAACCGTTAATCCGCTCCAACAGCTCCTTTACCTCGGGTGCGTTTAAATCCAGCGGTCGATTGCCGGAAACCGCTTCAAATTCGATGCAGCGCAATTGATTGTTGTGGCGCGTGTCGTGACCGATGAGACCGCTTTGTCCGTTAAGGGCGCATTCAACGGCAAGATCCGCGTGCGACTGGATAAAATTCCGATCAAATGCGTTGGCGGGTGCCGAACGAGCGAAGTATCCGCTTTTCTGCACCAACAGCCTTTCGGCTCCGAGACGTTCTTTTAATTGGTTGCCGAGAACCTGACCGACGTTGATATCCGCCAGTTTCAAATGTCCGAAGGCATCGCGTTCCACTTTTTTGCCTTCCGCTTCCATCAGACGCACAATGCCTTCCGCATCGACAAATTCGCTGATAAAGACATTCAGGGAGCCGACGCGATCGAAAATCGGCTTTAGCCACGCCGCAACGGCATCCAGGTCAAATTTCATTTCCGGCGTATAAATACCGTGAATTTCAAACGCCTCGGGTCGGAAACCGAAGCCCGATACAAACTTTCGCCGTTCCAGCCGTTCCATGTACCGGCGTGCCGTTGCATAGTTGAGCCAACCGCAACTGCGTCCCATAACCTCGTGGATGATGAGAACCTTCGAAGTACTCGTATGTTCGTGAACGATGTTTTCGAAAAACAACGCACCCTGTTCCGCCGCCGTCATTGCCCCGAGGCTCAACTGCACCGGGATGATGTCGTTGTCGATGGTTTTCGG
>JAEESJ010000010.1 GCA_016286235.1 Opitutales bacterium | reverse complement strand
GTCGGAACGGGGGCAGTGCCAGTGCCGGGAGGCGGAGTAGGAAAAGTGTGGGCCGGAACAAAAGAAAATACAGAACGCACGCATAACACAATCGTCAACGTCGCCCTGCAAAATCGTTGTTTTAACTTTGAAAATGCGAGTATTTTTCTGCCGAAAACACTCCTTTTCGTTCTTTTCGCTGTCGCCTTAATATACCTCGCGCGAAAAAAATCAAAAATCGACAACAACGGATAAAAATTCTTCGGATTTGTAATATAAATTTCAAAAAACTTCATACGCGGAATTTCGAAATCAGACACGGGCATACGGAGCAATATAGAGCACTTACGTAAATTTTTACACACTCCGAAAAAATTCAACACGCCATTCGTAATATGCACATGCGGCTACCGTTAGAAAAACACCCGATTTTCCCCTGCTTCTTTTCGGCAATTTTTTCTTCATATACTCTCGATTTTTCAAAAAACATTTGACGTCATCCTTCCATTCGGGCACAAGAGAAGAGGAATATGATCGACATTCGTGTCGAACATCTCACAAAGCGCTTCGGGAACGCAACGGCGTTGGACGATATTAATTTTTCCATCAAGAGCGGTGAGTTGTTCTTTCTTCTGGGACCGAGCGGATGCGGTAAAACAACCTTACTGAGATTGCTGGCCGGCTTTTATGCACCCGACGAAGGGTGCATTTTTTTTGGCGACAAAGAAGTTTCGTCCCGTCCGCCGCACAAACGCGGAACCGGGATGGTTTTCCAGAATTATGCGCTGTGGCCGCACATGACGGTCGCACAAAACGTCGCCTTCGGGTTGCAACAGAAGAAACTGCCGACAAATGAAATCAAGGCGAAGGTTGAAGAGGTTCTGCATTCGGTTCAGATGGACGCGTACGCCGACCGCAAACCGAACGAGTTGTCGGGCGGACAACAGCAACGGGTAGCGTTGGCGCGTGCATTGGCAATCCATCCGAAATGTTTGCTTTTGGATGAACCTTTATCCAACCTGGATGCGAAGTTGCGTATCGAGATGCGCACCGAAATCCGTCGCATTTGCAAGGAATTTAAATTAACGACCGTCTACGTAACGCACGACCAAACGGAAGCCTTGTCCATTGCCAATCGAATGGCGATTCTTTCCAAAGGTCACATCGAGCAAATCGGAACGCCGATTGAGGTTTATAAGCGTCCTCAAAACCGCTTTGTCGCGCACTTTTTGGGTGAAACCAATTTTATCCCCGGGACGGTGTTGCCGTACCGAAAGCCCGATGCCGATGCGGCACCTTATCTGCGGCAGGGAAGTACGCTGGTTTCGCTTAACGGGAACGGCGCAACATCGCACGCGGGAACCGTCGACGAGGAGGACTTTTCGTTGGACGATCTCGCCGATGCTTCGCAATCGACGGAAACCAAACTGGTTCCCGAGGTTCTTGTACAAACGGAACTTGGTACCTACCGCGGCGTGTGGCATTTTGACCGCCCGTTGCCAAAGGTCGGCGAAAAAGTCACGCTCTCGGTTCGTCCCGAGGCCATTAAACTGAAACCGTACGGCATGACGGAAAATTCCACCGACGGCATCATCGGTCAAACCGTCTACTACGGCGAAGTGGCGCGCTATGATTTCGTCAAGAACGGCATAACGCTGAAAATTTCCGAACTGAATCCGAAGCACCTCGGTCATGCGTTGCGACAGGGATTGTTTGCGAACGTTAAAGTGGATGACGTCATCGTTCTCCAACCGTAATGAAACAAAAAATTTTCTTTATTTTGTCCGCCGTCGTCGCGGTGATTGCGTTGCCGTTTCTGTTGCAGCGCCCGGGGGTTCGATTGACGGAGCAGACAGACGATACCGTTATTATTGTCACGCCGCACAACGAAGCCGTTCGTCTGGAGCTGGAAGTCGGTTTTCGCGAATGGTATCAACGTCAGACGGGACGCACCGTGAATGTTGACTGGCGCGCGCCTGGAAGCACCGGCAACATTGTTCGTCTGCTACATACATCCTACGAGAATGCTTTTAAAAATCATTGGACGCAGGATTTGCATCGGTCGTGGACGCATGAAGTGCAGTCCAATTACAATCAGGAAAATCCGAAAAGCCCCCTCGGAAAGGAAGCGCACGAAGCCTTTCTTGCGTCGAATATCGGTTGCGGCATGGATCTGTTTTTCGGCGGCGGCGTAACGGAGTTCAAGAAAATGGCGACCGCCGGCATTTTGGTGCCCTGTGATTTGTTGCAACGGCATCCCGAGTGGTTTAACGAAGCCGTTATCCCAAAGGAACTGGCAGGCGACGCTCTATATGATGCGGAAGGCAAGTGGATGCCGGCGGTTTTGTCGACGTTCGGCATCATGTATAACACCGATCGTTTAAAGGATTTGCGCATTGAAGCTCCGCAACAATGGAGTGATTTGGCAAAACCCGCTTTTTATCGCCAAATCGCGATGGTGGATCCCGTGCAAAGCAGCGTTGTCGTAAAATGCTTCGAAATGTTGCTTCAACAGCAGATGCAACAGGCGTGCGACGAACAATTTCCCGGCAAACCGATCGCCGAACTTTCAAAAGAGGAACTGCGGAAAGTGCTCGGCATCGGCTGGACGTGCGGGTTGCAACTCATTCAAAAGATTATGGCGAATGCGCGCTATTTTACCGACAATTCGATTGCGACCGTTTGGGATGTCAGCCAGGGAAACTGCGCCGCGGGTGTGGTCGTTGATTTCTACGGTCGTCATCAACGCGCCGAAACATTAGCGCGCGGCGGGAAAGATCGCGTTCGATTTCTGGTTCCGAAAAACGGTGCCTGTTATTCGCCCGATCCGATTGCGTTGCTTCGCGGAGCCCCCAACCGCGAGGTCGCGCAACGTTTCATCGAGTATATTCATTCGGAAGAAGGGCAGGATCGCATGGGATTTAAGCTTCGATCGAAACAGGATCCGTCAGCCGAAACGGCATCCGACACCGATGAAACGCTTCGCTTGCATCAACCGATTTATCACCCGTTGCATCGCACCCCTGTGCGCAAAGATTTTTACACCGCGTCCAAGAAGGACTTTCAATCGGCACCGAATATGAACCCGTACGACGAAGATAACGCTTTTATCTATCGTGCCGATTGGACGGGATCGGCGTTCGGAGCCATTCGATTTTTATCCAAAGTTCTGTTTATGCATCCCTACACGGAATTGACGCGTGCATGGAAGGCGATTTTCGACGCACAAAACGAAGGTCGCACGGATGTTGCCGAACGCGCCCTGTCGGTGATGCGGGACTTTCACGAACTGACCTACGATTGGGTTTCGAAGGTCTACAATCCGCTTGTAAAAGCCAAAAACGTACGCGCACAGGTGGAATTGGAAACGGAACTGACGAAGCGTTTTTGCAAGCAGTATAAAGAAGCCTTTAAAATTGCGACGGAAGGTAAATAATGCATTCTTCCCGGCGTTTCCTAATCATGCGCCTGCGAGCTTGGCGTGGAGTTCCGAGCGTCTTTTAATCGGTACTTTTTTCCTGTTTTGCTTTTTTATTGAATTTTTTGCAAAAATTTCTTCCGATGATGACGTATGAAATTTAAGCGCACCCTATCGACACATATATCGCTTTTCATCCTGCCGGCATTCGTCGCTATTCAAACCGTGCATGCGGAATATGGTGTTAACAAGTTAACGGCGCACCTGAAGGAAAAAACGGAAAACATCCAAGCCGAATACCAAAAACTTCGAAACGAGAACCCGTTGCAATATCTTTGGAAGACATACACATGCCGACCGCACAATTTGTATCTCACTTTTTTCGGAACAAATGTCGTATCGGCGGAAGATATAAAACGACAAACGGAAACATTATTTTTGTTTGAAGATCCAAACTTAAGAAAGCGACTGTTGGCATTTATCTCGGTATTCACAAGCGAAAACTTTTTGCGCATGCTGTTCAGTGATGATGTCATCCGTCAATTGGTCTGTTTTGATACAGAGAAATGCGCGTCTTTTTGGTGGGACACGGAACCGTCCGAAACTCCGTCGGAATTCCGGATATTTTCGGTACGGGTAAAACATGTTTTGTTCGAAGAGATGGATTTTTTCCTCGAACGCAGAAAAACACTCTTGGATATAACACTTGTGTTTGCTTACGACATTCAAAACGACACGGTTCGCTTCATCGGGGTGAAAGACAAATCTATTGTTAATGTCAAATATGCGGATGATATGAATTTACCGATTTACGCCCGAGCAAACGCCGAACAACAAAATGATTTAATGTGTATAGATTGAAACTCCCCAAAAGGATTTTTGCACATGTAAGATACCTTAAAATCTTTCACATTCCCAATCCTTCCGTTTTTTGAATACTGAGCACGTTAAGCGGCGCTTTGAATAAAAATATCGCCTCTTCCTCAACAAACCTCACATTTAAGGCGTGCTTCCAATCACAAAGCAAATCATTCCTTCGAACATCCGCGCCCGCCGCGAACAACTGCGACAAAGCCGCCAAACCTTAGTTTTTACCAACGGTTGTTTCGACCTGTTACACATCGGACATGTGTACGCATTGGAAACTGCCAAAAAAGAAGGCGATGTTTTGTGGGTCGGCATCAATTCGGATGCAAGCGTTCGTGCTTTGAAAGGTAATACGCGCCCGATTTATCCGCAGGAAGCACGCTTATACCTGCTGAATGCCTTGCAATGCGTCGACGGCATTCTTTTATTTGAAGGCACCGATTGTGCGCGCGAATTGGAACTCGTTCAACCCGATGTGTACGTTAAAAGCGGTCATTATACGATTGAAACATTGAACCCGAAGGAACATCGCGTGTTGGAAGCCTGTAACGCGCGCATTTGCTTTATTCCGCCGTTATCCGATTGGAGCACC
>JAEESJ010000009.1 GCA_016286235.1 Opitutales bacterium | reverse complement strand
TTTATTACCGACGAAAAAAGCGCGGAAGAAGCCGAAAAGGATAAAAAACGTTTCTCCGTGACGACGTCAATCGCCATGGACGGCAGAACGTTTGCGTGCGTCTTTGTCCTGCAGGACGACGGAACAATGTCCGAGAAGCAGGAGCAGATACTGAAAGAAGTCCGGGAAATTCGGAAAAAAGAGGAAGAAAAGGCAAAAAAGGCAAAAAAAGAAGCGGAAGAGAAAGGAAAGAAATATCAAGAGATTTCGTCGGAATTTGAGAAACCGGTATCGCCGTCGCGAAACAGAAGCGGTTCCTTCGACGCAAAGGCTCCTGAGTTGGAAAGAATGTTCGGGCAAAAGAAAGAGGACAGGAAAGATTTGGAGGAGGACAATGAGGAGGGACTGTTGTCGCCGGAGGCGGTCGAACAACGAATCGCGGACTGTCTGAAAGCGATTGAGACAATCGTTTCGGGGCTCGATCCCTCGAATTTTAAGGAAGTCCCCGCGAATATCGAAACGGAACCGGAAACGAAACCCGGCGAGGATATGCGCACCTGCTTTAAGCGCCTGTTGTCGGGATATTGCCGACGCAACGGCTTGGAGAACGCCGTGGAGGTACACAGGGGAGACGTATTGTGGACGAACGAAGCATTCAAGCAGATGCATTCGAAGGCGGCAAAAGATCTGCTGAAGAACAACGGGAAGGCGTTCGAACAGGCACTTCTCGGAAAGATAAATCCGGTTCTGAAAGAAGAAAACAAAGATCGGGTGATGACCAAGGCGTTTGCTTCGCGCGTATGGAAATGCATCGCATACTACCGTCAGGAAGGGAAATTCCCCGAGGTATCGCTTTTGGATCGAAAGAGTATCTTTGAGGACATCTGTCGCGATAATTCGAACTTCCTGAAAAACAACGGCAACGGTGACTGCGGCGTTATATCCGTTCTGCAGGGGAGTGCTCTGATCGACGGATCGGATGCGGACGAATCGCCGGACAGGAAATGGACGGCGCAGGAAATAAGCGGTTTGCGTAAGGGCGCAGAAAAGAAACTCCCTGCTGTCATATTTAAAACAACGGGAGAGAACGGAGAGGAGTTTGAGTTTTTTGAAGAAGATGCAGAGAAGTTTAATGCCTGTATCGCGCGCATTAACGATTTGAAGGGCAAGGGTGCGGCGATAACCCCAAAGGAGAAAGAATTGCTCAAGTTTTCGGAAAATGTACGGGACGAATTGAAGAGAAATTTCACCGCGGAGGCTTCCAAAAAACGCATCTCCGCTGCGGGAGCAAGTACGACTTACGATAAAAGCCTCCTTCCCGATGATTTCAGGTGGTTTGCAAAAGCATGCGACAAGACGATGTTGTTGGTTCAGGACGGTCTTGATGAGCCGCTGATAAGCCTTTATTTCCGCGATGGAACGCAACTTTCGGACGGAACGGCGTTTTTTGAAAGCCTTTTCACGAAAGAAGCGGCAAAACGGATTGTGTGCATTTACATGGAACCGCGTTTTGTCGACAGCGATGACGGTGCAAATGTATCGCATTACAAAGCCTTTACCGCCAAAGGTCGGAAGGCGTTGTTTGACGTGCTGGGATATCGGAAAAATGACGACACGGAAGAGTTTAAGGATACGTTCATCGGTGAGCTTGATCTGACGGGCGAATCGTGGGTTCGGTATGGCGTAGAGGACGCCGAGAATCGCATGTTGGCGCGCGTTCTGTTCGAATGCAACCCGACGGGTTTCACCAAGGCGGTATTCACGGGCATCAAACCCTCAAGCGTGAAGTTTCCGTCGTTTCGAACCTACGGAGCACAACAGGCGGATGCGTTAAAGGAACTCTCCGCGACGGATGATGATTATCAAATGACACTGCAATGGGCGGCTCCCGCAGACGATGAATTAAAGGCATTGAATCAAATGTTCGGAACGGAACATCGGTATCTTGTCAAACGGAGCGACGGAAGCTTCAAGTTTGAAACCGTCCAAGAACGTATCGATCGGTGGAAAGATAAAAAGCTGTACACACCGAACATGACGGAAGACGGTGTTCTCGACTGGTCGAAGGAAACCCGATTGGTCGAGGATTTGAAGAAAGCGGAACATCAGAAGGCACATTTTTACAACCTGCTTTTGAAGTATATCAAGAAACAAGACGACACATGGGTGTATGGCGATAAAGTTGTGAAAACGATCGATTGCCGCGGGTTAGAAGACCTCATTTTTGAAACATACTATGATCATTGCAGTTTCTTTGCGTACGTAACCAAGGACTATCCTGGGATTGCGTTTCGGGTATCGCCGTCTTTCAAGAAAGCGACGGAAAGTCGGTCTCTGAAGGTCACCGCCGGCGAGACTTCGGAGGAAAAATAAGTGGTTGGATTGTGTCAAGCGGACGGACGAGGAAATAAAAGCGCGGGATGATACGCATTGCTCGAAATTGTCTCGCGAACGGTTACATGGTTGCGTCTCGGTCAGTTTCGGCAGTGCGTATTTCACTAAAGATAAATTGAACATGCTTCTTAAAAACTGTTCCGCCGAAGTCTTTATATTGCTTTTGAGCGAGCGCGAGGAGCTAACCTCAATCAAGTTTTTTGAAGCTCCGCTCAATGCGCAAACGTTTGAGAAGCTCTTTCAAAATAAGGAAGACATTAAAGCATTTCGGACTCCTCGGAAGGGCGAAACTTTGGATTCCGAAGGCTCGCGAAGCCGATTTCCAAGACGCCAAGCTGTTTGTGCGGGAGAAAACGGATGACAAAGACGGTTTTCTTGGGTTTTCCGTCCTTCCGCAATCGGTCGGTATTCGATTCATCAAAGAGAAAATTGAGACAGAAAAAACGCAAAACGATTGGGAGGGTATCCGGTTGGTTTGGAATGCATACGCATGGTACCTGTTCAAATACGCCCAGTTCGCGGCAGAAAAAGATGATGCAACGGGATGCGAGGTATTTGCGGACAGGATTGCGGAAGCCGCCAAAGAACAAAACCGCGCGCGCGTCTGTGTCGATTTAAGTACCGTGGACTACGACAGGGAATTCGGTGACAGGCTTATTCCGGCATTGTCGGAACGCGGTATTGACGTTCTGGTTAAGGAGTTGAGGTCGAGAGACTGCCTCAACGATTTTAGGAACAAAGGAAGAAGCGGCATACGCGCCTTGTATAAAAATACACACAACGATATTTGGTTCCTGCCGGGAGCCGATTTGACGCTTCCGGGAAATAAGGCCGTTGCCGATAACAAGGCAAAGGCGCTGTTCGATAAGAAAAACGCGCTGTTGCAGGCAATCGCAACCGCCACCGATGCGGACATAAAACTTTCGGAAGAAGATTTTTGCAGAGCAACCGTAAAGGAGATTTTCGATGCGCTTGAAAAAAATCCGGCGGAGGGGACGGTAACCGTTTCGTGGCGCGAAAACCATCCTTTGCAAAATGCTCTGATCGCATGGGCACGGGCGTACTGCGGTTCAAAGACGGAAGACGGGCGAAAATTGATGCATCGTTCCGTCAAATTGATACCCGAAAAGGAGGACGATAAAGACTTTTTCCCGCAAACATTTGAACAGGATGCGATGGCGGGCAAATACGGAAACTTCGGTTGCCTTTGCGATTTGGAAAATAGAACAATCACCTTTGTTAAAAGAGAGGATTGGCTACTCCGGAAAAAAGCGGAAATGTTGGTTCGCATTGCGAGAGACGGTCAAAGAAACATCACGGAATACGATTGGGAAGCGGCTCGATTTTTCTTTTCGGATCTTGTGAAAAGGAAAATGGAAACAGGATACGACGGTTTCCGGTTCCGCACGGATCCGAACATTGGGACTCTGCTGGATGCGATTGGGTCTTATGCGAGTCAACCGCGTTCTGAGCGTGCAAATGATTTGGAGATTGAGTTTGGCAGGGAAGTAGAGATACCCGAGCGATCGACTGGGGAGTATCTGGGGGCTCACCCGGAGTACAAAGATCGAATTTCGTACAAAGTCAGAAACGGTATTGTGCAATCCGTCATTCTGAAAAGCCGATCGCATTACCTTTTGGATACGGTTCAAAAAACCAAGAAGCTGGCTTTTGCGGCGGCAGATATTCACAACGATCCCTACAGCGGTCTCGGCACTTTATTGAAAGAATCCATCGGAAACGGCTTGAAGGAATTGATTGTTCCGAAAGAAGCATTATTTGAAATTTATCAAAAGATATTTCTGGGCGCCGCAAAGGGAATGCTTTGCAAGATACCTGAAGACAGGTCTGTCAGCGTTACAAGCGAGGACACCGGCGTTATTGAGATGCTCCTTCGCGAACTGGGCAATGACGGCAAACGAACGCGTTTTTGTATTAAATCCGAAGACGGAAACGAAAAGCGTTGTCTTATCGTATCCCGTAAGGCGTTTTTGGAAATGCATCGGAAAGCGTTACTTGACGAAATAAAGAGGAATACGAACGGGAATAAGGTTTATAAAGTGCCGACGTCGGATGCGGACGAAGAGACGCTTCGGGCACTTTGTACGCAACTGAACAAGTCGAATGCAAAAGGGAACCTGCGTGTGAAAGATTTCAACAAGGATGTCGCGAAAAAGATTATAAAGGAGATTCTGACGAGCGGCGTCAATCGAGCCTGGTCTTTGGAATTCCGCAACTGTCCGAACGCCGGGGTAGATGATCTGATCAAGTGCATAACGAAGGGTTTTGCCGTGGATGTCACTCCGGGCACAACGAACACGCTTGGTGTCATGTTCTATCCTGCCGCTGCCAAAAAAGAAGTTTCCGAAAAGATATTGCAAATTTTGAAAGATAAATTTAAGGAAACGAACGGTTCGTATGCGGTTCTGCAGGCGTATTGGCAATTGGATCCGGTGTCGGTTCTGCAAGCGGCGGACGATCCGAATTCCAAAGTGACCGAGTTGGTATTCAACGTCCGAGAGGTCGGTGAGGGCGCATTGAAGTTGTTACAGTCCGGAATCGAAACATTTTGTAAGGAAGTATCGGTTCAGCGAAACGATTGGAAGATAAAGATAGATTTCAATAGAAGCAAGCAGGGATTCGATAACTTCAAGTCTGCTTTGAAGAAAGACAGTCTGAATGACGACAGAAAGCGTATATTGAAGATTGAGAAAGGAAATGATTGGGAGTACTACCGGCTGATTGTGACAAGTGTTCCTGCCAAGGATTTCTTTATCGGCGAAATAAACGGAGACAGCTTTAACTTCGTGCCGTCAGCCTGGGACGGGCTTTCGATAAAGAGTGTATTGCAATACGCAAACCTCACGGAATGTTCGGTCAAGGTATTGTACGACATAAAGCAACAACCGAACCCCGACGAGTTAAAGGAAGCGGTTGCGTCGGTTCTCAAAAGCCCGACGGGACGCACGGGTTGGGTCGCGGTGTTCGAGAAGTCCGTTGACATGTCGGGCTTGACCGCGTTAAACGGCGAAAACGGCGTATAGCGTTACATGATTCCCTGCGGCGATCGGAGTCTTCTTTTCGTCAACAAAGCGATGTATGATTTTTGGACGGAGCATCTGCAAAAGGATGTGAACCTCAGGGTCGACAAAGCGCTGACGGATCAAACGGACGGGTTTTTGCCGATCCTTTTTGCGGCAAGCGCACCGTCGTCCGCAACGAACGCATTGACCGCAGCTTCGGATGTCGATATGCGTAAAGGACTTACAGGGTGCTACGATCCGTTCGCGAGTATTATTCGCAACGGCGGCGGGCGGATCGGTTGGAGTGTTGTCTTCGAAAACACCGATTACGTTCCTTCCCGGAACGACGGGTGTGCCGTGCACGGGAAGGTATGCGATTTAAAGCTTTTTAATCCGAGAAAAGGAGAAAGCACCCTGGAGTTTTTGCCCTGCGGATGTGCTTCCGAAATACTTTTCGAAAACAGCGATGTTAAGAAAAAAATTGATGGGCATAAAGACGCTACTTACATCCCGAGTGAGTGGTCGTTTCCCCGCACCCGTGTACCGCTCGGCACGGTACTCGAATACGTCGAAAAACGGGCGACTGTAAGCGATAAGACTCTTAAGGTTGAAATCACTTACGACGGAGACACCTTCATTGAAGATTTGGAAGCGTTCCTCCCGAAAGCCGGCAAACCCAATCGTCCGTGGAAATTGTATGTGAAGATACCGAAAGCGGATTATGACGATTATGATGCAATACCACGGGAAGACTTGATCCGTGATGCGGAAGGCATCAATCAAACGGTCTTACGTTACAAAGTTGTGGCGCAAAAAGACGAAGACAAAAAAGATTGTGTACGGATTACCTTAAAGAAAAAGGAATTGTCGGAACGCGCGGACAACGGCACGTTAACGCTTGTTGAAGAAGATGTCGCCGGGAAGGCACTGCCGGAGATCTTCAAAGAACTCAACGGTCTGAACGAAGCAAAGGGCGGCAAAGCACCCGCGGCAAAGATAAAGAATATCGTTCTTCCGTTCAAGTCGGGGCTTTACCGGAATCCGTGGAAGAACGCAATGAAGGATGTGTTGAAAGAAGCCGTCGTAACGCTCTTAAAGGGCGGTTTGAATGCGGATTGGAGCACGCTGACATTGGATTTGAAAGAGGCTTTTGATGCAAAAGCGTTCGAAAAAGACGTCAACGAAGCACTCGAAGCGGCAAACGTACAAAAATCCGTAACGGTATCGCCCGAAGGGGTTATAACGTTTGTGCCGCGTATGCCGATGCCGCCGTTTGAGAACGTATTGAAAGATGTCAGAACTCGCTATAATGAACGAAGAAACGCAATAAGGCTGTCCATGGAGGTTTTAAAGTGGACGGATGAGTGGACAAAATGGTTTGAACGTCCGGAAACCGACTTCGGAAAATTCATCGAGGCATTGGCGGAACATCCGGAAATCTGTTGCGTTGATTTTTCGTCCATGCCGAAAGACAGCGTCGGACACCGAAAGTATATAACCGAGGATGCCGTTAAACAGTTGCCGAAAGTAAGTGACGTATGGTTCGTATGTCGCTATTATGCAGACGGAACGGATGCTTCAAAGGACATTTGGGAACAGCGCGCTCAGGCATGCGCATTGGAGTTCCTTAAAAAAGGTGCAGCGATTGCCACCTGGCGGCATGTCTCGGATGCCAACAACGCAATAGAAAAAGATGACGGCGGTTGGTTGCAGGTACGCTCGAACTCCTATTATGTGGTTTCAAAGCCCGAAAGCGGAAAGCGACGGTTGTTGTGGAACATCGCGAGCCTGCGGAATATCCTGGAAGTTTTCGACGAACAAAAGGCGGCTGTGCTGGAAGCATTTTCGGGGAAAAGAGAGAATTTAGACCTTAAGAACGGAGACAAAGTGTTAGGCTTTGACAACTTGGAGAATAAGGGTGAGAACGGGCAACCGTTGGTGCCGTATGAACCGATCGACAGGATCGATTTCACGATCGGAGATCCGAAGGTTTCGTTTAAAATTAAAGATACGAAACATAAGTGGGAAGACGTGCATGCAATCGTCGGGAAGAAGACGTTTTGGGATGCAATCGGCAAGTCGACGGGTGTACAACGGGAGCACATCGGATGCGTATCGATGCTCGCGTATGAAGATTGCCTTACCGATGAAGCAAAGGAAGCCGCGGGACAGGCGGGTTGGATCATCAAAGCGCGCGGTAAAAAAGGAGAACGAAACGTCGTCGAAATTAAATACAGCGGTGTGAAAAACTTCCGTTCTGGTTTTGAACGGGGCTTGCGGGAAATTGACGGTGCCTTCGGTTCCAAAAAACATGCCAATGCTCCACAAAAGCGTACCGGTGCGTTGCTCGGGTTCGAAAAGGCTTTCGATGTACCGCAAGCCGAAGGGGTGAAGTGGGTTAAGGCGGATACGAAAGACAACACCGCATTATCCGTCAACTCACAGGCGAAAAAAGAGTATGAAGAACTGCCGTTCGATACCTTCATGGATATCGTGAAGAAATCAAACAAGCACATTTCAAAGCTGGATCTGACAAAGTTTGACGACGAAGGAGAGAAGGTATCCCTCGAGGAGTTTCTGAAACACCCGATGCGGAGCTTCACGGTGCCGTTGTCGAGACTGACGGAGATCGAAAACGGCGAAAAAGCCGGCTCCTTAAGAATTCTGGCGAAAACGAACACGGCGGTAACGTTTCTCGTATTCCCTCGATTGCAGTTGAAAAAGACGACAGATCCGAAAAACGGCAGGGCGGAACGGTATCTTGCCAACCAAGCCGAAGTTTCGGAATTTGCCAAGCAGTATTTCACGGAATTCACGCAACAGTTGGGAAAATGTGTGAAGAAGCTGAAGCCGGATGTCGTTTCGATGACAAAGGTCTATACGCCGGAGAAACTTCTTGAGGATGCTGCGAAATTCAAGGAGTTCTTTGACTCCGAAGATTTCAGCGGCGTCGGGTTTGAGTTTTCGAAAAACACCGATTTCAAGGAGGCGGTCGAAACATATGACCAAGACAAGAACTTCAAAAACACACTCGCATGGTTGCCGGAAACGAATGGAACGCTTCCCGCCGTGTATGTTTTGCCGAAGCGGTTGGATCGCCCCGCGAATGCCGACGCCTCGAAAACCTGGCTGGATGCCAAGAAAGGTAAGGAAACGATCAGTCGTTTGCAAAAACTTAAAGCGGGGTTGAAGGAAGAGGCGGAGTTGATATTGGGGGAAGATTTGAAGGAAGCATTCTCGGAAGCCGTTGACGCTCTAACCGGTGACGGGTGGCAGATCGTAATCGGGATTGAAATCGAAAGCGGTACCGTCGGTATCGTTGAAATGGAAAATGGAAAGCCGAAGTCGCTTTTCAATCCGACGCGTTCGATTCTTCTGGGTGCCGATTGCGATTTTGCGTTACGGCTGTGTAACGGGTTCCCTTTGTCGGCAAAAGAGCGGGAAATGTTTAAACCTTTTGTTAAATGGGCACAGGAATTCAGCGATGACAACCTCTATACGAATAGCAAGGCATCCGTCATAGCCGCCGTACTCCGTTTCTTTTTGTCTTACCCGGATATGGAGTTGCCTAACGAGTTTTGTACCTCTTCACGTCAACACGAAATAAGGATATCGAAGGAATGGCAAGAGTCGTGGAATTTTACCTTCGGACAACTGATGAAGAAATATAAGGATCAAATCCTGTGGAAAAATAAATCCTTCAAGGCGGTTAAGCACAAAGATACCAATCAAAACGTAGGGGAAGAGGATTATCAAAAGATTACGGAAAATTGGGAAAAGAAGAACAGTACGTTTCGATCCGTGTCTGACAGAAAGAATCTGGAGAAGCGTTTCGGAGAGTTTTTGAAATCTTTGCGAGGCTTCGACGACTGGGATACGGAAGGAGGTACCATAAAGGACTGGGAAGATTATCAGTTAAAACGTTTGGAAGTCTACAAGGATTTGACGAAGAAAGATGAAGACTTACCCAAGTCTTTGACCACCCGGGAAGAGATTCGCGACGCAGAAAAAAAGTAAGATCGGGAATGAAAAAGGCGGACGTGGTTTGCCGATGCGAGCCCGAATGCCTAAAGGAGCGTTTCGGGTTCTTCGACGCACGGTAAGCGAAACGGCTTATTTCCCTCCCGAATGCTTTTCGGTGTTTTCGGACGGTCTCCGAGCATAGCGTTCCATCGTTCCGCGGATTTGCCGTGGTACGGGATTTCGGTTGAAGTGCCATTCGATACGCCCGAAAATACCCGACGGTCACATCAAATGTTGCCGGCAGACACAACGGAAAGCGTTTTTGTTATAGATATCTTTTGTTACAAATACCTTCCCGTTACACTGTTCGGGTGATTGCGAATGTCCTCCGGCGTTCCGACGGCAACAATCCCGCCGCGACCGTTTCGATCGATATCCAGGTCAATAACATAATCGGCATTGGCGATCACATCCAGATCGTGCTCGATCACGATGACCGTTGCCCCGCTGTTCAGCAGAGTCTGAAAGATTTCAATCAACACGCGAACATCCAACGGATGCAGACCGACGGACGGCTCGTCGAACACAAACACGGCATCGTTTTGCGATTTACCGATTTCACCCGCCAGCTTTAACCGTTGCGCCTCACCTCCCGAAAGCATTGTGGTCGCTTCGCCGAGCGTCAGATAGGACAGTCCCAAATTCGACAACGTTTGCAGTTTATCCTTAATATCCTTAACGTCGGAAAAAACGCCCGATGCCCGTTGAACGGTCATGCTCATGCAATCGGCAATGCTGACGCCGTTTGAAGTGTTATCCTTTCCGCGGTAACGCACTCTATCGGCATCTTTCCCGTAACGCCGTCCGCGGCAATCGGGACAGATAACGGTAACATCGGGAAGGAATTGCACGTCCATGGAGATTTGCCCGGTGCCGTCGCAGGTCGAACAGCGCAAGGATCCCGTATTGTACGTAAAATCTTCCGATTTTAAGCCATTTTTGCGCGCATCGGGCGTTACGGCATAAAGTCTGCGCAAACTGTCCGATACACCGCTGTAAGTGGCAACGGTCGACCGCACGTTGGCACCAATCGGCGACGCGTCGATGAGATGCACGCGCCGAATGCCTTCCGCCTTGATACATTGAACATGCTCGGGCAATTTTTCGCCGGCGACGACGGCTCGAACGGCGGGAATGAAACTTTCCAGGAGCATCGTCGTCTTGCCCGAACCGCTGACGCCGGTGATCGCTGTCAAACGCCCTTTGGGAATATCGACCCGAAGCGGATTGACGTTGTAAATTTCGCCTGTTTCGAGATACAGCGAACCGTTTGCAAAAAGTTCGCCCGCAGTTGCAAGTTTTCGTGCCGAAAAGGCTTTATCCGTCGCCAGAAACGGTCCGATGCGCGTTTTCGGAGAAGCAATGATCTCGGGCACGCTTCCGACACAGAGGACGTTGCCGCCGTTCTCACCGGCCCCCTCCCCCATTTCGATCAGATAATCGCACCGCTTCAAGATACGCGTGTCGTGATCGACCAAAACAACGGAATTGCCGTGCGCAATCAAGTCTTCAATCACGCCCGTCAGTCCGTCGACGTTTTTCGGATGCAGACCGACAGACGGCTCGTCCAGCACATAAAGTACGCCCGTAGTTTTGTTCCGCACCGCTTTGGCGAGTTGCATCCGTTGCCGTTCGCCCGTGGAGAGCGTATTGCCGGCGCGGTTCGGCGACAGATAACCGAGCCCCAGATCCTTTAAACGCTTTGAGTATCTTAAAAATTGCCCGATGATGCTCTCGGCGACTTGTTGTAATTCCGACGGCATGCGTTGCGGTATCGTCGGGATCCAATCGATTAAATCATCGAGCGTCATCGCCTCAACCTCCGGCAACGTTTTCCCGCACAAGGTCGAACTTCGAACCTTGGCGTTCAACCGCGTTCCGTTGCAGTCGGGACAGGTGTGAACGGACAGATATTTGTGAATGCGCTCCACGCCCTTTTCCGACTGCGCCCGATGCAGTGCCTCCTCGATCGCCTTGTGCGCATTGCGGTAGGTGCAGTTCAACTCGAAAAGTTTGCCGTTCTTCGACGGGATCATGACGCGACGCTGTACCGCTTCGCCTTCGTAGATAATTTTCTTTTCCTCGACCGTCAGTTCCCGAAACGGAACATTCGTGCGAACGCCCAATTCGCCCGCTACCAGATACATCCACGAAATCCCGAAGCGGTTCCAGGCGTCGACGGCACCCTCTTGCAGGGTTTTGTTTTCGTCGGATACCAATAAGCGGTCATCGACCTCCCGAACAAAACCCGTTCCGGTACAACGCGGGCAGGCACCGTCCGAATTGAACGCAAACGATTCCGCGCCCGGTCCTTCAAAGGTTGCGCCGCATTCGGGACATTGCAAAGGCTTCATCAACGCAACGTTCGGCGACGGCCGGACGTGATGCCCGTTCGGGCACACATGACTTCCGAGCCGCGAAAACATTAACCGCAACACATTGGAAAGTTCGGTGGTCGTTCCGAAGGTCGAACGAATGCTCGGAACCGCGGGACGTTGGTGCAACGCAAGCGCCGCCGGAACGTTTTCGACGTTTTCCACGAGTGCCTCCGTCGGTTGCGACAGCCGCCGCCGCGTATAAGTCGATAAAGCCTCCAAATAACGCCGCGACCCTTCGGCGTATAAAACACCGAGCGCAAGGGAAGATTTTCCCGAACCCGATACGCCGCAAATCCCGACCAGCTTTCCGAGCGGCACGGAAACATCGACGTTTTTTAAATTATGTACCCGCGCGCCTTTGACTTCGATTGCTTCGGGAGCTTGAAAATGCTTCATGTTACTGCCGAAATTTGTTTTGTTCGCTCAAAACACTCCACTTAAACATAACGCAGCGTTGTGCAAAACGGCAATTACTTTTGAGTAACCGTCCTACGCAAACAGTACCTCTTTAAACACAGCAAGCGTATTTTTACAACAGGACTGTCGGGGGAGATCTACGATCGATCGTATAAAGCGGAACGTTGTTGTACCGAAAGCCATTCTTCTTTCGTCAGACAGCTGACGTATTCCTTGCGTGTTTCGTTCATTTGCGGAACGAATGCATTTTCGATCGTCCGCCGATACCTAAACCCGAGTTTCTCCGAGATGCGCTTCGAACGTTCGTTTCCTGCGTAATATCCGCACAAAACACGTTTCAAATCGAGGTCTTCAAATGCGTGGCGCAGAAGTTCGCGCGCGGCTTCCGGCGCGAAACCGCGCCCCCAATACGGACCCCCGATCCAATAACCGAGTTCCGCTTCATCATCCCTTTCCGCCAAATCCCGGCGATGCAGATCGATACTGCCGATCGGTAATTTGGTTCCTTTCAACACAATCGCATACGTTTCGGGAACGGACAGTACCTCCCGTATGATCCGTCGGCTGTCCTCAATGCTCGTATGTATCGACCAGCCGCACATCGGACCGATACGCGGATCTTTGGCGTATTTATAGCATTCTTCCGCATCCGATTCCCGCCACGGACGCAAAATCAATCGGTCTGTTTCCAGATACATTCTCAAGGTTCTCAACGGTTCACGCGACAGGAGACATCAAACCTCAAAGCGCGTGCCCGCCGGACACTTTAATGACCTGCCCGGTGAGCATGGCGGCTTGTTTGCTTGCCAAAAACAGAATCGTTTCCGAAATATCTTCCGGTTGAACAAGTTTCCCCATGGGAATAAGCGGAACGACCGCCTTCTCTAAATCGGCATCGATCCATCCCGTTTGCGTCGGTCCGGGTGCCACGCAATTTACGGTAATGCCGTATTTCGCGACTTCCAAAGCAATACTGCGTGTCAAAGCTTCCAACGCGGTCTTGCTTGCCCCGTAGGTGATTTGACCCGCGAACACCTGCGCGGCATCCGTGGAAAGGTTGACAATTCTCCCGTAATCCCCGCGGTGTTTCACAAATTCACGCATCATGAGGAGGCTTCCGCGAACATTGACCGCGAAGGTATCGTCGATCACGTTTCGGTTCACGACTTCGACGGTATCCGAACCGTTCTCGTCGCATGTTGCCGCGTTGTTGACCAAAACGTCCACTTTGCCGAAGTGTTTTATAACGGTTGCATAAAGTTCCTTCACAACCGCTTCATCGGAAATATCACGCTCCAAAATCAGATAATCCGCATGCATTGCTTCGAGTTTGTGCTCCACAATGTCCGCATTCCCCGCGTTGGCGGCGTGGTACCGATCGGCTCCGTTTTGCTCCGTCCTGCTTCTATCGAACGGTGCAGGCACTCTTTTGTAAATCAGCACCACCTTCGCGCCCTCGCGGGCAAACGCCAACGCCGTTGTTGCCCCAATACCTTGGGGATTGTTTGCCCCCGTAACGATCGCGACCTTATCTTTTAATCCGTAATCAACCATGAAAATGCTTTCCGAAAATTCCGATCTTTTTATCCAGACAATGGACAGAAATTAAACACTTGTTATCATCCTTCCGTTCGCATCATCCACAAAATTTCTTCAGTGAAGATGAACTTTTTTACGCCATTCTCTCAATGTTGTTTTCCATAAACTCCAAAAAGCCGGTAGCACCCTTTAATAAATCGGAAAACGATTCTGTATAGTTTTCATTTTTCACATCAAGTTCCTCGGTTGCCTTTTGATAACCTTTCCCTTTACGATGCGCCGAACCGCTTGAACGCAAATCTTGCAGATTCCTTAAGAATTTTATATGTTTGCCGTAATTTTCCACACCTTGCTCCCTCAACCAAGCTTCCAATGCAGATATTTCTCTTATTCCGTCCTTATTATTGTCGGTTAATTGAGCAGTGATTTTCTCTTTATTCAAAGAGTCGATCAATACTTTTACCAAAGAAAGGACGAGCGCGTCAAATTCCTTAACTGAATTGGAAACTGGCACTCGCAGAGTTTTGAAATTATATTTGTCTTGATCTGTGAGTGGCAAAAATAACGGCCAACCGAATTTTTGATTATAAGCTTGATTGACCCTTTCGTATGTTTCTTTAAACACAAAATCCGGAGACTGTGAACTGCTAAAAGCACACATATAATCTCTTTGGAATTTCACGGGACTCAATTTACCGCCAATTGGTTTATTAAAACCTTTCCAATAATACTGCTCGGCTTCACTTAAACTGCTACCTAAATCACCTAAATATGCCGATACATAATCGGAATTCTCATTATCGATATCCAAACCCCACTGTGAACCGCATCGTATATAGCCACTCTCAACTGTATAGACCTCCGGTTTGGAATAGTACTTCTGTAAAACTGCCCTATCGAAATAAACCGGTGTTAAATAATGCGGTGCCGTCGGGTTAGCACCAAAGTTGTTGTTTAAGCAATCCGGATCACAAGTGTGACATATTTCTTGTCCGTTTTTATCTATTCCGATAATGAAATCAACATACTTCTCTTTCTGCTCGTATGGCCATATGTTGCTATCACGCAAGCTACAACCATAGATAACGTTTTTGGAATAAAGACGTGATTTGACTCGCTCCCAGTTTGCGACGTTCAGTTTGTAAAATATAGAATTTTTTCTGTACTCTACTTCATCCTTTTCAACTTTCTCTGATGCATCGGAAACAATAAATCTGCTGTCAATATGAATAATCAATGCTTTTTCTTTTACGGCTAAATATCTCTTTAAGTATGTTTTATGTACGGTAGTGTATCCATCGTCATTCATTTTAACAACAGTCATTTCTTTACCATGGGAAACGTCAATATATTCATTTTTTTGTGAATTGAAATACAGGTTAAACAACAGTCTGAACTCTTCTGCAACTTCAATCGAACACGGTGCTACATCGGAAAAATTTCTTTTAATGGTAATGGGTTCGATCCCGTCACCGTTTCCCCAACGATGATACACATTTTTTCCGTTTTCCTGCATTATCCCGGGGATCATTTCATGTGGATGCAGATCTATATTCTCGTTTTTCATACTCGCTTCGACGGCATCAATCGGGAGTAGATAGCTTTGAAGATACACATCGTACTTTTCATCAACTTTATTGCCCGAAACACGAATCATAATCCCGTCATCTATCCCGTTTTCTATCCATTTTCGTATATCCACTTGATACAGATATTCTTTCTTCATAGAATAGTTCTTCCTTTGATACGGACATTTAAACAAAACACAACATCATTTACAAGGAAAATCCAATCCGCAAATCACTCCCACGCCATCCAAGTCGGAAACGCAACCCTGCTACATTTTTTCCATAAATTCGCTTGGATGCATTACCGAAAAGCGACTGCCTGACTAATCTTTTCAGAAGCTGACTAAAACCAAAAAGCATCGTATCGCAAGGGCTTTTGCGACACTTATACATCTTCTTGCACCAAAAATGCAACGGTTTCGACGTGTTTGGTTTGCGGAAACATATCGAACGGTTGCACGCAGATAATTTTATACGATGCGAGTTCAAGAAAACGCTGCAAATCCCTTGCCTGCGTATCGGGAGCGCAGGAAACGTAAATTACTGCCCGCGGTGTAAATCGTGCCAACTGTTGCAGAAACGCCTCATCGGTGCCCTTGCGCGGCGGATCGAGCAACACGCAGGTTTTTTGCGGATCGAAGGTAATCTCCTTAAAAAGTTCGGAACTGTTACCGTGTACGACGGAACCGTTGATGACGTGATTGCAATTCAAATTCGTTTGTGCCAATGCAACCGATTTTTCGTCAATCTCAATACCGACGAATTGCTTCACGACGGAAGCCAACGCAATACCGAAAACGCCCGTTCCGCAGTAGGTATCCGCCAAAAATTCCAACTCGGGATGCTCTTTAAAGAAAGTTTCCAGATACGACAGGAGGGCTTCCAAAATGTAAGGATTGTTTTGGAAAAAACTGCCGGCGGGAAAATGAAACGTCAATCCGTGCACATGCGCCGTCCCTGAGGCATTAAAATCCGTCAATACGCCGTCGTCGCAATCCCGCAAAAGCGCGGTTCCGTTGCGCGCGGAGCCGCTCACAATACGTTCCCGCACCTTCGGAAGCGCTTCATTGACGGCATCGCTCGCAATCGGGCACTGCGGAACATCGACGATCGTATGTCGACTGCCGTTCGCCAAAAAACCGACGGGACATTGCCCGCGAAAACGTTCAAAGTGCGGCGTCAATTTGGTGCGGTAACCGTAAATTTTCTCCGACGCAACCACGGGTTGGACTTCCGTACGTATTTTCCCGATGCGTTCCAGGCAATCGGCGACATGTTGCCGTTTCCACCGTAACTGCTCCTCGTAGGTTATGTGTTGATACTGACACCCGCCGCAACGTCCGAACAACGGACAGCGCGGTTGAACGCGTTGCGGAGACGGCGTTAAGACTTCAACCAAATCGGCCTCGGAATAATTTTTGTGGTTGCGAAAAATACGCACCCGAACGCGTTCGCCCGGGATAACAAACGGAACCATCACCGTCCAA
Organism: Opitutales bacterium; assembly: GCA_016286235.1. GTDB lineage: Bacteria > Verrucomicrobiota > Verrucomicrobiia > Opitutales > UBA9783 > UBA3222. Next base: position 8,536 of record JAEESJ010000009.1, on the reverse strand, counting down.
TCATCATGTCGCCCAATCCCGCGCCCTTCGTTGGTCAGCGTTTGAATATCGAGCTCCAATGTTTCGTGATAGGCGAATGGCATCGGAATAAAATGCTTCGGTGGCGTCGAGTGCAAAGGTGGCTGTGCGTCCATAAAAAATTACGCTTCCAGGCTATGGTGAAACGGAATGACTGCCAATGTTAAAAGGCGCGGAGAAAATACGAAAATGCTCGTTGAGGTTTTTATTGTTTGTTTGAAAAAACAAGAAAAAACCTTCCAATTGAAGGCGGTTGCGATAACAACGCCGACCGAATTGCTCGTCATCATTCGGTATTCAACCCCTGGGTCAACATCATTCTGGAGTTCTCCCCAAAAAACGCCTCAAAAATATCCCCAATCTTCGGATAAAACAAAAAATCCGACCGAACCGCCGCCAACGTTTGGACAGAAGACAAAGCGCTTTCGATCCGCCGCCTACCCCTCCCCGCCGATACGGCGCACATCGGGGTTAAGTTCAAGTTTCAGGCAGTACTCTTTACCCGGTTTAACGTGCAACGGCGTCGAACGTTCCAGGGTTTGCAGATAACAAATTTTGCCGTACGGCGTTCGGTAATCGGGATTGTCAACCACGGATTCGATTTCTCTCCAGCGAGCACAGAAATCATCCTTCGCAACCGATACCTGCAGGCTGTTTTCGCCAAGCATTAAAGAGGTGTTTGAATGATGCGTGCCGTGCGGCATCGACAAAGGAATGACAAAACGAAGACGCTCGACGGTGATCGGTTGTTTGAATTTATAAATAAACGATGCCGAAACCGTTGAACCTTCAAAGCTCCACTGCACTTTTACGGAACCGATGCCCGAAAGCAACGTTTCGTCTTTTGAAATCAACTCCGGCTGTTCATAGGAGAATGTAACGGCTTTCTTTAAACCGAGACCCGAAACACAATTTTTCCCGTAGAACGACGGCAAGGTTTGCGTGCCGTTGATTGTTAATTCGGGCAATAAAACAGGCAAATACGTACCAACGGGCGCATCAAAAATACCGGGACAATGCGGAAATGCCAACGCATCGGATTCCCCGTCGTTGCCGATCAGCGGCAACTGCACCATCAGACCCGAATCCGCATCGCGATAAAGAAACAAACCCTGTTCTTTATTATACGTTTTTTCGAACAGTACCCACCGAGTTTTGGTCTTCGGTGTTTCTTCCGAGGAAACGAGCGTTTCCTTTAATTTACTCGTCCAACGCGCCCAACGACACAGGAAGGCGATCGTATCGAATGTTACGCTGCGCGTCGTTTGCGACGGAGCGGTGCGACGCTCGCTGTCATTAACCACCAAACACGCTCGCTCGGTATCGACAAAGGTGCCGAAAAAGTATTGGAAAAGGCGGCACAACAAATCACCGTAAAAAGAAATTTTATCCGTCGGGATCCAGCCGTCGCGAAAGCACTGCACCAACAGCGTCATCGGGTATAATTGTCCATACACACCGCTATCGGCACCGTACGCCCACCCTAAACCGTCGGAACGCACCATGTCGGGAAGCACTTTAAGGATGCGCTCCGTTGCGGTCCTCAAACCCGGCAGTTTGCGTTCAATCATCGAAAAGTGCGTATGCGCATCCAGTGCCTGCCGAATAAGCAAAAACACTTCCAAGGTCACATCGTCGAAGCACCCGCCGACGCCGTGTTCGCAGGGACGCGCCAACCAGCCGTTCGTCGGTTGGAGGATGTTCAAAAATTCGTCAATCAGCTTCGGAACTTCATCCTTCTGCGTATAACCGAAATTGTAGCGAACCGTCGCCCGAAGGATGTTCAAAACCTTCGAAAAACCGTCATTCGCCGTCGCACGCTCCGTGAGACGCTTTTCGAAATTCTTCCGCGTTTCTTCGTCCGCTTTCTCCCAAATCGGATTATGCTCGCGATTGGTGCCGAACGCCGACAGCGAAAGCGCGTTTTGCAGGAACATTTCCCGCGACGTCGGCTGTCGCAACTGATACAAAAAACAATGCGCGGCGGTCTCGATTAAATCAGATCCGTTCAGTGTCGTTTCGTGCGTTGCGCGACAAAATTCCGCAAGCGCGCTAAATGCATGCCCACTTTCGTCCGGTAACGCCGTTTCACCTTCCGCGAGGATAACAGAGCCTTCCTCGGTCACCGACGGCAGGGTGTTCCCGAGTAACAGGCGCGCCAATTCCAGACATTGATGAGCAAAATTACGCATGCGTCAAAAAAATCGTTCCGAACGACCGCAAAAAAATTATTTCCGCGTGCCCCGACGGAATTTGTTTTGGAATTTCTCGACCCGACCGGTAACGGATGCCGAATGCTTCTCGCCGGTGTACACCAAATGCGAATCCGACGTCACGTCGCGTAACACCATATAATACTCGACGCCGTCAACGATCTCCCTCTCCTTCGACGTCAGTGTCGAATACGTCAAAAAACGCTTTCCCGTCGAAACATCCGTAAAGCAAACGGGATGATAATCCGGATGAATGCCTTTCTTCATAACTTCAATCCTCCGAGAACTCCGTTCTTCAATACCCCTGCCGCGCTTTGTAACGCGGATTGGTTTTGCAAATCACGTACACGCGACCTTTGCGGCGCACCACCTGACACTTAGCATTGCGCGTCTTTAACGATTTGAGCGAAGAAACAACTTTCATAAAATACCCGCTTTCCTTTAATTAACAAAACCGATCACCTCGATTGGAAGCCTTCTAGCACCGCTCGTCAACTCGTTTTTGACCGAAATCGACAAAAAAGCCGCATTTTCACCGCTTCCATCCAAAACGCATCCCCGATAGTCGTTGACGCTCCGCTGGTGCAGGCGGACGGAATCGAACCGACAATACCAGCTTGGAAGGCTGGAGTTTTGCCATTAAACTACGCCTGCGGCTGATTTTATGGGAGAAGAAAACCGAAAAACGGTCAAGTTTTTTCGTGTTTTTTCGGGGGAAAGGGAAAAATTGCATCGCGAACGTTTTGAAAATACAAACGGGACACTTTTTCTCTTTCAAGGCAAACACGTCCCGCCGCAAACGCCGACAAATCAACAACTGTTTAGAACAATCAAACACCACCGAAAAAACCTTCTAAGCCGCTCACTCAACTCCTCTTTTGTACATAAGCGCTTTCAGAAAGAAACTCAGGCGCGCTTTCAATTCGAGGCGCGGAATGATTTGGTCGATGAGCCCGTGTTCCAGCAAAAACTCCGCCGTTTGAAAGCCCTTCGGGAGTTCCTGTTTTGTCGTGTCTTTAATCACACGGGGTCCGGCAAATCCGATCAACGCGCCCGGTTCGGCAACAATCAAATCCCCGAGCGACGCAAAACTCGCCATCACGCCCGCCATGGTCGGGTTCGTTAAAACGGAAATGTACGGCAATTTCGCCTGTTTAAGACGTGCAACGGCGGCAGAGGTTTTTGCCATCTGCATCAGGCTGAGAATTCCTTCATACATGCGCGCACCGCCCGAAGCGGACACAATCACGACGGGACATTGTTCTTCGATGCCGCGCTCGATGCAACGCGTAATCTTCTCGCCGACGACCGATCCCATACTGGCACCGAGGAAGCGAAAATCCATGACGGCAAAAGAAACTTTCATGCCGTCGAGCGTTCCGATCCCGCTGACAACGGCATCCGTCAAACCTGTTTTGGCACGATTTTTTTCGAGCTTGTTCGCATACGTATCGAGTGCTTCGAATTTAAGCGGATCCGTCGAACGTAATGCGGCATCTTTTTCCTCGAAAGAACCTTCGTCCAGGAGCAGTTTGATGCGCTCGGGAGCCGACAACGGAAAATGATAACCGCTTTGCGGAACCACCATCCAGTGCTCCCGCAGGGTTTTGACGTAAATCATCTCGCCGGAAACGGGACATCGCGTCCAAAGATCCGCCGGAATATCCGTCTTTTTCTGAGTTGTTACGGTCGAGTATTTGGGTTTCGAAAACCAAACCATCGTTCTTAATGTATTTTATCCGTGCGCCAGCGTAAAAATACGCACAGCGGCTGCGCCGTTCTCCTTCAAGACCCGCGCGCACTCGTTGAGCGTCGAACCCGTCGTAAAAACGTCATCCGTCAACACGTACGTCGCCCGCCGATCGATCTTTGCAGACCGACACAGACCAAACGCATTCTTGATGTTTTCTTTTCTTTCGGCTTTCGTCAAGCTCGTTTGCGACGGCGTGTGCCGTTTGCGCCGCAATAATCGTTGCACGCGCCCGCCGACGTATTTCGCCAACGCATTTGCAATAAGGTCACTCTGGTTATAGCCGCGTTTCCACTTGCGGAAAAAATGTAGCGGAACGGGAACAAACACGGCACCTTCCAAGTCCCGCAACCGATCCTTTTCGTGTAAAAAGAGGCGTTGTAAATCTCCGCGCAGGTAAGTTCCGTTATGATATTTTAAAGTATGCACGAAAGCGCGCCCGACACCGGTAAAAGCAAACAGCGAAATCCCGCTATCGAAAAACGGTTGCAGTTCGGTACAGTTAAGGCAACGGACGTTTCCGGTAACATCGGTACAATCACAGGAACGGGTTGCTTCTGTGATATTTTCATTGCTTTCGTTTTGCACCGCTTCCGTCATCAATGCGCGCCCGCAACAACGGCAACAAACGCCGCGGTTAAAAATAAACTTTTCGAAGCATGTATCGCAGATAAAGCCTTTTTGTCGGGAGCAAAGCGGTTTTTTGCAGTAAAAGCAGTCGCGCGGGAAGATGAAATCCAACAGGACGTTGAAAAGCGACATGAATGAACCTTCTCTGTTTTTTTGCGAAATGAAAGGCAGGCACTCCCCCATCACTTTTATGATTTTATCACTTTTATGATTTACGACATCAAATGCACCGCGCGTAAAATACGTTGCAAGCTTTCGAGGCCGAAGGTTGCGACCCAAAACGCCGCCGTTGCATAAAGCGCAATTAAAACCGCCGAGCATGCCTGCGCCGCCAACAACACCAAACCGTCGTTTTCGAGTAACCCGAGACCGAACCATAAAATAACGCCGGCGGGGATAGTATTGGTCAGCGGGATCGGCAATGCCATAACGAAAGCAAGCAGGACAATGTTCACACCGACCCAGCGGTAATTCAGGATCCGACAAAGTTTTGCGGCGCGATTCGGATGCACGACTTTTTCGAAAATCACAACGTATTTCAGGATGGCGGCAACCATCTTTGCGGGTAATTTAAAACGTTTATCGAGCCACTTTTTCGGGAGTTGAAGCTGCCGCTTCCCGCGGATGAACAGAAAGCCGATCCACATCAAAACAATCCCGAACGGCGTGCTGTAACCGGCGGCGGGGATCGGTAACGCACTCGGGAACGCAAGCAGGATAATAAAAATACCCAAACTTTGTTCTTTCAGGCGGTCGTTGAGCTCCGAAAGCGTGGCGGACAATTCGCCTTTTTCGTTGCACAAGCCGCGAATGTGTTCCGAAAGCGTTTTCACGCACATCAATATGGGAAAAATTCCAAACGGGCGCAAGGTCGTTGTACGCAGGCGGTTACGTTTCGCATCATGGGAAAACATTCCGAATACGACGAAGGGTTTCCTGCGGAATGACGTTCCGCCTTCGTGTCGCAACGGTTTTTTAAACCCCATGCCCAAACCCAACCTTTCCCGCCTGTTGACGATGTACTTCGAAGTGCCGCTTAGAAAAGATTTCCGGTCAACGTCCTTCTCTTTTATGATATTTTGCAACTTTTCGTTTTCGTTTCCAAAGTCCTTAAAAGGCATACCGACAAAACAAACGACACCGAACCGGATCAACGTGTGACCGAAACGCGCCGGTTAACAAAGAAAGTTCAATTTTTTCTTGAAATACGAAACAAATCTTTTTACGTTCGGAGGCATAGCGTAAGGCAAAATATGGTCATGACCGTTGAGGAAAAGCAGGAAATCGTGAAGACGTATCGCAGAAAAGAAGGCGATACGGGGTCTTCGGAGGTGCAGGTTGCGTTGTTGACGCATCGTATTGCGTATCTGACGGAGCATATGAAGGTGCATCGCAAAGATTTCCATTCGCGTCGCGGTTTGACGGCATTGTCCAATCAGCGTCGCAAGTTATTGGAGTATTTAAAACGAACCGATTTGGAACGTTATAAGAAGCTGGTTGAGCAACTGGCACTGCGTTATTAAGAGCGGGAAGCGGCGATGTTGAAGCAGAAGTATGGCGTTGAGGTCAACGGCATGGGCATGTCGTTTGAATCGGGGACGTTGGCACAACGGGCAAACGGTGCCGTGACGGTGCGTTGCGGTGAAACCGTTGTGTTCGTGAGTGCCGTGATGGCGCGCGAAGTTTCGCCCGATCAGGATTTTTTCCCGCTTACGGTCGATTATCGCGAGAAATTTTCCGCGGCGGGACGTTTCCCGGGCGGCTATGTGAAGCGCGAAGGCAAACCGAGCGAAAAGGAAATTCTCACCTCGCGTCTGTGCGACCGACCGTTGCGACCGCTGTTTCCGAGCGACTTTTTAAACGAAGTTCAAATCATCGGTTTATTGCTGTCGACGGATCAGAAAAACGAACCGGATGTCTTGATGGTGAACGGAGCTTCGGCGGCATTGTTGTGTTCCGACATCCCCTGGAACGGACCGATCGGCTGCGTGCGCATCGGGCAGATCAACGGTGAATTTATCGTCAATCCGACCAACGATCAGCAATTTGAATCGGATTTGGACTTAATTTACGTGGGAAACCGCAACGACGCGCTGATGATTGAAGGGTGTGCCGACCAGTTGCCCGAGGAACGTTTCATCGAAGCTTTACGCTTTGCCCAAAACGCCATTCAGCCGATTTTGGATGCCCAGGAAGCGTTGGCAAAAAACTTTAACCGTCAAAAGCGCTCCTATGTTCCGCATGCGGCGACGGCGGAGTTATCCGAATGGTGCGAAGCGAATTTTGCCGAAAAATTACGTTCGGCATGGTTCAATCCCTGTCGTCAGACGGCGGATGAAGCGGTTTGGTCGGTAAAGAAGGAGGCGGCGGCGTGTGCGGTCGCGGAACGAAAATTTGAAACCGAAGCGGATGCCGCGAGTGCTTTGAACGTGGCGTTCGAAGCACTCATGGAAAAATTGTGCCGTACGGCGGTTTTGGAGCGCGGCGAACGTTTGGACGGACGCAACATGGAAGAAATTCGTCCGTTGGGTTGCGCCGTCGACGTGTTGCCGAAAACGGTACACGGTTCGGCGTTGTTTGAACGCGGTCAAACGCAGGCATTGGTCAGCGTCACATTGGGAGCCGGGAGCGATGCGCAAAATCTGGATGCGCTCACGGGCGGTGCGCAGTCGAAGTCCTTTATTTTACATTACAACTTCCCGCCTTATACGGTCGGCGAGACGGGACGCTTCGGTTTTGTCGGTCGGCGCGAAGTCGGTCACGGCGCGTTGGCGGAACGTTCGCTGTTGCCGGTCATTCCGTCCGAGGCGGAGTTTCCGTATGCCGTTCGCGTCGTATCGGATATTATGAGCTCCAACGGCTCCACCTCAATGGCGTCCGTTTGCGGCGGAACATTGGCACTGATGGATGCCGGCGTACCGATTTCGGCACCCGTTTCGGGCATTTCAATCGGTCTGGTGACGGAATATGATGCGGCACATAAGATAAAGAAGCATCAACTTTTAACGGATATCATCGGCGACGAAGATCATTTCGGCGACATGGACTTTAAAATCTGCGGAACCGCCAAAGGCATTACGGGGTTTCAGCTGGATTTAAAGATCGACGGTCTGCCGTTGGACATCATGGCGGAAGCCGTTCGTCAAAATTCCCGTGCGCGCGCCAAAATTTTGGAGAAGATGCTGTTCGCGCTCGAAAAACCGCGTGCCAACATCAGTCCGTTCGCGCCGCAGGTGACGACCGTTACGATTAACCCCGAAAAGATCGGTGCCTTGATCGGTCCGGGCGGCAAGAATATCAAGCAATTAACCGAGACCAACGATTGCCAAATCGATATCGCCGAAGATCGTTCCGGGAAAGTTACGATTTACGCACGCAATAAAGCGAGTCTGCAACGTGTCGTGGATCAAATTTTAGCCTTAGATCGGAAGATTGAAGTCGGTAAAGTTTATCAGGCGATCGTCAAATCCATCAAAGACTTCGGCGTATTCGTCGAATGCCTGCCGGGACAGGAAGGCATGGTACACGTTTCCGAACTGTCCGATTGCCGCGTCAATCACCCGGGCGATGTCTGTTCCGTCGGCGACACCATGGTCGTCATGTGCATCGACATCGATCCGAAAGGACGCGTGAGATTAAGTCGTAAGGCGGCGATGGGGGTGAAGAAGTAGGCAGGTTTTTATTTTTTGCAGGAGCGGAACGGTCAAAGGGGAACGTGCTTGTGCTTGCACGGTTTGTTTTCTCTTTCCTCCGTTTGTCTTCTCCGCCGCCAGCGCATCATTAAAAAACGCTTCCCGCCCCTCCTAAAATCCCCTACTCTGAAATCGTAATGTCCAAAAACGCCAATTTAACGCGAGCAAAGCGCGAAAAAAACGACGAATTTTACACACAACGCGCGGACATTGAAGCGGAATTGGGGCGCGAG
>JAEESJ010000008.1 GCA_016286235.1 Opitutales bacterium | reverse complement strand
GCGATGATAGACGCAGGTTTTTATGACGGTGCAGATGCTGTCGATTTGGCGCAATCCGGCTGGAGCGTAACCGTAAAGGACAAATGTTGCGCTGTCAAAGCTAACGGCAAATACCGCCTTCTGTGGAATAATTGCGCGATGGATTTGTTGGTGAGTGCCGTGTCAACATTAAATGAGGATGCGAAGAAGCGGGCGTTCGAAGATTTTGTTAATGAAGTTGGTGACGCCAAAACGTTCGATGGTACATCTCTCGCGTTTGTTGATTTTACCGTCAAATCCGGCGATGTCAATTTCAATATTCTGCGCGATGTCTGCAAATGTAAAGAGCTTTGGGACGCTCTGAAAGTTCGGTTCGGTAAGGATGATAGCCGCACATTTATTTGCCCGAAGGAGATTTCGAGTGTAGGCATCGGTGGTATAGATCTTCCGGGATTTTTGAGAAGAGAGGGTTGGCAAGTTGAATCTCAGAATGAAGGAGGCGTCCGGTTTTGGAAGGTGACCGGAAAAAATGACGGTGCTCCGGGGGGCGCAGAGGAGGATCCCGGTTTGGGCGATCTCTTTGGGGGGGAGCCCCTCCCAGGTGCAGGTGAACCAACGATGCCGGAGGATTTCAAAGTTGCGGTGAATATCATTACGCTGGAAGACGAACAAAAAGAAGCTTTCAAGAATGGCACACTCGCCGACGGCACGATGTTCACAACGCAAATGTTTATCAACAAGCTCGTGAGCTTTGTTGACTCAAAAGGTATCGCACACCCCGTCGTCGATTTACAGTTTTGCGAGAATGATGGCACTTGGTTGGATGCATCTTCGGTTTCGGATTTTGTAGTCAAACTGGTAGCAAGCGGAAGATTTTCAGGATGTGTTTTTCGTTTCGCTCCAAAATTTGGCGGTAGTTCCAACATATTGTCGCCTTATGGTGATAAAGGGGCTTACACAACGGCGCGGTTTCCTAAGGCCAGGAGGGGGGCTATAGCATATGTAGAGGTCGCTATAAAATAGAAGAAACGTTCCCGACGGTTTAGGGTTCACACGATACCTCTGCATGTACAGGGGTATCGTAGTTTTGGCGGACGGGAAGTTTGTGGCACAGCAAGCGATGCATCTTAAGATGCATCGCTCTTGGAGAGTGCTCATTCTCTCCGTTTGTGTATCGTAAAACCCAAAAAATTATACACAAACGGTTTTATGTCTATTTGGATAGACACAAACGTTCCGCTTTTATGACCCTATGAATATGCGAATATGCATATAGCGCAAAGGGAGAAGGATATCCTTGCGGTACATGTAGCGAATTTGATGCGGAGAAGCTGCATGTATGTCGGAATATGTACAAGCTTACCGTAAAAACGTACGACGTTATTCGTAATGTCCCCAACAGCCTTCTATATCTTCCCCCTTGACGGAATATAGTAAGCGATGCTGTTCGTTGATGCGCCGCGAATAAGTATGTTCATGCCCGCGTAATTTTTCATACGGCGGCGGATTTTGAAAGGGATTATTTTGTATCAATGCCACAAGCTTTTCGATCGCGCGCGCCAACGGCGTCTTCCTTGCTTTTCGCCAATCTTTACAAAACTGCTTCGTGTAAATCACATTCCTCATTGAGCACCTTGAACATTTCATCAACCGAACAGAAGGATTTTGCTTCTCCTCTTGCGTATTCCGCATCGCCTTCCTTAATCCGTCGGTCGAGCTCCTCCTTGGAATACACCAAATCGTCATCGGTATTTTTTTCGATATAATCGGCAATGCACTTGCTGACGCTGACCTGACGCCGATCGGCTTCCTTCTTCACCCGCCGACATAACCGCGACGGCAGGGTAATGCATAAACGTTCCGCTCTCATAACCAGAGAATATGCGAATGTGCGTATGGCGTCAAGGGGAAGGAGCTCATTGTGTGTAAAGGCGGCGGGGTTAGGCGGGAAGACACGTATGAAGGTGTCGCAATATCCGAAACGTGAAAATTGCAAAAAAACGGTGATGTAGTTGGGTTTGTGATGATTTCGGGAATAAAATTCGCGAAGCACAGAACCGAAAACAGACATTCAGCCCGAACAGCACACGAAGCACTGTGAACCGCAGGCGTTTTTTGCTTCCGAAGGATGCGATATTTCCCAATAATAACTCCGAGTACGCCGAGTGTTTGAAATTCTTTCGGATATTGGCGGTTATCCATGGAAGCCTCTCTTTTAGCAAAGCACTTATTGGCGTTTTTTTTATTGCTCATCGGTTTGACGGTGCACGAATGGGCGCATGCTTGGGTGGCGTACCGTTGCGGTGACGAGACGCCGAAAGCGGCGGGGCGCGTGACGCTTAATCCGTTGGTGCATATCGACGTATTCGGTACCGTTTTGTTTCCGCTGATATGTATTTTCTCCCAAAGCGGGCTGTTGTTCGGTTGGGGAAAAGTCGTACCGATGAACCCTCGAAATTTCGACCGCCGGTGGAAGTTCCTGCTTGCCGGCGGTGCGGGTATTTTGGGGAACCTGCTGCTTTGTTTCGTTGCGTCGCTGTTATTGACGGTTGCGCCGAATTTCGCCCTTATTGCCTTTGGTTTATTGCAACTAAACGCGGTTTTAATCGTCTTTAACATCCTTCCCCTGCCGGGTTTGGACGGCTTTTATCTTTTGCAGTCCTTCGCGCGTCTATCGACCGAAACCGTCCGCTTCCTGGAACGCTGGGGCTTTCTAATTTTATTGTTTCTTATCCAGGTACCCCTTGTACGTATGATACTGATGATAACGGTCGAAGGGATTATGAACGCCTTTATCGTATTGAGTGCCGCGCTTTTCGGGGTGTTGCACTGAAAACAATATCACGTTTTTCGACAAACGCCTTTTTTCATCGAAACGAGTCCCAATCGACAAACCGAAACACCTGCGACAGCGGTTGCACCATGAGGGCGATCGTCAGCAAAACCAAGCCGACAATCATGATAATGCACAGCGGTTCCGTCCACTTCAAAACCTGCAACAGGCATTCTTCATAACGTTCATAACACTCGCGCGAGTACTGTTGCAGGACGGACGGCAGGTCGCCGCGCGCTTCCGCCGTTTCAATCGCCCGTTGCAGTTCCTTCGGCAGACCGTTCACGGCTTTGGCGAGCGTTTGCCCTTTTTGCAGGCGTTCGCGTACGGCTTCGAAGGTTATGTGCTTCAACGGAACGTCGGCAAACGTCAACTTTAAGGCCTGCAATAACGGCAGACGTTGATTTAATAAGGCACCTAAATTTCCCGTAAAAGAACCGTACGTGAGCCATTGACGCCCGATGAGATTGAGGAGCGAAGCGACCGAGAAATGTTTTTTGAATTTCAAATACATCGCCGTCGAAAGCAAAAGCGCAAATCCCGCGAAAAGCATCGTCGGCACATTGGCATTGAGCCGAAACAATAAACGTGTGAACGCATCCGCTTCCATCGACGGTTGCGACAGGAACGATTGCAATTGCGGCAGAAGGAAAAAACTGACGATGAGCATGAACAGAACGGCAATTCCGAGAAGAAATGCGGGATAAACAAGCGCGCGTTTCAATTTTCGATGCAGATTGGTCTGCAACGCGAGCAAGGTTCGAATGCGACCGATGCCTTCCGCAAAGTAGCCGCCCGTTTCCGACAACCGCAACAACGTCATCACGCCGTTACCGAGGATCGGTGCAAACGATTGAAACAGCGACCAAACGTAATTCCCGTGGCACAGGCGTTCGACCGCCGTCGTTGCAAGTGTTTTCTGCATCGGCGTAAGCGACTTTGTCTGCAACGCTTTAAAGGCGGCAATCATCGATGTTTTATGACTTAAAGTTGTATAAAGCGCATCAAAAAACACATACCACTGTCGTCGGTTCGGCGGACGCTCGTTTCGAAAAGATACTTTCGGCAACGCCCACAGGGATGTCGGAACGGTTCGATTGCTCAACAACGTTCGCAGGCACTCGAAACGCGACGCCGCGCGCAGAAAACGATATTTTGCCGAACCGTCTTCGCAAGCGGTTTTGCAGAAAAACCACATAATTGATTGTGTTCCGATCGGAAAAGGCGGAGCAAGGACAATCAGATTGAGAACGGCGGTCGCGATGTGCTCCGAGTTAAAAAATAAAGATAACAACGGACGGTTGAGATTTTATGATTTGTTAAATTTTTTATTTTTGACGCCGAAGTACTTCGTTTGAACAAAACTCTGCGAATAACAATTTCCCTTATAGATGCAGGCGCTTCCGACTGCTTTCCTGTCGCTTTTATCGAAAAAAACAATAAAAAAGCTTGTTAATTGTTTTTTAATTTGATAAAATTCAAAAACAAATTATTTTGTCTTATTCCGACGGAGCATATCCAGATGTCCTCATTTTTTTATATAATCCACACAAGCGGAAACAAAAAACCTTATTTTGCTCCCAACATCCGTTCGATATCCGTTACCATCATTCGCGTTGCATCCTCACGATGAAGCTCCCGCAGGCGTTCGGACATTGCTTCACGTTTTTCCTTATTCGAAAGCAATTCCAAAACCTTTTCCCACAATTTCGGAAGCTCGTTCTGTTCCAAACAAACGCACCCGCCCTGTTGTTCGAACACACGCGCATTGGCAAGTTGATGACCGTCGGCGGACGTTGGGAAAGGAACTAAAATCGACGGCGTTTCGCAGTGTGTGAGTTCCGCAATCGTTCCCGCGCCGGCACGCCCGATGACCACATCGGCGGCGGAGGAGACGATATGCATTTGGCGGCAAAAGGGGATGAAACGGATGGGAGAACTAGAAGTAAAGCTTTCCGCTTCCTCCGCACCTTCGCCATTATTTCGCACCCCCGTCAAACACAACAGTTGAATATCACGCTTCTTAAAATCTCCGCTGTGTTTCCGCGCCCATTGAGTCAACACCCGTGCGCCCTGACTGCCGCCGACCACGACCAAAAGTAATTTTTTCGGGTCAAAGCCCAACCGTTGCTTGGCGATGGTTTTATCTTGTTTTTGAAATTCCCGCCGTATCGGGAAACCGCAGACCTTCATGCGAAGTTGTTGCTGTTTTTGGAAAATCTCGGGGACATACACAACGGTTGCCCAACGCCCCAAAGTTCGAACGGCGCCCCCGGGAATGCGATTGGCTTCGTGCAAAAAACAGGGCTTGCGCAGGAATTTTGCTGCCAAAATAATGCCGACGTTGGTAAAACCGCCGAAGCCGATCACCGCATCCGCCTTGGTACGGCGCAACAAACGGAACGATTGGAGGATGTTTTTAAAGGTTGCCCAAAAACACCGCGGCAGGTTGGAAAGCTTTCTCGAAAAGCCGATGCCCGACAGGAGAATAAACGTCAATTCGGGATAGGCACTGCAAAGCGTTTGATCGACGCGCTTTTCGGAGATTAAGAGCTTACACCGATGCCCGCGCGCCGTCAATTCCTGCGCAACGGCAATCCCGGGCGACAGGTGTCCGCCCGTTCCGCCGCAGGCGATGAGGAAGTGGTTTGATTGTATCACGTCAGAATTATTCTGACATCCGCTGTTAAGGTTTCAAGCGGGGATGTCACCGAACATCGGTATTGTTGCATAACCGAAATTCGACACCCCGCTTTGTTATAAAAGAAAAACGCCCGAAATATCTCGGGCGTTCGGATTTATCAGCACGCGTCAAACGAAGTTCTCTTCACTTTCGGTTCTCAATCGATCTTCCAAAATGCGGTTCTCCGCTTCCGTTCCATACCGCAAAATCGCCACATCATTTTCCAATCCGCAGTTAAAGGTTAGTTATCATAAACCGAAAAAACCCACAACTTTAAACGTTTGTTGTTTTCAATTTCATAACCACCTCGATCACCTTTGGAAAACACACCTGCAAGATTTTGCTTGGTTAAGGAAAAAGACCACCCTTTCAATTTATTTACCAGAACATCAACAAATTCATGAACCGATGTTTTGTCCAACCAATTGGAATTCTCCCCCTCCTCGTAAAAAGACAAATCAATCTCTACATACTTATCTTCCTCAAACTCAGTCTTGTGATCGGAATAATACTTCAAAAGCATGTCGCAAAACTGCTCTGTCGTGAATTTATTGTCCCGGAAATCCTGCTCAAAGTTTCCCGGCAACGTAATGCGGTTATCATTTTTCCCAAACGCATACGCGGGAACTCCGCCCCCGAACGGTTTCTTGAATTTCGCGTCAATCCTCGGCGTGCTGCTTCTTTACGGTGACCAGGAAGACGACTTTCCCGTCTTCTCTTTTTAACCGACCAACGTCCCACTTCCTGTTCCGAAAATCCGACAACACCCTCCTGGTCGTTGCGATATCACCAAAGAAATCCCTGTTGAAGACAAACTGAACGCCGTCCTCCGCATTCTCCAGGGATTTCAAAAATGGTAACACCTTTTCCGGAGCCGTTTTCAGTATTTCGGAAACTTCGCCGACGGTAAAGTCGATACGCTGTACACGCCCGTCAGCGAACACCTCCCGAATGAATTCACAAAAACCCTTCTCTGCGTTTTTCACGACATCGTACTCCAAATCCGCGGCATCCTTCAGCTTCTTCATCGCGCAATTATTCCACAGAAGGCGGTATTTGCCGTTAGCTTTGACAGCGCAACATTTGTCCTTTACGGTTACGCTCCAGCCGGATTGCGCCAAATCGACAGCATCTGCACCGTCATAAAAACCTGCGTCTATCATCGC
>JAEESJ010000049.1 GCA_016286235.1 Opitutales bacterium | reverse complement strand
GTATTTCGCGAAGCACATCATCGAGGATTGTTGGATAAACCGCAAACCGTGCGTTGGCTGGATTATCGCGATAAACGCAACGCAACTTCGCATGAATACGGCAAAATATTCGCACAAGGCGTTTTGGAGGTTATCGAAGCATTTATTCAAGACGTAAAATACTTACAAACCGTTATTGAACATGAATAAGTCTCACTCCGAATGTTTAATTTTAGATCAGGATGATACGGAACAGTTGACCGACATTTTCAATCACTGTTGTCCGAATGCCGTCATCTGGGCATACGGCAGTCGCGTCGGCGGCAATGCTCACAGCGGTAGCGATTTGGATCTTGCGATTAAAGATTTGGGCGAAAACTCCCTCACAATCCCGATGATCCGCGCCGTTTTGGACGAAAGCACCCTGCCGTTTCGTGTCGATTTGCACGTTTTCGATTGGCTCCCGAAGCGTTTTCAAGAAGAAATTGAAAGGAAATATATTGTGTTTTACGGATCAGAAAAACAGAATACCTCACATAAGGTTGATTAAATAACTGCAAACAAAAGAGAAATTTCAAAATCTGATAAAAAATGTGAAATTTTTTTACTTACACCAGGCGTACATCACATCATTGTTCACACGGTATATTCTTCATCAATACTTTTAAGCACATGCGAAAGACGAAGACGTTCCGATCGGTCGGCATGTGACAAGACTTCTGGAAACGACGCAAGGCAATGCGGAAGATGAAGTGGTGCCTTATTCGAAGGAGGATAATAAGGCAAGAGCGTAAAATTTTTTAACACCAAATGCTGAAGATGGATGTACGTCTCCTGCACTCGGAGTACGTCATGAACTTAAAGTCCCTCCCGACGGAACTTGACTTTCGGCACCGTTTTTTCAGACTAAGAGCAGTCGTCGGGATGTAGTTCAGTCTGGCAGAGCGCATGCTTTGGGAGCATGAAGTCGTGAGTTCGAATCTCACCGTCCCGACCATGCAAAAGATGCACTTCAAAAACGTTGTTCTTGACGCTTACGCATATGCCCTGCCGGAAGATGTTTGGTCGTCGGAACGCATCGAAAACGCCCTCACACCCTTATATGAACGTTTAAAACTCCCGCAAGGACGCCTGGAGATGATGACGGGGATTCGCGAACGTCGTCATTGGTCAAGTGATTTTTTACCTTCCGATGCCGCAATTTTGGCGGGAAAAGCACTGTTGCAAAAAAGCGGTTTCCCAAAGGCTGATATCGATGTTCTCATTAATGCCTCCGTTTGCTGCAACCGCCTGGAACCGGCAACGGCGGCGTACGTACATCACGGTTTGAATTTATCCGAACGCACCGCTTTTTTTGATCTGTCCAACGCCTGCCTCGGCGTGCTTAATACAATCGTCGTCGGAGCCTCCATGATTGAAGCCGAAACAGCGCGCAGTGTTTTGATTGTTTCGGGCGAAAACGGTCGCCCTTTGTTGGATCATACGGTGAAAATTTTAAACAACGACCGCACCCTAACGCGCCAAACCATTAAACCGTACTTTGCGAATTTAACCATCGGCTCGGGTGCCGTCGCACTGCTGTTGCGCCGACGTGAAGACGTTCACAAACCAAGACCCTTATTGCTCGGCGGTATTGCTTACAGTAATACCTCCGCCTGCAAATTGTGCGAAGGCGGAACAACCGATGAGGGAGCCTTATCAATGCGAACCGACGCAAGCACTCTGTTGGAAGCAGGCATCAAACTTTCAAAAACCGCCTGGGAAGCTTTCAAAAAAGAAATGTCCTGGAATGAAGAAACGCCCGGTCACATTTTAACACATCAGGTCGGTCTGCAACACCAACGAAAGCTCTTTGAAGCCCTAAATCTGGATATTAAGAAAAACTTTTCGACCTTCGAAACGCTCGGAAATACCGGCTCCGTCGCTCTTCCGATTTCGCTCTGCAAAGCCGCGGGAGCAGAGCAATTTCAATCGGGAGACAAAGTTTTACTTTTGGGTATCGGTAGCGGTCTGAGCACACTGATGCTCGGGATGGTGTGGCAGAGATAGATACGATTAAAGCAATAGCGCGGGCACCTTTCGGTGCCCGCGCTTTTCGATTTCTGTTGTACGGAACTTCTTTAAAACCGCCACACCACCCCGATCTCCGCGGCATGGCTCAAATCCTGCTTCATTTTCAACTCTATTCCGTCCGCATCACTTCCCACCGACCAGGTTGTATTCCCGGATAAATACCGCAAACGGTAGCCGACCGTCAGTTGCCAATTGTCATTCAAACACCAACCGAAACCCGTAAAACCCTGCCCCAAAAAATTCCAACTTTTTGCACCGCAACCCACTTTCGTACCATCACCCGTCAACATATCCGCGGTCACGGAAACGCGCACAACACCGACACCGACACCGCCGTACCAAAACGCGCGTTCGCCGAAGTAATGCCGCAACGTCGCATTGCAGGCACCAAACGTGTTCCCGAATTCGGCAGGAAATTTCACTCTGTCGGCACCGCTCTGAAATTCAAACGCCGCCTTCCCCGTAAAATATCCCAATTCCAAACCCACAAAAATACGCTCATCGAAAAATGACACACCAAATTCTCCCGACCCCGACCACGCGTTTTTGATGTTTTCTTTTAGACTTCCGTTGTTTTCCGGATGACCGGTAACGGTGACATCCCCTTTCGCATCCCCGCCGAACAGCCACCCGCCGCGCAATGTCACATAGGGATTATAATCACGTCCGTAGTCAACCTCCGCACCGTCCATCGCCTTTAATCCGACGGTCGTCAGCACTCCGACCGCGCACATTAAGCTTGTGAAACATATGAATTTCCTCCCCACGCCTCCATGGGAAGGAAGGAAGGAAGGAAGGAAGGTCAAGCTTTTCGAGGAGAAATGGTTCCGGAAAATTTTAAGAAACGTGAGAGGTAACCGCCTCATCGCGCACTTTTTTAAATCGGCGCGATAAAAGATTTCTGAGATGACTTTTTCGGTTCCTCTTGGGAAGCCGCATCAACTCTTGCAATATACTATTAATTCTCCTCCGACTTCATATCATCCTCCTCTACCGAAGCAACAATCGACGAACTTTCGGAAGATACAGCTGGCGCATTTTTTTAAGTGGAAGTCAACGGCTCGGTTGAAGCAACCGACTTTTTAAGATCGACATACTCCCATTTTACTCCATCCAGCACCACGTTCAAGCAAGCCACTTCCAGAATGTCGAAAATCTAATATACATCTTAACAAGCCTTTTTTACCACAGCACCAGCGTTGCCGCCCACGTCAATCCGGCTCCGAACGCCACCAACACAATGCGATCGCCTTTCTGAAACCGACCTTCCGCCTTTGCCTGTGCGAAGGCAATCGGAATGGAAGCGGCGGAGCTATTGCCCGTATGTTCGATGTTACACACAAAACATTCCATCGGAACATTCAACTGTTGCGCCAGTGCCTGAACAATCCGAATGTTTGCCTGATGCGGGACAAACCATGCAATGTCTTCCGTCGTCAAACCGTTCCGTTTCAAAATCTCTTCCGTTGCTTCCGCCATATGACGAACGGCCGCCTTAAACAGTTCTTTACCGTTCATGGTAACGGTATGCAGGCGATCCTCGACGGTTTCTTTGGAAGCCGGTTGCGCCGAACCGCCCGCCGGTACATACAACAAATTCGCCGCCAAACCGTCGGCACCCGCCAAACCGTCGACAAGAACAGGCAAATCAGACGAACCGTTACCGAGCACAAACGCACCCGCTCCGTCTCCGAACAACACACACGTAGAGCGATCTTCCCAGTTGACGATGGAAGACAACTTTTCGCTGCCGATGACAAGCGCATGGCGGTACCGTTCATTCCGCAACAAAGAACGCGCCGTCTCTAAAGCGTACAAGAATCCCGAACAGGCGGCATTAACATCAAACGACGGCACGGAACGCAACCCGAGTTTCGCCTGAATAAGCACCGCGGCGGAAGGCATAATATGATCCGGCGTTACGGTGGCAACAATCAAGAGATCGATGTCATTCGGTTCCAACCCGGCATCCGCGAGTGCCCGTTGTGCCGCCCGAACCGCCAAATCGGAGCAAGTTTCACCTTCCGCCGCCAAATGCCGTTCGCAAATGCCCGTCCGCGTCCGAATCCATTCATCGGATGTATCGACGATCTTCGCCAAATCGTCATTTGTCATTATACGTTCCGGCAGATAAGAACCGACACCTTCAATCGTAATCTTCCTCATTCGTTCATTTTTTGTTACGGAAGCCTCTTCAGCAAGGAAGTCCTCCCTTCAGCCTCGAAAAAGCACAGCGATGCTGCCAAAGTAAGCCAAAAACATGCTCCCGCACACGCCTAACACGCATCAAGTTTTCTCTTGCAACCGCCCCCTCAAGGATACGCGAGTGCTGACTGCAACACACATTGGAAACAAACTTCCAATCCCGACACATCGCCGCCTCTTACGCCGCCTTCTCCAGCAACGCGTTGGCGCGCATCACATCCGCCTTCACTTCCTGCGGCTTGTAGGAACGAACGCACTTTATCATCATCCCGATTCCGCCGGCGACCGCTTCCGCTTTCCCGGAGCCGTGCGTTTTGAACACCCAACCGTTCAATCCCAACAGTGGTGCCCCGCTGTACTTTTCCGGCGCCAACTGTCGCTTCATATCCCGAAAAACGCCGCTGCACAGCAAGGCTCCGAGCTTGCGCACCGGATTTTCCAGTATTTTTTCCTTTATAAACGTTTTGAGTTCCCAAAAAAGCGATTCGCAGAGTTTCAGAACGATATTGCCGACAAAACCGTCGCACACAACCACATCCGCCGTACCGCCGAATAAATCGAAGCCCTCAATCAACCCGACGTAGTTCAAACCTTCGCACTGCTTTAAAACCGCATGTGCCGCACACGTCGTCTCATTGCCTTTACCCTCCTCGGTTCCGACGGTCAATAATCCCACGCGCGGACGCTCCGTCTGTAAAACCGCTCGGGCAAAATGCGACCCCAGGATAGCATTGTGAACCAAAAATCGCGCCTCACTTGTCGGATTGGCACCGACGTCGATGAGAACAAAAGGATGCATGCGCGTCGGAATGATGCTCGCCAACGCCGGTCGCTCTACACCTTCAATCGTCCGCAACTTTAACGTACCGCCCGCCACAAGCGCGCCGGTATTGCCGCAACTGAACACCGCATCCAGCGTTCCGTCCCGAACGCCCTCGATCGCCTTGAACATGGACGCTTCTTTTTTGTGCCTGAGCGCCGACAGCGGATTTTCATCCATGGCGACAACCTCGGACGTGTGCAAAACCTCAATCTGCGACGAATTTTCCAAACCATTCCGCCGCAACAACGGTCTCAACACCGCTTCATCGCCCGCCAACACAAAACGCTCAACAGCCCCGCCGACCGTCTCCGATGCCAATCGGACACCGGCAACAACCTGTTCGGACCCGCCGTCCGACCCCATCGCATCAACGCCAATACGCAACCGCATCGGCGATGTTCCGCTCCCGATGGACGACATTGCGAACGACTACAACTTCACATCCAACACCTGCCGATCGCGGTACATGCCCGTTTCGGGATTGACATGATGCCAACGCACCAACGTACCGTCGGCTTCCCGCGCCAACAACGGCAACGCCGTCTTGTGCGCCCCGCGACGCAACCGACTGCGGGTTTTGGATTGTTTTCTCTTGGGCTGTCCCATAAAAATTTCCTCTCAAAAACTACCTCTTCATTAGGGCAGAGATGCCTTGTTGTGTCAAGGTTGTTCGAAGGCGAACGGAGAGGGATAAGATTTTCCGTATTGTAAAAAAAGCAACCGCTTGGAACATGGGAAATTACCTTACAGTTTGTTAATCCGAATGTTTCTGCTCCTTGCCTGATTTCCTGTTAGCAAATTCCCAATAACGATTAAAGTGCGCCTTCTCCTCGTCGCTTTTGAAGGCTTCTTTAAACAACTGCATAAGCGTATCTTTATCTTTGCACCCGACTTCGTACTCAAGGTCATCCAAACCATGCTGATTAACATCAAGTAATTTTTTAAGACCAGCCGGAGCACGACCATAAAAATCTTTTTTTGAAATACCCTCAAACTTAGCGTATGTTTCGATAATGCGTCGCATCGGATTCAACAGGAGCCTCGAAGATGCCTCTTGGCACTCATAAATCGAACATAAATCCAACCAAAGCCCCTGATAGCAGGTTTTTATGTCATCTTCAGCTTTTTCGATGACGTTGAATTCCGCGCCGTCGGGGGACAATCTTCTCAGATGCATTCGTTTAACTTTGTCCTTCATCCGTTTGTTATGTTCCCAACCGTACAGCAGATTGATATAAAAGTGCCCGTTATGTGTCATGATGACGATACGATCGTCCTTGCGTTCTTTACACAATTGACGCAACTCCTCCGTCATAACGTATTGCATCGCATCGTCATTAGAATTCATGGGATCGTCAAAAACAATAATTTTATTCTTTCGTCCTTTTTGGTCAGCTTCTTTCAACGTTTCGAGAAAGTACAAAAACGCAATGATATTCTTTTCGCCCGTAGAAAGCGTCGTTACATTTCGATAGCCGCCCGAAGCGGTTTCACTTTTAATTTTGTAACAGCCGTTCTTTTCCTCACGGTCACCGACATACTCTAAAACAAACGAAAAATACCCTCGAAGCTTGCCGTTGATATGTTGTGCCAAAATACTTACATCTTCCGTTTTTGCTCTCAATTCTCTGATTTCCTCCAAAATATCGTTTTTCTCTTCTTCTTTCCCTTCCTTTTCGGTTTCCTTTTTTTCGAAGGCACCTTCCGCTTCTGTTTTGCGTTTTTCCAAATCTTTTAATTTCTGCATCTCTACCTCATATTTTCCCTTATCGCACAATTCAAACACTTCATCCAATCTCAAAGCTCTCATGGCTTTCTCCCGTTCACTGCTTACATCAATCGCATTGTTCTTTTCTGCCACTTTGTTGTGTTCCCTTATAATGCTTTCAAAATCCGTTTCAATTATGTCCTTCAACGGTTCCGAAGGTTTAAACAAATTGGCTTTTTTGTTTTCCAATTTACTTATACATGCGTTCAAGAAGGGTAAAATTTTCAGCTTTTCTTCATCAAAACGCCTGCACAACTCCCCTATTTCTGTTTGAAATTGCGGATAGAAATTTTCGACAACGATCTTCATTTTATCAATCGAATCTCTCAATGTTCCAACCTTACTAATTTCATCCTCAATTTCCTTTTCGAACGCCTTCACTTCATCTGCCGAAAAGTATGCTTTCAGCTCATCAAAAACCGAATCCGCAATCCGGTTACCGCAAAACGCGCATACCTTACTGGGCTTGCGTTCGTAAAGGTGAAAACCCTCTTCTGCGAACTTCTGTTTTTCGGTGTCATCCTTCAAACGTTCGATGATGATTTTCTCCTTAACTTTGTTTTTCAAAATGCTGTTAACGGCATCCGAGAGGTTTTTCGGATCAAAACCCGTCTCCTCCAATAAGGGAGCTGTCCTCTGCGTCGAATTTGTAAGCAGTGCTTCATTGACTTTGCGTTCTTCGTCGATCAATTGCTTTCTGTTTCCAATATCACTTTGAAAGTGCTTTGTGTTGTAGTTCGGAATACTCAATGAGTTTTTTATCTTCCGAGCACCGTCAGAGTAAAATGATTCAATTTTCGCTTCTTGGTCGTTATAAACCTTCGTTGCCTGTTGCCGTCTGGCAAAAAGATTGTCTTCGTATTTGTTGCCGTTCTCCTCACATTCTTCAAGTTCCCGATTGATTTCCTTTATCGCCTTTTCAATTTCCTCGATTTGCGAATTTTTTTGCTTAATTTGCTCCTCGATTTCGTTGTTTTTCGTACCCAAAACGACGGCGTTCAGTTCTTTCTTCTCACCGACGATCCCGTCAAATCCGTTAAATAAATAACATTCATCACCAAACATTTTCTTTATCCTTTTCGATAGCGTACTTTTTCCGCTGCCGTTTTTTCCAAAAATAACGGTCACGGATTTATCAAGATACAATGTATCTTCTTCTTTAACGCCTTCGGACC
Source organism: Opitutales bacterium (assembly GCA_016286235.1). Taxonomy (GTDB): domain Bacteria; phylum Verrucomicrobiota; class Verrucomicrobiia; order Opitutales; family UBA9783; genus UBA3222. The sequence continues at coordinate 17,975 of JAEESJ010000049.1, read as the reverse complement.
TTCTGCCGAACACCAATTTTTCTTTTTCAAAAAGCTTAAAATCAGTATTCAAAATAACTTCCGTATTTTTAATTTCCATGGTTTTATTTATACGAGTCGATTATTACGGTAAAGAACTTTTACAGAAGAACTATCCTACCTCCACGCCCGATCAAAACACCGATACTGCATCGCTTCCATCAGATGCGGTTGTTGAATAGCTTCCGCGGCTTCCAAATCGGCGATGGTGCGCGCAATCCGCAGGACTTTGTGGTAGGCACGAGCCGATAATTGCAGTTGTTCGCAGGCATTTTGCAGCCAGCGCAGATCCGCTTGCGAGCATGCGCCGTATGTTTCCAGTTGTGATGCCGACAGATAGGCGTTACAGACGCCGCAACGATCCGTCTGGCGTTTGCGCGCCGCCATAATTCGTTGACGCACCGCAAGGGAGCTTTCTTCGGCGGAGGAGCGGGTTTGAAAGGCGGACAAGTCCACCGGTTGCACTTCCAGCTGAACATCGAAACGATCCAGTAACGGCCCGCTGAGGCGCGAACGGTAGCTTTGAATTTGCCGTTGCGAGCAGGTGCAGGCGCGCTGTCGGCTTCCCATGTAACCGCAGGGGCACGGATTCATGGCGGCAACGCACAGGGCGCGACAGGGAAATGTTAATTTGCCGTTGGTACGGACGATCGTCACGGTGCCGTTCTCCAACGGTTGCCGCAACATTTCCAACACCGAACGTTTAAACTCCGGCAGTTCGTCCAGGAATAAGACGCCGTTGTGCGCCAGCGAAATTTCGCCCGGCTTCGGTATAATCCCGCCGCCGATCAATCCGGCATCGCTGACATTGTGGTGCGGCGAACGAAACGGACGCCGGCGATGGGTTGTATCAATATCCAACCCGCACGCCGATTGAACTTTTAAAATTTCCAGCCACTCCTCATACGTCGGCGGCGGCATCATCTCGGGAATGCACTTGGCGATCATCGATTTGCCGCAACCGGGCGGTCCGACAAAGAGGATATTGTGGCTTCCGGCAACGGCGATTTCCACCGCGCGCTTTAAAATCCGCTGTCCGCGAACGGCACCCAAATCATGCGCAATCGTTTCCTCATCACAAGGGACTGCTCCGGCTTTTAACGGCGAAAATTGATTGGATCCGCGCAACAATTCCACGCACTCCTGCAGGGTATTCATGGCATAGACTTCGATACCCTCCGCGAACACGGCCGCCGAAGCGCACGCCGACGGCAAAATCACACCGCGTTTGTGCAGTTTTTTCGCCAACAACGCCAAATTAAAAGCCCCGGGAACGGAACGCAGTTTCCCCGATAAGCTTAATTCGCCGGCGATGAGAAATTCCGACGCATATTTCAAATCCGCCTGTTGCGTTGCGGCAATCACCGCCAGCGCAATCGGCAAATCGTACATCGGACCCTCCTTGCGCACGTCGCCGGGCGCCAGATTGATCGTCGTGCGCGACAACGGCAACGTAAAACCGCAGTTGCCGAGTGCCGAAAACACGCGGTTTTGCGATTCCTTCACCGCCGCATCGGGCAATCCGACCATCACCCAACGCAATTCGCCGCGTTCGCCTGTGTTGACCTCCACGTGAATGGGAAGCGCATCGATGCCGTGCAAACTTCCCGATTCAATCACCGACAGCATTCTGTTTTTCTTCCAGCAAAAACAGCTGTCGGTGTCACGAGTAAACACGGAAAATAATGAAACAAACGGAAAAACGAGGTTTGTTCGGAAAATTTTTCACCCTTTGCCGCGGTTTCCTTCTCTTTATTCCGGAAAGTGCGTCCGATGTATTTTTCCGAAAACACGTGCAGAAACAAACAAAAAAGGGCACCTTTCGGCACCCGTTCTTTTACAATTCCCGCAACGATATTTTTCAAAATTGATACGTCAGCCCGATTTCGGCGGCGTGGATGATGTTTTGCTTCATCGAATCGCCAAATGCCAACCCGCCGACCTGCCTCTCGTCATGAAACTTTCCGTGAACATACCGCAGACGGTAACCGATGCTCAACGCCCAATTTTCATTCAAATACGTGCCGATACCCGCAAATGCCTGGGACAAAAAACGCCATCGGACTTCCGAACCGTTCAACGGACCGTGAATAGTAACACCGCCTGCCGTTGTCGTCATGTCACAAAACCACTTGGAACGCACGATACCCGCTCCGATACCGCCGTATAAAAACGCCCGTTCGCCCCAATCGTGACGCAAACCCGCGTTCAAGGCTTCAAAGAAATTTTCAATCTTTCCGCAACCTTTACGGTCTGCCACACCTCCGCCCAAACTCAAAGAAACATCCTTTATTTTTCCCGTAAAATATCCCAACTCCACCCCGATAAACACGCAATCGTCGCAAAACGAACGCCCGAACTCAACGGAACCCGACCACGCATTACCGATGCTTTTTTCGGCATCGGAGCTTGCAGTACCGCCGCCATCTTTTCCCCATATGCCGTATTTTGCCTTCCCGAACAGCCACCCGCCGCGTACCGTCACATACGGACTGTTTTCTTTAAACCATCCCGTGTCCGTATCAACCGCCGATGCGGACAAATTGACCGTCGCCATCATCCCTGCCAAACCTGTCATCCTTAGGAACTTAACCGCCATGCCTTGACAAGTATGTTGAAAAACAAAAATCGGCAAGCTTTTTTGAAATCCCGAAAGTTGCGGAAATATAAGCAAAAAACAGAAAAACTTCTTTTAACCGCCTCCGAAAAGATGAGAAAGCATGCCTTATGAAAAACAACGAAAAGACGGCAGGAAATACTTATCTGTTTAATCCATCCCCGTTTTTTCATAACAATGAATTCCAAACCGGCTCCTACAAAGATTTCCCCTTCTTTTCGCTGTTAATTTTCATTCATTTCCCACATCTACTTTCCGCGAAACCGCTTGTTCAAAATGTCTAAAATACTTATAATAAATTTGTAATGTCGAGCATCTGGAAGAAGCAGTTTGGGGATATGAACGCGGGGATTGTGAAGATTACCGTTGCCGAACGCGTTTCCCAAAATTGCATTCAAAAAAATGCACCTTCGACCGAAAATCCCTTCCCGGATAACAAACTGTCGCAGATTTTGAAGGTAAAAACGCTCGGCAACGAAGTTTCGGACGTACTGAAACCGAAGATGCAGCCGTTCGAAAAGATGACGCCGCTGGATTATCAGGCGAAATTGTCCGATCTCATCGGTTGTCTGCAGCTGTTGGGGCAGAGCGAAAAGCGTTCCGTCGTGAAGTTGATTTATCGGGACGCCGTGCGGGTGTTGCAGGCCGAGACGGTTTCGGCGGATTTGCTGGAAGAATTTCGCATCATGCTGTTACAGGGCTGATGTATGAACGAACGCATTCGGTGGTTCGAAGCGCACACGACGTCGTCCGCGGACATTTATTTCCCGTTCACGCAAGCGGGGCTTTGTTCGCAACTGTCGCCCGATCTTATTCCGCCGCTGAAAACTTTTGAACAAACTATTGGTGACTTCACATTGCGGGTTGCCCAATCACACGATGCTCCTTATTTGGAACCGCTGTTGCGTTCCTACGGCGAGGCTTCGGAAAATTACGACGATTTGGAGTTTTTTAACGAAGAAAAACTGCCCGTCGTTATCACCAACATCTCCAACTGCCTGCAACATCGCTACTTTATTACCTTTCTGCTGTTCGACGGCACGACACCGATTGCGTTCTTCCAAATCGACCCCTATGACATGCCGAGAGTAGAAACGTTATGTTCGGAAAAACTGTTGCCGTTTTGGGATCAATTTTTTCGCGAACCGCTTCAACGGAGGAAACTTTTGTCGCTTTCGAGCAACGAACGGCTTGAATGTCTCCGCACACGGTTGCAACGGGATGCTTTGGAAGACTATTGCCGGACGTACGGCATTCACGGTTCCGTGGACAACTTTTTGCGATTTCTCGTCGGTTCTCTGCAGATCGTTCAATTTTTGCAACAATCCGTCCCCGGCGGATCTTACATCGGTAATGTTTCCTACAATTTGCTCCCGCGGTATCGCCGAAAAGGGTTAATGACGCAAATCCTGCGGACGGCGGAAAACGTCGCTCTTCGTGCGAACATCGTATTTCTTTTTTCGGATCGCATCGCCGACGGGAACAAATCTTCCGTCAATCTGTTGCGACGCGACGGTTTTAAACTCGGCGGATCCTTCACGACAACCTACGGAGATATTTATAAAACGCGCCGCCACCCGAACGGTACCTTCTCGGAACCGTGTGTCTGTTATTATAAAAAGCTGACTTCGGGAGACAATTCAACCGATACCTCCGTATAGCAACGCACCGACACGGTTTTTCAGGATAACGCCGTCTGTTGTCGCCGCGCTTCGTAAAGTAACAACGTGCCCGCAACCGCCGCATTAAGCGAATCCGCCGATTGCCCATACATGGGAATTTTAATTGCCGTTGCCTCCTTTATCCAAAAATCCGACAGCCCGCGCGCCTCATTGCCGATGCAGAACACGCCGCCCTTGGTGAAATCGCATTCCCAAAAAGAACGCGTTGCGTGCGGGGTTGCCGCGTATAAAGGAAGCCCTGAGGTACGGATTTTTTCCAAAAATCGCTCCGACGTATCCGTATAAATTTTTACCTCAAAAACTGCCCCCTGCGACGCACGAATAACATTCGGATTGAAAACATCCGTTTGCGGATCGGCGAGCAACAGCGCATCGATCGCGACGGCTTCGGCGGAACGCAACAAAGCTCCCAAATTGCCGGGTTTTTCAAGTCCTTCCGTCAACAAATACAAACCGTCCGCTTTGAGTTCCAAGGTCTCGCAATTTTTCTCAACACGGTTTGCCACCGCCAAAATTCCGTCGGGATGCTCCCGCAGGCTGAGCGTTCGAAACAAAGCGTCCGAAAGCACGCAGGTACGAACTTCCTCCAAATGCGACGGTTCGGATTGGGAAGCGTCGAAAAACAACTTTTCTTTTCCCGACGAAAGTGCGGTTTCGGAAAAAATCATCGCCTCCAACGGTACGCTTGCCGCCAAAGCGCGCGAAACTTCGCGTTCGCCCTCAATAAGGAACAGATTGCTTCGTTTGCGCCCCGCCGAACGCAACAACCGCACCCATTGCCGATAATTCGGATTGGTTTTGCCGATCGAGATCGGGGGCATTTTTTAAATTAAAACAACCGTTTTTGTGCGTAACACCACAGAAAAAATTGCGGTACGATATGCAACGCGACGACCCAATCGGTCATGATATCCAAAGCTTCCTGCTCAAAAAAATCAAAGCTCGGTTTCTTCGTTTTGCCCGACTTATGCGGAGCATCACCCAACGTCAGCAGACGGTAACCGTACCGCAACGGCAAAAACGTTTTTTCTTCATCCGCCAACGCTTTGCTCAACCGACGCTCTTCGTTGATGCGCACGATGCGATCCTTCAAGTTCAGCGAATACTCCGTTTGTTTGTAACGTTTCGCAAACAGCTCCGCCTGCCGTTGATGCCAATCGAAATACGACTGTTTCACTTCGCGAGCGTGTTGTTGTTGCAGAAGCAGTTGCAAAATGCCCGCGCGCAACCACCGTCCCGAAAGCGACGGCGAAACCTTCGGCGGCATCGGTTCGATGCAGTCCCACTGCAACGCGTGCGGCGAATCCGACTCGCTCACCGGCAAACAGTCCGAAAGCGACGTCTTGGCGATATCGGGACGCACACCGCGTCGTTGAATGGACGAACCGTCGGGCAAATACCACTTCTGAATGGTCAATTTCGCCGCACCCAGCGGCGCATGCCCCGACAAAAGCGGCAATTTATCCATTTCAATCATCGCCTGCACGGAACCTTTCCCGTGGGTGGTCGGCGCGCCGAAAAGCAACGCCCGCCGCATCACCTGCAACGCCCCTGCCGCAATTTCCGCCGCCGACGCACTGAAACGCGACGTTAAAACCGACAGCGGTCCGTCCCAAACACAACCGTCGGCATCGGCATACAGGCAATTATTCAAGTCACTGCCGCACACCTGCACCACGGAGGCATTATTGAGGAACAATCCGACCAACTTGACGGCTTCCGTCAGCAAACCGCCGCCGTTGCGACGCATATCCAGAATGATGCCTTCGATCGGGAACCGCTTTAAACGTTCAATCAACGTCCGTACATCCTCCGAAACCGTATGCGTTTTGGTATTTTTATCTTCATCCGCACCGTAAAACGACGGTACGTCGATCCAACCGATCGTATGATAAACACCCCATACGTCGGGAACGGCAAAAACTTTCGCAAACGCCAATTTATCTTCCAGCTTAATTTCGTCACGCACCAACTCGACGGTTTTACGTTGTGACGGATCGCCGCCCGCCGGCTGAATGAGCAAACGAACAACCGTTCCTTTTTTTCCGCGAATCATTTTCACGGAACGCCGCAGTCGCAAGCCCTGAATGTTCACAAACGCTTCTTCCCCCTGTGCCACCGCCAAAATTTTGTCCCCCGCCTGCAACCGACCGCAACGTTCCGCCGGACCGCCGGGCGTCAACTCGTTGATGATGCAGTTGCCGCGCTCCTCCCGCAAAACCGCCCCGATGCCCGTCAACGCGTTGCGCAATTCGATGGCGAAATCTTCCATGGTATCCGCCGACAAAAAATTGGTATGCGGATCGTAAAACTGCGACAGACTGTCGCAATACAATTCCTGTATGTCCGACGGTTCCAACGACTGAACGGCGTTATTCAAATTGCCGTACCACTCCTTTAAACGTTCCCGCGCTTTTGTTTCGTTTTCCGCAACCGTTGCTCCGGTAATAACGGTTTCGTCCGCTTTTTGGAGACTCGGTTCTCCTTCTTCCGAAAGCACATCCGCATTCTCCCGATGATTGCTCGCGGCTTCGTTGATAAGCTCGTGTTGCAAACGTCGCTCCCACAACGCATCCAAAGAAGCGGTATCGGGCGCAAACGCGGCATCTTTGCGATCGTCGACGAAAGTTGCGTTTGAGGAAAAATCGAACGGTTGCTCCAATCGTCGCTGAATCCATTGTATGCGCTCCCGAAACCGCCGACGATACAAATCCGCCAGCATAAATCCCGGCGTCAGACTGCCGGCGCGCCACAGCAATTCAAACGAAGTGCGATACTCCTTCACGAACCAATCGACCTGCGTTTGCGTGAAAATCATCTTTTGTCCGTCCAAAGCGGACACGTACGAACGTAAAACCTCCTCCGTCGGCAAATCGCTCAATTTTTTTTTTGAAATGTGAAATTGCTCCAACATCTGAACAAAAAACAGCGTCTCCACACGCATCAACGCGGTCGCTTCCAACGGCTTTGGCGTCTGCAACAACAGCGGCGACTTCGATGCTTCGACCGTCGGAGCTGCTTCGTTCTCTTGCTCCGACGGCAGTACTTCAGACGTGTTCGACGAAGTTGTTGCCGTATCCCGACCCGAGAAAGGGATACCCAAACTCCCGCCGTAGAAGTCGGTTTGCCTTTTTTCTCCGGCAACGGCACTTCGAAAACCATTGAACGGCATTGTTTGTGTATTTTTGCCCGCGTCCGTTTCCGCAACGGGGCTCGAAAGCACTTTTTTCGAAATCTTCAAAAACGACGGCGAAAAACTGCGGCATGTCTCCGTCGATTTCGAAGCCGCTAATGCATGCACGGAGTTATCAACGGAGAGCAACGATATGCCCATCGCCATTCGCAGACAAAGAAAAACCGCTGATAATCCGACAAACTTCATCCGTTCCTCACGCACGACTCCCGATGCACCCGATAAGAAATTTTCCCCGTTCCGTTCGGACGCCGAAAACGAAACACATTCGGACGCCGACGGTACCATATAAACAGCCAACCGATTAAAATCCCGCCCAAGTGTCCCGAATGCGCAATGTTCGTTAATCCCTGCAATTCGTAAAACAAAACGCCGTAAAGTTCATAGACGGTCAATGCAATAAAACACCACCGCGCTTGGATGCGAACGGGAATGATAAAATACAATAATATCGACAGCGATTTATCGGGATAAAGGAGGCAAAAGTACGCAAACAGTGCCGAAATACCCGCCGACGCCCCGACCAACGCCTGCGGATGATGATTACAATGAATCAGCCACCACGCGAGACCGCCGACGATAATACCGGATGCGTACAGGATTAAAAATTGTCTCAAAGACAGCGTATTTTGAAGCAAAAAGTTCGACAATCCGTACCACATCAACAGATTAAACAGCAGGTGTAACAAATCTCCGTGCAGGAACGAATAACTCACCAAACGCCACGGTTGCCACAAAAGCGACGTTCCGTTCTTCAAAGAGAAAACGGCATCCAACGGCGAACCGCCGAACCAAACCGAAAGGGTTTCGTTCAAAATAAAGACGCCGATGTACGTCCATAAAAGGCGTTTGATCCACAAAAACCCGTTCTCGTCGTCCAAAGTTTCGAAAAACGCCATCCTTTCGAAAATTGTCGCAAATTCTTTAAACAACGACAAGTTTTATTGACACCGACGGCAACGGCATGTCTTTCGGGAAGTCGACCCTTAACGCCGTTAATCCAAATCCCACACGGCGAGTTTTTCGGGAGCATCACCCGACAAAAGTTTCGGCAAATCCGACAGGATCTTTGGTAAATACGCCTTTAACACCCGCGGGTAAAACGTCTCCGTCGAAGTCTGAATTTCTTCCGGCGAAAACCAACGCAACCCCTTCACCGCTTTTTGTTCCCATGCATCCAAATCGTACAGATGTACCGCGTCTTTTTTGGTTTTTGCCACGATAAAGCGTTGATAAATATTCAACGGCTGATTGTTTTTCTTTAAATGTACCGTACCTTCGGCGATTTCGGCACCCCAAACTACATCCGCATCCATCAAACCCGTTTCCTCCGTTAATTCCCGTCTTGCCGCCGCTTGAAAGGTTTCGCCTGCTTCGAGCGTTCCGCCGACCAAAAACCAAAAACGCCCTTTATTGCCGTCCGCACCCGTCAGGTTTTTGTCTTCGGCACCCATAAAGAGCAATTCATTCGCGGGATTAAACAGCAAAATTCGGATACTTTGATGCATAGAACTCTTTTAAGGTGAGAAAGTTTTCCACTAAAAGCAAATCTATTTTCGGCTGGCAACCTTCCCGTAGACCGATGTGGTTCATGCGGGTATTGTCCGTGAATTCTATCAACAATGCCTGTTTTTTCTCTGCCTTCCCGCACAAATATGCCTTCAAATATGCCTTCATACTCGCCATCGACCGCGGTACAAGCCACAAAAAACTTGCGAATGCCCCGTCGGAATTCTTCAATAATGTCGATACATATGATGAGTGAAGAAGCCTTAAACCCAAAAATCGACAATGTCGCGAGAGAAACGACCGACAATGTCGAAAACAAATCCGACGCAACAGCTCCGCAGACGGAGCAGGACGCTGTTTCCAAGAAAATCGCCGATTTGGAAGCTCAGGTGAACGAATGGCGGGACAAGTGCTTTCGTGCCGTTGCCGAACTGGACAATGCCCGTAAGCGTTTTACCAAAGAGAAGGAGGACGTTCGTTTTCACACCACGCAAATTATCTGCCTGCATATTATTGAACTTTTCGACAGCTTCAAAATGGGTCTGGACAGCGCGGAAAAACAGAAAACCGATCCGAAAATAATTGAGGGCTTTCAAATGATTTTCCGTCAATTCCAAGCGCAGTTAAAGCTTTTAAAAATCGAGGAACTGAACCCGCTGAACGAAGCCTTCGATCCGCATTTCCATGATGCCGTTTCGCACGCATACAGCGACACCGTTCCCGAGGATCATGTCCTTCAAGTGGTGCGTTGCGGCTATAAGTGTGGCGATCGGTTGTTGCGCGCCGCTTCGGTGATTATTTCCAAAGGCAAAGCGCCGCAGGCGGAAGAAGTTGCGCAGAAATAAAGGCGGTTTATATCCAACTGACCATCCGAAAAACACATAAAAATCACAAGTGTCGTATGTCAAAGCAGGATTATTACGAATTACTCGGCGTGTCGCGCAATGCCTCTGCCGACGAAATCAAGAAAGCCTACCGCAAGTTGGCGGTGAAATATCACCCCGATAAAAATCCGGGCGATAAAGCCGCCGAAGAAAAATTCAAGCAAATTTCCGAAGCCTACGAAGTTCTCAAGGACGACAAGAAGAAGGCGATGTACGACCAGTACGGACATGCGGCATTCGAAGGCGGCATAGGCGGTGGCGGAGGAGGCTCCTACCAAGGCGGCGGCTTCCAGGATCCGTTCGATCTGTTTCGTGAGGTTTTCGGCGGCGGCAACGGCGGCGGCGGAATTTTTGAAAGCTTTTTCGGCGGCGGCGGTTCTTCGTACGAACACGAACAATCGGGCGCCGATTTGAGTTACCGCCTGTCGATTACGCTCGAAGAAGCCTTCTCGGGTGTTGAGAAAACCATCGCTTATCGACGCAACGCCCCCTGTTCGCGTTGTAGAGGGAGCGGATGCGAACCGGGCACAAAGCCCAAAACCTGCCCAACCTGTCGCGGTCGCGGTCAGGTGGTGCAACAACAGGGCTTTTTCAGCATGAGTCGTCCGTGCCCGCATTGCGGCGGGACGGGGCGCGTCATCGAAACGCCCTGCTCGAAATGCCGCGGCAGCGGTACCGAAGCGGAACGCACGCAGGTCAAGGTCAAAGTCCCCGCGGGCATTAACGACGGTGCGAAGTTGCGCTTTCACGGTTACGGCGAAGCGGGACAGGGCGGTGCCGGCGATCTGTACATCATAATTTCCATCGAAGAACATCCGATTTTCCGACGCAACGGCAACGACCTTTTGACGCATCAGGCATTGCCGTTCACCCTGGCGGCACTCGGGGGCGAAATTCAAATTTCCACTTTAACGGGCGAAGCGAATTTGAAAATTCCCGCCGGAACGCAACCGGGGACATTATTTAAATTGCGCGGTTACGGTATGCCGCAACTGCGCGGTTCCTCCAAAGGCGACTTATTGGTGGAAGTTTCGATCGAGGTTCCGAAAAAACTCACGCGAAGCCAGCGCGAAGCCCTGGAAGCGTTCTCGGACGCATTGGGCGAAAACGGTGATGCTCCGAAAAAACGCGTAAAAAAAAACTGATGGATATTTTTAGGGGGTGGTTTGGGTAAGGAACGAATAAAGCAAAAAAAGAGGTTTTTATGGTCGGGAAACAGCAATCGGAAGAAGCACATGGAGAAGAAAAGTCAAAATTCCTTAAGGAACTTACCATCAGTAACTTCGGGATATTTCCGTATCAAAAACGGGAGGCGGATTGCTTCAAAATAGAATTCAACGTGCCTGACGGGGAAACGCCCGGCTCCGGGTTAACGGTCGTATTTAGTAACCACGAAGAACAGAGATTGAAAATAAAAAACGCCGTCATCAAAAAATGCACGAAAAGCAGATCGCGTTTGTACTTTAACAGAACAAACTTTCTTTACGTATCTAATGCAGGTGGATATACTTCACTCCCGTACAAATTTGCAAAACAATATCATCAGCATTCCGACTATAAGAACTCTGACATATCCATATACTCGTACATCATCAACGGGGGAAAGCACGACATCGTACATCACGATCTTTCCGGAAGCGAAGAAGATGTTTTGACGCCTTATTTTTTATTGCCCTTCTTTTTCACCAGTGACACGAAACCTCCCGAATTTAAATTCACAGGAGATGATATTGATGTATGTTTAGCCGAGGATGAATGTTTTGAAGGCGGGAATAATAATTTTGAAAAATGGAGACGCATTGCGAAACAATTCGAGAAATTCTCCGACAAACGACAAATGGTTTTCATTACCAAAACGCCAGATTTAATAAATGAGTTTTTTAATACCATAAAGGTATCGAATGTTTATTTTGCCGGCGAAATACTCACTGAATTATTGCTTGGAAAGTTTTCTGTTGAAGAATTGAATTATGCGATATTTAGCAAACCGACACCAGTTTATTACGTACAGCTGTTTGAAGAAATACAAAAACGGTACATCAAAATACCGGAACAGTACATTAAAAATCCAAAGCAGAAAGCAAAAATAATCGACAAATTTTTTCAAAAAGCAACCGAAAAAATACACATCGATGGTAAAGGTATGCCATATAGAAAAATACGGAATAACATCGTACATCCCACTGAAAGCGTCGAGATTGACATAGAAACAGTGAGAAAAGGTATCAAAGATCTACGCACCGTCTTCGAATACATCAAAACGCACCCTGAACAATATCCCGAAATTAAAAAAGAGGACAAAGACTAACCGTTACAAAACATTCCTGTTCCGTGTGCTTTTGGTAAAAAAATGACTTTTTACCTCCGTATTTTCATCCGTTAAGCAACACTTCCGATTTAACCTTTCTGGAGTCTGTTTTTACCCCTGTACCAGGTTGTTCCGACTTGCACCCTTAACTGCAATCGTACAATTCTGCTTCCGACCGATGTGATCAAAGAAACGAAAGGGAACGACTTACGTTAATTTTTATCTCCGATTTCATGCTTGCCGTTCGCTCGAAACGCTCCGAGAATGGGAGAAATTTTTATCTATGCCTCCTGCCAAAACCTCCGAAAACCCTACCGACGATAAAGCCCTCGAATTAGCCATTGCCGCCGTCAACAAACAGTACGGCGACGGAGCGATTATGCGCCTCGGAAGTGCCGCGAAGATGAACATTTCGGTCGTCTCGACGGGTTCACTGGCGATTGATTTGGCGCTCGGAGCGGGCGGGTTGCCGCGCGGAAGAATTTGCGAAATTTTCGGTCCAGAATCATCCGGGAAAACCACGCTGTGCCTCAGTTTGATTGCGCAGGTCCAGAAACACGGCGGACGCGCGGTGTTTATTGACGTCGAAAATGCGCTCGATCCGCGTTACGCAAAGGTCGTCGGTGTTGATTTGGACAGTCTGCTCATTTCACAGCCGGAAAGCGGCGAAGATGCGCTCAACATTGCCGAAACGCTCATTCGTTCCAACGCCGTTGAGGTCGTGATTGTTGATTCCGTTGCGGCACTGGTGTCGAAGGCGGAACTGGACGGGCAGATGGGCGATTCGCACGTCGGCTTGCAGGCGCGCATGATGAGCCAGGCGATGCGTCGCCTCACGGCGGTTATCAACAAAACGAAGTGCATTTGTCTCTTTACGAACCAAATCCGCGAAAAAATCGGCGTGATGTTCGGCAATCCCGAAACAACACCCGGTGGACGGGCGTTGAAGTTTTTTGCCTCGGTGCGCATGGATATTCGGCGCATCGGTCAGTTGAAAGATGCTTCGGGGAAGGTGGTCGGCAACCGCACACGTCTGAAAGTCGTCAAAAATAAAGTTGCCCCGCCGTTCACCGAGTGCGAATTCGACATCATGTACAACGAGGGCATTTCGCAGGCGTCGTCGGTCATCGATTTGGGTATCGAACACGGAATTTTCGAGAAAAAAGGCGCCTGGGTTTCGTACCAAGGCAATTTGATCGGTCAGGGACGCGAAGCCGCAAAGGAACATTTACGCACGCATCCCGACTTCATGGAGCAAATCGTGCGCGAAATTATTCAAAAAGTGCGCGCTTCGGGCGGTGTCGGTTTGGCAAAGGATGCGTTTGAAACAAAGGAGGTTCCTGCTTCGGAAACGGAAGAAGGCACGGCTTCGGAAGATACGTCCGGGAATTCGACCGAAAAGGTGAGCGAAAACGCATAAAACGACGGTTTTCGTTTTGTGCTTCGGAAGCAAAATTCCGTATGGAGAACGAGAGGCGGATTTTTGAGCGTCTGAGGCAGAAAGTGAGCAAAGCGGTTTCTTTTGCGGGAAATCGTCCGATTTTTGGGAAAATCCGCTTGTATGGAATTGCAGCAGGCAGTTTTTATCTTCTTAAAAGGATTGGTTGTTCCGCGGGCGAATGTTGCATGACAATGGCGACCATCTGCATGGCTTGGATTGCTTACAAAGGCAATAAGCAGAGCGAAGAAAACACAAAAATCGCGAAAGCTTCCGCGGATGCCGCTCAAAAGCAGGCGGAAGCAGCGAGCGAACAAACAAAAGCAATTCAACAACAAATCGAAATCTCGAAGCAACAGGCAGAGGCGGCGAAGCAACAGGCAACCATTGCAATCCAATCGTTGGAGGAAGCTCAAAAACAACGTGAGGAGACCTACCGCCCGCGGCTCCTGGTTTATTTTGAGAAAAAACACGATTTTAAATTGCAACCAGTGGTGAAAAATGTCGGGAACATGCCGGCACGTAGCATTGATATTCAAACAACGACTTCTTGGTTAAAACACAAAATGGAGACCACAGGTCTTCCGAAAATAAAAGAGTATCCGAATAAGTGTTGGAGAGATTGTACTCTGAGTGAGATTTTGTGTTCGCTAAACAGATCCGTCCCTTATTTGCAATGCGATCGGGAGATATGTTTCGGAAATATCCTGCCGTTGTCACCCGTTCAATTATTCCTGATGCATGCGGAAGAATTTTGCATCAATGCACAGTACGGCTATCCGTATAAGGAAAATAAGAAGAGATTTAATGAAACATTTCCGTTATACTTATCTAATATCGTTTTTAACGAAACAGAAGAGACCGTTGTACCATCGTTTGAGCGAGCCGATAACGAAAAACCTGACGATATTTATGCGTATATTAAAGATTTCCTCGCGTTGTGTTTGCCGCCGATGGCGACAAATTTGGCTAAGGACTATGCAACCGCGATAAGCTGCAACTTTGTACAGGATCTTGATTTCGTATCGTCTGTCCTGGAAAACAATTCGGAAGCGGAACCAGAAAAAACGGGTTCCGCAGAAAATTACCTAAAGCCCATTCATGACGCTTACGGTAAAGTTCGTACAAGCGTTATGGAAACAGTCGACAAAATATGCTCGGATGCTTTCGAGTACCGGATTAACAATCTTCTCTCAACTCGATTCCAAGTTGCCACCATTGTATACCAGGTCGAAGTAATACGCAATCTTTTCAAAGAAACAAACGAGATCTGTTATTCTCCAAGATCCAGCAGACCCGTCCGATCCATAAACGAAGGGAAGAAAAAATATGATGAAAGATTACTGATGGGCTTACGGTGTTTCGTTGGCGGATGTCCGGAAATTTTAAAAGAGGTTTTGGAAAAAATTGATGAAATACAAAACAACTCAAGCATTGAGACCTGGCGCAAATCCGTGCGTATGTTTGAAACAATTTTCCGAAAACCGTTTTCCCAAAAGTTCTTTCAAGACCCTATAGCAAAAAGTTTGAATTTTATTCCCAAATCGATAGCCGAAACATTACGGGAATTTCGATCCGAGTACCAAAAATACCTTGAACAGATTGCAGCCCGTTGCCCCAAAGTACCAAAACTTCTCCCGGATCCTAGCGGTATTCGCCTGGCTAATCTCATACGTTCACTGTCATCCGATCCCACGCAATCCTTACGTTCCTGTATGAACGAATTGAAATACTGGATCTGCGCGGACATCGTTCTGCGACAACTGGAAATGCTGTGGCAAAAACCGTTGTGGACATATGAAAGTTTATTGTTGGGACGATATTCAGAAACAGTACATACTCTCTTATGTCATGCCTCCTCCGGCTCGGTACATGAAAACAAAAAAACATACCTCAAGAAGGCTTTGAATGAACTGGCGATTCTTATATCTGAAAAAATGAAAGATGTTTCGGTTATGAATCCGCTTTCATACTGCAATTTTTCGCCTTCAAAAAGACATTCGCCGCTTTTTGCATCTGCGTATCAACTGCTGAATACCTTCTTCACAGAACACACCGAACTCGATCACGAACATCTTGAACAATTCCTGACGGAACCGTAAACCGTCCCCCGCCTTTCGCTTGTCTTCTTTCCACCTTTTCCCATACTAAGAGTCGTAAGGGGTACGGTTTATGACGGCATGGTTGATGGTGGTTTTGACGGCGGCGTATGCGTTGACGTCGATGGCGATGTATTTTTCCAATCGGCAGATGGCGCACGCGGCACAGCGGCAGGCGATTGCGGCGATTAAGCAGGCCGAAGCGGCGGCGCAACAGATTGCGGTCGCGCAGTTACAGTTGGAAGCGGTTCAAAAGCAGACCGAAGCGGCATTGAAGCAGATCGACGAAACCAAGCGTCAGTTTAAGGAAAACATGCGCGCCCGCGTTGCGCCGCAACTGGAAGTGGTCAAAGACCGCATTTTGTACTTAACCTTCCATAACATCGGACGCACCATCGCCACGAATTTGAAAATCGAAATTTCGCCAGAATGGCTGGAATGCCTCAAAAACGGTCCCTTTAACCAATCGTACATCCAACTGAACCGGTTGCGCGAGGAAGAACAGTGCCTGCTCATCGACGGCAAATGCACCGCGCAAATTTGCGATCTGTTCGATGCGGAAAGTTTCCGACGTTTATGCGAAACTCCACTGGAAATCAAAGTTTCCTTCACCAGCGGCAAGGAGTTGTTCGAAAAAGTCTATTCGCCCTCTATTGCTCTCATGAAACCGAGTGCTCCGATGTTGGTGGGGTAGGGAGACGAGCATAGAATTTCTTTTAAAAAGGGAAAAGTCAACTTTATCGGGGGAAATGCACGTGCTTTTTTGAGAATTAAGTTAGGAAATTTATACACGCTTTTATCTTTTTGAATGCAGTAATTAATCGCTATTCCAAGTTATCTGAGACTTTTACCGATAAAATAAAAAATAAAAATAAAAAATGTCCGATATGTGTTATTACCTATGAAAACATATATCATAAGCGGACTAACTTTGGCTTCTGTTTTGGCGCCCCAATTGCACAGTGAAACATATAACGTCATTACCGTATCGCGTGTTTGCTGGGCTGCGGATTATTACGTATTGGCAGACAAGGCAATCGATCAAATCTTTGATAATCTAGGAAATTTTCTTACGATCATTAAAGAGAAAAGCACGTCAACAAGTATTTTCGAAAATAAAGCGCAAAATGTAAACAAAATGATCATTTTATTCAATGAAAGCTTTTTTGGTCAAGACACTCCAATCGATGAAACAAAACTTCAATACATTCAAAAAAAATGTCTCGATACCAATAAATTCGATGCGAATACCTATTTGTTTGTCAATTTTCTTTATACAGAAAAAAATAATCAAGGGGATGAAGCTCAGAGGGCACAAATAGATATCAGCAAACAACAATACTCAAAGATATTTTCGAATGGACCAGAAACAGAGCCGCAGCCCTTCTTCTATGCTCCAAATCGCAACTTATCTCCTGACTATTTCAATCAACTGAAAAACGGACCGTGTAAAGAACAATCGTTATTGTTCAACCAGACTAAAATTTTCAATAATGGTCAAGAAATCGGACATTACAATAAGTCATCTTTTTGTGACGAACTTAAAAAAGGGAATATTCCTGGATATTATTACGTAATCGGAGACTTCATAACTCATTGGAATACCCAACAACCATCTTTACCAATTCGTTGTTTAACTTGTTACGATGCAACCGTATTGGCTTACAACAAAAACTATGTTCCATTTCCCGAACAAAACACGGCAAGTTATAAGATTATCGTGTTCCCCTCTAATCCATACTTTTCGCTTCCGACTGATTTAAGAAGGAACCAAAAAATTCAAAATGAAATTCAAAAATATTACATTTGTGCCAACGGCGCACAGATAAATGAAGAGAATCCTACCGGGAACGATGATGAGGAAACGATAAAGGGAAAGATTGCTAACATCAATAAGAAGAAAAATCTGTCTCCTGAAGAGGAAGCGGAAAAACCGGAAGATTATGAAGTTACGCTCAATGGAATTTATCGATTCGCAGGTGGGGATTGGAGCATCCACAAGATCAATGATGAGTTTGAGAGTACAAACCCTTTCACCTTCAAGATACCAAATGAAAACTTGGGAGAAGATAAACAAGACCTTTGTACAATGAAATTTTTTACATTGACTCCTGAATGATTTTTGAATAGCATTTTTTCATGTGGGTACATGGTGGGGTTGTTGTTTTTTTCGTAACTTTTTTTCATTCGTGCACGAGTGCATTTTTTAATACCTGTACTGCTGCTT
>JAEESJ010000048.1 GCA_016286235.1 Opitutales bacterium | reverse complement strand
TGGGAAATACTTCTGGAATGTACTGCGGATGTTAAGGAAAATGTGCGAGAGTGCAGAGCAAGGCGGAGCGATTTGTATAGGAAAATGTGCTCTGATACCTGAAAAATGCGGTTTTCGGAGCTTATCGGAGCAAAAATTGCAACGGATACATCTGCCGTGCTGATGCCAAGGAACATAATTCCCATCAGTATT
Organism: Opitutales bacterium; assembly: GCA_016286235.1. Lineage (GTDB taxonomy): Bacteria > Verrucomicrobiota > Verrucomicrobiia > Opitutales > UBA9783 > UBA3222. Next base: position 1,835 of record JAEESJ010000048.1, on the reverse strand, counting down.
TACGTGAATTTCGAGAAATTTCGAGGACATACTGTGGGTGTTAGTGTTGACGGCATTGAAGAGGGAGATGTGAATGCGATGTCGTGCCGATGGAGCACATCGTCGGATTGTTGAAGGATGTTTGCGCATTTTTTTAAAAACGGTCGGATTTTACTGGAAATATGCCGCGAAAAAATACGAATACCTGAATAGAGGAGGGGATTGTAGTTTTTTGGCTTTATCCTACGGAAGCGGTTGCAACGCGAGTATGGCGAATGAATGGAAATTAACGGCGAAAAGAAGAGGGAAAATCTCTGTAAGATCTGGTTAGGAACGCACTATCACAAAAAAATCAAGGATGAATTAAACGAAAAAACATTTCCAGACTATCTTCCCACCGTCTCTTTCCCAAGGTACCCTGTGCCATTCTTTCGGAGGCGGTTAAAAGAAGTTTTTCTTAATTTCCCAAAACATCCCCCCACAAAAAAACACTTGTCACCTACCTACCATGGAAGGACAAAGCTATGAAGCATAAATTTCTCTTTACGGCAGGCATGCTTGGGATGCTGTCGGGTGTTGCGTCGGGAGCGGCGGACGGATCGGATAAGGGATGGTTTTCGGAATATCGTCCGTATATGACGTTACGCGGCGGGTGGCTGTTCGCAGGAGATGTGAAAGGCGATTATACCGTCACTGTCCATCCTGAAAATAACGGAAGTCCGAAGAAAAGCATCAAAAATGCGTGGTCGGGTTCGGGCGAATTCGGTGTGTCGTGTTTCGATGATCGGGTTTCCGTGGGATTGGAATTGGGATATTTTACGGGAAAAGCGACATTTGAACTGTCGAGCGGTGCCGATAAAGTGATTTTTCCTGCCGAATTCGGGAACACATTCGGTGCCTGCAACGTGATGCTGCGGCATTCTTTCGGTGAACGCGGTTTTTGGTACGGCGGCGTCGGCGCGGGAATTGCGCGCGTTTCCATGGATGCGGATGCCGTCATAAACCCCGATGATCCGGATCCTGTAATGCTACGTTGCGGCGCGAAAGCGTGTAGCTTTTTGGGGCAGGGATTTACGGGATTAGGTTGGTATTTGAACGATAACTGGCAACTGACGGTGGGTTACCGCCTGCGGTATTTATCCGATGTACAACCTGGTCGATGGGAAAGGATGATGACGTGGTGGGGTTTGAGATTCATCAGGATTTGAGCCATGCCGCGGAGGTCGGATTGACGTATCGGTTCTGAATTAGAGAACTTTCATTGGCAGTTTATAGTAAGGGCGCGGGCACCTTTCGGTGCCCGCGCCCTGTATTCCGTTCAAATTGTACCTTTACCCTCCAATGCACGCTTCTTTGCGTTTGGTTTTCATCAAACGCGTGCGGTTTCGCAGTTTTCGCAACAATTTATCCTCTAAATCGTCAATGGCGTTGTAGAGCATGCCGACGGGGCATTTTTGAAAACCTTTTGCGCTTTATTCTTGAAAGCGGTTGTCGTTCTTAAAAGGATGTTCGCAGATTTTTGGGTGTTTTTTCTTTTGATGGCGATTTTTTGGGAAAAATTTTTCTCGTAAATACACAGATCTTCGGTAGTATAAACTGCGGCACTTCTCAAACGGAGCATATTTAAGTCGTTTTTGGCGAACGCTTCCGAAATATCTACAAATCGCCGTTATATCGGAGAAAATACCGCGGGTCGATTTGCATCCAAAGCACAAGTATCATGTACGCAACAGCCCCGAGTGCCAAAAACGGTCCGAATGCCATGCGTCGGTTGGTGTTTGTTTTGGGGCGAAAAAGTTTTATGAAAATGCCGTGCAAAACGATAAAAACCGTTCCGAGCACGGAGCCGAGGAATA
>JAEESJ010000047.1 GCA_016286235.1 Opitutales bacterium | reverse complement strand
CTTTCCCGACAACGGTCTTATCGTCGAACTTCTCTTCGAGACATTCTCCCAACAGTGCCTCCGCATTCACGACTTCAAAGCCGGTTTTTTCGCTTGTGTACTGCACGCCCTTCGGATCGTTCGGCATATAAAACACCTGCCCGCGAACGCTTTTGCAGTTGATCGAAAACGGATGCTCGGCGGTTGTATAGATATAAAACCGATCCTCATCGCAACGACTCCAAAACGACAAATGTCGATCATTTTCGATTATAAAAAAACGTCCGTCCCAACCGAACGTTGCGTTTCGAGACGCAACGATAAACGGTTCCGCATCATCGGCATACTTCGTAATCACCGGCATTTCCTCCTCTTCCGTAAAATAACCGCCGACGGAACTTTCCCGCGTCAAATTCATAATCAAAAAACCGAAACGCGTATTCACCTGGTACAGAAAAATCCGAAACCCGTCCGCACGAAGCCCGTCACGCGCACCGAGCCATAAAATGCAAATTGCCGAAAGTACAAACCGCAACCGTTTCATACCACCGCAAGCACAATTCATTATAACAACCCCCGAACGAAACGGCAACCGTTTTGCGATTGTTGTCTCCGTCGGTACCATTGCACGTTACGAGCGATATAAAACGCGAAAAGGAAACTCCAAAGTCCCGATCGGCATCTTTACGCCGAAACTTGCGAAACAAACGGCTCGAAAAACGGAAATACTTCATGCGTTTGAAACCGAAAACGCAAGAACGCCCGCACCGCTACACGGTTTTCAACTGCCCGTTCTCCAAACGCCACACCGCCGTCGGTTCGCAACGATGCGCAAAATCTTCGTTGTGTGAAACAACGATAAAACCTGTCGTCGGTCGCAATTCGCGAACGGTTTGCAAGACCAATTCGCGCGCTTCCGCGTCCAAGCCGCTGTCGATTTCATCCAACAGTGCAAATTTCGGACGCAAAAACTTCAACTGTAACAGTTCAAAACGTTTCTTCTCACCGCCCGAGAACCCGACGTTCACGGCGCGTGCGGTAAAAGTTTTCGGCAGACCGACCGCTTCCAACAAAGCGTAGAGTTCCTTGTAAAAATCGGTCGCGCTTGCTTTATGTAACGGATGATGCGGAAAAAACTTCAAAACCGTCCGCAGGAAATTGGCAACCGTCAGCCCCTCAATTTCGCACGGCGCCTGAAACGCCATAAAAAGTCCGCTTTGAGAACGTTTTTCGGGCTCCCAATCCTGAATTTCCTCGTTATCAAGCCAAACCCTTCCGCCCGATAACCCATACTGCGGGTTCCCGATTAACGCCTGCAACAACGAACTTTTCCCGGCGCCGTTGACTCCCGAAAGAATGTGCACTTCCCCCGTTGAAAACAGGGAACTTACATGCTCAAAAATAACCTTCTCCCCACGTTTCAAGGTTAAATCTTCAAGCACCAACGCCGTCATTGCCTTATTCGAACGCAATGGGCATCCGTTGTCAACGCGATCCAAAGCGGGAAGCATTCAATGTGCGTGTTTTAACAACGCCGTGACAAAAACAATGTCCCGACATACCGCATTTTTTAAAAACCACAGCGGTCGGAGCTGTTCGTACAGGGGATTGCACAAACGGATGCATACTCAGCACAAACGGATGCATAATATTCGATCGACAGAAACGGTTCGAACGTTAAGGCACATCATTCCCGAGTACTTCGGTGTGACGTTCCACTTGTTTTACCGCAGAATTGTGCAAACAGACATTCCCATTTAAAAAGATAAAAAGAAACAAAACAATGATGAAAAACTTTCTTATGGCGGAAATTTTTTTGAAAAAACTTGCAATTTGTTCTCAATTTCATCCGCATGAAAGTATGCGAAAGAAATGTTTCCTTCTTGCCTGCTGTCTGTGTACGGGAGCACTTGCGGTACCGTCGGTCTTCGGAGGGGAACCGACATATGAAGAGTTATGGAAAATCGCAAAAGAAGCGTACGCGAAAAATCTATGGGAACCGGAAGTCAAAGATCCGAACGCCACCGAAGGACTACGTTACCTTATGCATCCCGACCGGGACATAAACGCCTGGTGGTATCTTTCCCGCGATATCCTTTACTACAGCGAAGTCGGCAATACGTCGAAGATTTTCAGGCAACAGTTATCCAACTTTAAAGATCTGATTAAAAAATGCGAAAAGGATGTTTTGCCGGAGTGGAATATGGAGGAATGGGATTTCGGAACGGAGGCAATTCTTCACAATACGATTAAAAATGCCCGCAAAACGGAGAGCATTCATAAAATTTTTGCCACTTCAAACTTGGATCAATTGGTTCCCTTCATTATGGAAAAAATGCAACCGTTCATCGAGAAGCGGGATCTTGAGTTTCTCAAAGCAATTGACGCATTCGCAAAGGAACTTCGAGTGTTTTATGATTGCCTTCGCGGCATCCAATCGGAAATGACGAAAGCGAAAATTCCTCCCGAAAACGTTGAGAAGCTTTCGAAAACGTTTATGGAGCGACAAGGTGCCTTATTGCAGGTATTTCGGGCACCGATGTCCGATAAAAACTCCCTCGAAACGTACTTCAAAGCCGACTTTTTGGATACCGTAAAGGCGTGTGCATTTGTGAAAAAGTTTAATACCCTGCGACGCGAGACGGCTTTCGAAGCTTTTAAACCGAAGAATCTCACTAAAACGGAAACAGAAAAGGCAAAAGTCAACTTCAACATTCTCGGACTGGATATGAACCTTGTGAAATATCCGAATCCGTTTAAAAAACCGAAGCGCAAAGAGGATGTCGGCAAATTGTTGCAGGAGAAAGTCAACTATTTTGTCGAAGAAACTTATTCCGCTTACGAACGCATTGGGGAGGCGGCGGAAACAAATTTCATCCTTGCTTTGGAGTTGCTTCATCCGCTGACGCAGGAAGCATGGACGTGCGAATGTTTCGATCCTGTACCCGTTATGCAAACGTTCAAGGAAGCACTGCTGGAATGTGACATCGAAATGCTGATTAACAAATATACGCCGAAACCGAATGCCAATGCATTGCACAAGGGTTTCGAACTGTTGCAAAAAGAGAAAAAAATCGATACAAGTGCGGTCGAAAAAACGATTTACGATACGTATGTCGCCTGTTTGGAAGACGGCGTTAAAACACGCTTTTATGCGGTTGTAACAAACCTTTGGGAGCTCATGAACCACCGAATTTCCTTTATAAAAACCGTTCGCAAAATGGAGGAAAACGATCCGGAAGATCCCGAAAAGGCGTTTGAAAACGCTCAAAAGCAGGTAACCGAATGGCGGCAAAAATGTGAAGAATATCGGCAAAAATTTTCGGTAGCCGAAGGTAATTTCTACCGCACGTTCTTCGGCGGGAAAAAGAAAGATTGGCAGGGGAATTACATTAAAACCTTCGGTGGTGTCAATCAACCGGAGTGTTTGGATATTTTACGCGAACGGTTAAAAGACTATGGTCTTTGGGAACAGCCGCAGACAAAAAAAAAGGAGGAAGTTCCGCAAAAGCCGAACGACGAGGAGCAGAGTACCGTTGTTGAAGATAAAAAGGAACCCGAAAACACAATTATTGATTCGGGCTACACAAAACTGACAAACGAGAGCGAATTTACCAAACCGCAACGTGTACGCCGCAGTAAGAGCAACAGCAAGAAATAAAACATAAAGGCGTCGGATATAACATACGACAAAGGGAGGTGAAGATATTGTCGCGGATACGGACGGTCACGAAAAGCGTGGCATTGGGTCGTTCGAAGCATTGTCGTCGGCTGTATCGGGCATAACTCGCCGACAACCTTTGAGCAATAGGCACTGTCAAAAACCGTACGGTTCGCGGCAGGAGTGTTTCGTTTCAACGGTCGGTGCTTTGAAAAATATCGGATTTGACTTGAAAATTCTCAACATTTGCATTGAATAGAACCGTGCTCAACCGACTGAAGAACGCTTTTATCACGGGTCTGCTGGTGCTGATGCCGCTGGGGATCACGTTTTTCGTCGCGCAATTTCTTTTGGAGAAAATCGGAAAGCCCGCAAGTGCTTTGTTTTTCGCGCCTTGGAGCTCTTTTCTTGATACACAATGGATCGGGTGGCTCGCGGAGGTCATTGCGGTACTGATTGTCGTGTTGCTCATTACGGCATTCGGATGGCTTTCAAATTTCTTCTTCGGGCGCCTGTGTCTTGCTTTGACGGAACGTTTTATCAAGAAAATTCCGTTTATCAGTACCGTCTATAACACGGTCAAGCAAATCGCGGATACGATGGGGAAAAACAAAAAAGCCGTTTTCCAAAAGGCGGTTTTGGTGCATTTCCCGAGCGACAGTCTTTATTCCGTCGGGTTTTTGACCAATCGCGCCAACGGCGAAACGCAGGACAAAACCAAGGAAAACGTCTGCAACGTTTTTGTCCCGACCACACCCAATCCCACTTCCGGATTCCTGATCATGGTTCCCGAGGAAGAATTGGTGGTGCTCGATATGTCGGTCGGGGATGCGATTAAGCTCATTATCTCGGGCGGTGCCGTCATCCCGGAAAAACTCGGGATAAATAACCGATCAAAGATCGAAAAAAGCATCGATTGACTGAATTTTATCTCGCTGTTCGGAGTGATTTTTATGGCGTTCAACAACTTCCGTGCTGGAAGCATCGTTTGCGTCCGTTGTGAATTCTCAAATGTAAACAAAAAACTTCTTGGATTATCGCGGACGCCGTCGGTATGAATGAATGCCCCCGAAGGATCCTGAGGAATACTTCACATATATGACCTTTGTTCCAATGCGAAAACATCCCGCGGGGTCTCTTCATCCGACAACGGCACATATCAGCCGTCATCCGCTTCAACCTTCTCAAGTATATGTTCCAATCGGTTAAAAACCAAAAAATCAGATTGCATTTCCTTTTCGCAGGCATGGCACAAAGATTTCAATTTTTCCCTGGTTTTTCCGAAACCTTGGAATGATCCATCAAACATTTCGAGCACCCTGTCGGTAAGGGTGTTATATTGACCTTCGCCTTCAAGCTCACGATTCAGGCATCGCGGCAGATTTTTCAAAAACTCGGAACTGCCTTCCGGGATCGGTTTCTCGTTTTTTACGTTTTCCTTTTGCGCCGTTGCCGCATCGTTTATCAGTACTTTCAGTTGCTTAACGGTACCGCTCTTTCCGAAAACACCTTCCAACAACGATTCAAATTTATCTCCTTCACCGTTTGGAAAAGCATTTTTGAACTCTTGCTTAAGTTGTTCGAAAGCTGTTTGCCCGGCATTTCCGACCGTGTCGGTCGTCTCACCGTCGGTTGCATAGTCCGTATAATAATCGCCCAAATCCATACGTGCGACCCCGGAAAAACCGTAATCGCCTTTTGCAAATGCCTCAATATGCTTTATCAGTGCGTCGCGCTTCATATCGACGTCGCGACACATCTTTTCGCGTGCTTCATTGATCAGTTCGTTGTCGAATAATGTTGCAATTTCTTTCCGTAATTTGCTTTGCGGAAGTTTGCTTTCGTAAGACTGCAATAAAGTTTTGAATTGTTCGACTTCCCGGTTTGTCCCTTGGGTACCGTTGGCAAACAGCTTTTGAAAACGGTTCGTAAGCAAATCGGCATCAAACGTTTCGTTCTTTTCCGAAATATAACCCTCCAAAAATTTATTCACATCCGCTTTTAGCGATCCGTCTTTATCTTTATCGCCTATCAGGTTCATCAATTTTGCTTTTGTGTCGGCGTATCCGCCCGGGCGCATTTTTCTCAGGTTATCATCATAAAATTTTTTGCAATCTTCCACAAAATCCGGATCGACATCGGTTGCCTTCAACATGGCTTCCATTTCTCCGATGTCTGTTTTCAGTTGTTCGGATGCCCTCAATTCGCCCTTCTTACCCATCCAAGCCGCACGGATATTGTGTTTAATGTTGCTGAAAATCTGCTTTAATGCCTCCTTGCCTGTTTTCCCCCGCATGTCATTCCAGGTCACTTTCCTCGCTTTATTCAAATTTTTGATGTCCGTGAGAATTGTGGAGTGAAAACCTTTCATGGCTTCGGTTTTAAAAATTTCGCTTCCGTTGGACGTAACCGTTCCGCCGTTCTGCGTTTTACCCGTCGGTTGCGTCCCTGTTGAAGATACTGCGGTATTTCCTGACAGGGTTGTAGATTTAATCCATTCGCTGCTCATATTTACCTGCATAAATCGGACATAAACTTGAAAATTATCAAACAACATGTCACACATTTTCGGAAGTTGCATTCGCGGGTATCCTGAATTTGCTTTGTTACGAAATCTGTTGATTGTTTTTGGGTAAAATTATATCATTTCTTACGTTGGCGACGACTGTCTGCCTTCCCATATGAAGCACTATTTTTACGCCGACGGCGGTTGCGGATGGAACGGGTTATTGATTTGCATTCCGATTTTTGTCGGCATCCATTTTCTCATTTTAAAGGGACTTCGCGTGCTTCAGAAGCGTCTGCAAACCTCCGCCTTCGCCTTCATCGGATCGCTTTTCCATAAAATACGCTTCAAAATCTACGCCCTGTGGAGCTGCTTGTTGATTTGGATGTGTGCGCGCGCAGTCGGACTTTCTCCGTTGACGACCCTCAGCCAGGCCCTCGGCGCGTTCCTCTTTTGTCTGTTGCTGGGAGAGGGCTTGTTGTTGGTCGGTTGTCTCGGTTGTCGGCGACTTTTGGCGGAAGCTCCGCAGTATGCAACGCTTTTGCACCAATGGGTACAGGGCATTTTCGGCTTCATCGGTGTTCTGACCGCCGCCAACAATCTGGGTTATTCCATCGGCAGTCTGGTAACGGCACTCGGCATCGGCGGTACGGCATTGGCGTTTGCCGCGCAAAAAACCCTCGCCGAACTCTGGGCAGCCTTGTCGCTCTTGCTCGATAAACCCTTCAAAAAAGGCGACATGATTACCATAAGAAACACAACAAAAAGCAATATTTCGGGCAGAGTTGTCTCTCTCGGCTTACGTTCGACACGCATCCGCACCGAAGAAGGTTCGCTGACGATCATCCCCAACAGCGTCATGGTGTCGGAATGCATCGAAAACAAAGGTTCTCATTCTTGATGAAAACCGTCGCCGATAATCCGCTTCCGCACGAGCCGTCTTCAGCGGTTCCTTTCGATGATCTGCTTGCAAAAATTCTGCCCTCATTAAATGACGGTCGACCGATTTATATTGTCACGCACGAACGTCCCGACGGCGATGCAATCGGAAGTCAGACAGCATTAACGCGTTACCTTCGCAACCTTCATCTGCCGGCATTTGCGCTGTGTACGGATGATAAAATCTCGGAAACACTTCGATCGTTTTTGGATAACGTTTCCCAATGCCCTCTGTCGGAATTTAAACCGGAAGACCATTGGATTGCCACCGACGCGGGCGATGCGTCGCGCGTTGCCGAGGCACTTCGCGAGTATCCGTTCGAACTTGTCATCGATCATCATCCCGAAACAGAATCCGGGAAAACTTTCGGTACGTATCGTTACATTCAATCGCACCAAAGTTCCGCTTGTGAAGTTCTCACGGATCTTTTGGAAGCACACGGATATTTATTTGACGATCCTATTGTCAATGATGCTTTATACCTTGGGCTTATCAGCGACACAGGAAATTTTTGCAATACGAATACCAACGCAGAAACCTTTCGCCATGCGGAATGTTTAACCCGTGCCGGCGTCCAGCCGCATCGTATCGCGCAATGTTTATATAAAAGCCAAACGTTGCAACAGTTGCGGTTGTATGAAATTTTCCTCAGCCGCGTTCGTCTGTATGCCGACGGTGCAATCGTATTTTCAACGTTAACGGAAGCGGATTATGAAGCAACAGGCACACGTCGCACATATACGGAAGGCTTTACCAATCGCCTGTTGTTGTTAAAAACCGCCAAAATTGCGGCATTTATCGAAAAAACCTCCGCCCTTGTCAAAGTTAGCCTGCGTTCCATCGATCCGACTTACCCAATGAACACCGTCGCACAACTTTGGGGTGGCTTCGGGCATGTGTGTGCCGCAGGCTTTAAGTGTGAACCAGGTGCTTTTTCGGAAGAAGCATTGGTGGGGCGACTGAGGGAACTACTGTAAAAACTGTGTTGCTTTAAAAGAAATCCCTCTCCCGTCGCTGTTGATTGTGGCGAAACTCAGGGCATTGTCCAATACGCACTTACTGTCTCTTCCACGCTTCCGCTTTAAAAAGGACAACCGGACTCGATTGCACCTTCCTTGTCAAAATAACCCCCGAAATACCCCAATCAGTACAAGCGTCGGCGGCAAGGCTCCAAAAAGCAACGGCAACGGTTTGACGGTTCCGTGATCGAAATGCTTTGCAAGCAACGATTGTCCGGCGGGGTTCGGAGCATTGGCAATAACCGTTAATCCGCCGCCGACAATGGCACCGCCGACCACTGCCGATTGGAGTTGGAAATTCTGCACAAACTCCGGCACCAAAGACGCCAAGTATGTCAAAGCGGCATTATCGTTAAAGGACGTCAAAATGACGGAACCGTAAAACAACATCGTATCGTTCAGGCGCGACAGAACGGCTTCAATCCACCATTCCTGCAAACCGCCGTGCGTCACCAACCCCGCCAGGAAACAGCCGACCAACAGAGATTCTTTCAGCGCAATCGGCGACTGCCAGCGTTTTAAGATTTTAACCGCCATTAAAAATAACAGCCCGCCGAACACCACAAATTCCGTATGATGGGCATTGAGAACCGTCCAAAGCAGAAAGAAAATGTGTATTCCGATGACGGGAAGCGGGATTTTTTCGTTCTTTTCATAGTATTCGCGGCTCCCGGAAGCGCGGATGTTTAATGTATGCAACTGTTTCATAAACAACACCCCGTACAACAGCGTCGACAGCACAATCCCGCAAACGGCTTCCTTCCCGAAATGCGAAAAAACGTAGGGCGTATCCCAATGCCACGGACGCGCGACCATTAAAATCGGCGGTGCCGCAAAATGCGTCAGCGAACCGCCGACCGAAACATTCACAAACAGCAACCCCAGTGTTGCATAGGAGAATAATGCATTCGGTTTGTGCACAAAAACCTTTTGAGACAGCAACAGAGCCGCGATGGTCATCGCCGCCGGCTCCGTAATGAGTGAACCGAACAGCGGCGCAATGATGAGAATACACAGCCACCAGGTCGACGGTTTTTCGCCGCCGAACAGACGAACAAAAAATCGGATCGCACCTTCCGCCAAATACAACACGGGGCGCGTTGCCGCCGTCATCATGATCACAAAGACAAAAATCGGTTCCGAATAATGCCGCGTCGTGAAGTAGTTCACCGTCGCCGTCCAACCTTTGAATAAAATAAAGCACACTATCAGCGGTATCAGCCACAGTCCGAAGACGACTTCCACTTCTCCGAGCCAGTGCAGACATTGCGAACGAACGGTGACGCCCGCATGTTGTTCCAAAGTTTTGGCTTTTCGGGCAAATTTTCCCGCCAAAAACGTGTGAACGAGAGCTCCGAGAAAAACAAGTAACGTGACCAATCGGAACGGATCGGTTTTGACTTTTTCCGTCAATAATGACAACAGACTAACCTCTGCATTCGATACCTCCATGCTGTTTTCGTTTATTATATAAGGGACGGCGAAAAATTGGCAATCGGGAAGACAGGGAAGAACCTGCATGACGGAAACTCAGGCGCGAAATTCCCGTCGAAAGAAACCTCACTTGTTTCGCATCAGGTCATTCATCCCGGAAGCACAAAGGCACTATTTTCACTGCAGAAGAAAAACACGGCAAACAAAAAAATAAGCACAAGCAAGCCGCATAAGTGCACCGCCGCCCCTGTTAATGTATTCATTCGCGACAGAAATCTTTTCTTTTTTCTTAAAAAAATCGAAACAACGAAAGCCGGCAGAAAAGCCGCAAAAGGACCAAAAACCACCCCGAAATCCGCTATATGCGTACATCCGAAAAGAAACCAACCCGTATAGAGGATAAAAAATATCCGTTGTTTATCCTTTACAAGACACGCCGCCGAAAGGGACAAACCGACATAAAAAATCAGAAACCGACGGACAGATTGCACGAAAGCAACCGAAAAAGGCACATCATCCGCTTGCCCGGTAACAAACATACTCCAACCTATCAAACTTCCGGCCCCGAACGAATGCAAAAGTCTGAAAAAAAACATGCCGAAATGACACCCGATTGCGAATAAGCAAGTTCCAATATAATCAAATAAAAAAGCCTTGAATTTCCTGATTTTAAGAAATTTTAACGCCGTTTCCCTTGTCATGGTAAAAAAATCCTCCGTATGGCACCGACGGAAACCTCATTTTTCATAAAAACACTTATGCAGGAACAAAACCGGGAGCCTAAAAACAACCAACCCGACAACGAGCAGATGCTGTTAATTGCGTACAATTTAACTGTTTTATGTCTAAAACGACATATGAAAACGGCAGATAACGACAGGGCTGAAAGAAAACACGCAACGGGAGCATATAACAGCCAAGGAACCAAGGATGCGGAATTCAATCCGCAGCACTTATGGAAAATTAGAAATGATAATGTCCAAACGGCAACATACAAAACTCCATAGGAAAGCGTTGTCGCCGAAAGAAAAAAGAGTACTGCCTGTTTGTTTTTTTTAATACACGCACACAAAACGGACAAAATAAGATAACATCCTATCTGCCGCAGCCAATCGGCAACCGAAGGTCCGAGCGGAATACTGAAGGTGCCTGGCGTTTCCAAAATTTTCGCGACATCCAACTTCGAATTCATAACGCCGGTCATCCAACGACCGAATGATCGGCAAATTGACGGAACCCAGAAACCGCCCAAATACAAAATCGGGATGAAATCTATCCAAAAGCGCCTGCATTTTTTACTCACGGTCAAATAATCGTAACCCTTTTACTTCCCCTTCTTTTCCGCCTTTTCTCTCGGCGGAAATTCAAACCCGATCCCGCCGTTTGATTTTAAGAGCAGATACGCCGAAAAACGTTTCCCGGTGCGTTTGGACGTAAAACCGTCAATCAGTTCCGTTTTGTGGTTTTGCAACAGCTGTGTCATATGATCATCCGACAGCAAAAAGCCCAGCAACAGGCGCGCTACGTGGAATGCGCAGGGATGTTCGGCATTCTTGGTTACGTAGGATGAATGTTCGCAAACAAAGTGATTTTCGGCGGCATACACGTTTCCTTTACACAGGGGGCAAACGCCGACAACAACCGCATTCGAGACATCGATCGGTTCGACAGATGTCGCATCAATGGCATTAAAGTCGAATTTCACTTTCCAATTTTCGTCCAAAATCAACGACGCCGAATAAGGTTTGCCGAATTTTGAAACAAAACCGCTCAGGGGACCGATTTTTTTATTCGCCAACAGCTCGCGCACCTCGTCGATCGTCATCGTTCGACCGCCGATGACTTTATAAACAGTGAGTTTTCCGTCCTGCGATTGCCAGGAACGAAACGTCTCCGTCATCGGTTGTCCGTCGGTCGGCGAAATCAAATCGACCGTTGTGCGTTCGCCGCCCGCTTCCTCTTGAAAATTCACAATTTTATCCACCAGTTTTGACGTCATCGTCTTAATATCCTCCATGAATTGTGTGCGGCTCAACGCACCGTTTTGAATGCGATTGAGGCGATATTCCCACTCGCCCGTCAACGCGGGGCTTGCCAACTCCTCCGCGTGTACCGCCTTCAAAAACGACAACAGCTGTTCCGCTTTCGCCGTCGGCACCAATTCCTTTTCGTGCCGATCCAAATACTTGGTTGCGATTAAATTCTCGATAATCTGCGCGCGCGTCGCGGGTGTCCCGAGACCGCGTTCCTTCATCGCTTCCGCCAGCGCTTCGTCCTCCACCCGTTGCCCCGCGTGCTCCATGCTCGCCAACAAAGTTGCTTCGGTGAAGCGCGCCGGCGGTCGGGTTTCGTCCGCTTCCGATTGAAAATTCACGCCCGTTGCGCGGTTTTCGTCCTCCGCACCCAATGCCGGCAATTCTTCTTTGGCGGTTGCGGATTTGCGCATCACCTCCATCCATCCGGCTTTAACGAGGATTTTGCCTTCGGTCTTGAAGATAAAAGTTGCCTGTTTCGTCCGACGCGTCGTCACGGCAAATTCCGCCGGCGGGAAGAAAACCGCCATAAAACGCCGCACCACACAATCATAGACCTTCGCGTCGGCTTCCTTCATGCCTTTCGGTAGGGTTCCCGTCGGGATGATGGCGAAGTGATCCGAAATTGCCTTGTTGTTAAAGATCGTCTTATTTTTCGGGTTCACCCAACGGTTTTCGATAATTTTTTGCACAAACGGCGCATAGGTTTCGTCGAGTTTTCCCAAAGTCGCGATACAGGTCGGACCGTAATCTTCCGGCAACGCGCGCGCATCGGTTCGCGGGTAGGTGAGAGCTTTGTGGGTTTCATACAGCCGCTGGGCAATATCGAGCGTCATTTTCGCCGAAAAACCGAACCGTTGGTTGCATTCGCGCTGCAAACTCGTCAAATCGAACAATCGCGGCGCCGCGGTTTTCGTGGTTTTCGTGGTTTCCTCCACGATCCAGTCGCGATTTTTCAACGTTTGAAGCGTTTCCGAAAAACGCAAAACCTCATCCTCGTCCCAAAAACGATCCGCTCGATCTTCATCGTGCGCTTTTTTAAAATCCTCGCGTTGCAACCAACCGACGTAATCGCCGTTTTGGATGTGAAACGTGCCTTTTAGACGCCAAAACGGCGTCGGTTTGAAGTCCCGAATACTCTGCTCGCGCTCGCAAATCAACGCCAACGTGGGCGTTTGGACGCGTCCGACGCTGGCAACTTCCTTGCGCCGTGCCCCCATCATGCGCCCCGTTACCGCGCGCGTTCCGTTGATCCCCACCAGCCAATCCGCCTCGGAACGGCACCGCGCGGCGGCTTCCAGCGACTGCATTTCTTCGGAAGGTCGCAATTGTTGAAAGGCTTCGCGAATGGCGTCCGCCGTCATGGACGACAGCCAAAGGCGCTGTTTCGGCTTGTCGCAGTCCGCCAGTTCGCACAAATAGGCAAAAATAAGCTCTCCTTCGCGCCCGGCATCGCAGGCATTGACCAAACCGACGACGTCGTTGCGCGCCATCAGTTTTTTTAAAAATTCAAAGCGATCGGCAGTCTTTTCAATGGGCTTGAGTTTGAATTTATCCGGCAAAATCGGCAAATTTTTCAGCGACCAATAGCGATACTTCGCATCCCAATCGCCCGGCATGAACAATTCCGCCAGATGCCCGACCGCCGACGAAATCAGCATGTCCTCGCGTTCGAGGAAACCCGCTTTGTTGGCTTTAAACCCGCCGAGTGCCTTCGCCAAATCGCGCGCCACGCTCGGTTTTTCCGCAATGACAAGCTTTTTCGGCGAAGCGGTCGCTTTGGAAACCATACCGTATTGTACCCTCAGTATGGAGAAAGTTTAATAAGTGAATGCAAGCGTTTTTCGGCTTCTTTGCGCAATGCCGCTTTTAAAAAACCAAACACTTCGTAAATATCGCCGTTTTCGGTTACTCTGCCAACTTCTTTTAACAACCGAACCATTCGTACAAAAAACTTGAAGCCGACGCATCGTTACGCAATAATAAAAAACAACTTCGGGGCTCTTAGCTCAGCGGTTAGAGCAGGGGACTCATAATCCCTTGGTCGCAGGTTCGAATCCTGCAGGGCCCACCAGAGAAACGAAAAGAAAATTCCTTCAAGAATGGTTTGTGCATGAACGAAGTGATTAAAGAAACAAGTCTTGAAGAGGAGGTTTTTACGCTTAAATACGATGGCGAAGCCTTAAAAAATCACACTATTGATGCAAAAGAGTTACAGTTGGTTATTGCCGGCATCACGGAATTTTTGAATGCCGCCAATGCGGTCATCAACAGAGGGGTGTGTACTTTAAAAATTAAATTCGGCGTACCCAAAGCGGGATGTTACGATCTTCCGGTTATTGTCGGGGTTGTAAAAGAACTTCTGGATGTCGGCGCATCCGCAAAATTTTTTTTGAAATATGCCTTTGAAGGGTGGAAGCTTTGGGTGCAAACAAAAGGACGAAAACCGCAAAAAGTGGAACAAGGCGGGAACGGGAATGTGAATATAACCTGCATCGGGGATAATAACACCGTCTATGTTATTACGGCACCAGAAAAAAGTTACAATGTTTGTTCCGATAAAGATTGTCGGTGTGGGCTGAGAAAAACGGCAGAAGTACTGAAATCCGATGGGTATGAGCGTTATGACGTTAAGTGCGACGGTGAAGAGGTGACGGTTCGCGAAAAAGATGCGCAAATCTTATCCGAAAACAACGAAGAGGAAGATACGGAAGTTGAAAAAATCGAAACGGAAGTGATGTGGATACATCCTGTAATTTCCTGTGACAAAAAGACGGGATGGAAGTTTCGAAAAGAAAACAATTCCTGCGATGAATTCCGTGCAACGGTTGAAGATGAAGAATTACTCGAGCGTTTCAAAAGAAGGGGCATTGCTTCAAGTGACAGGATTTATGCGGAAATTGAGATAGCAATGGCAGGCGAAACAGAGAAGCAATATCGCGTCAGAAAAATCCTGAAATACGAACCCGTCAGACAACTTTCTCTTATCGAAGACGACGACGAAAAAACAGGCATACAATAAAAACAAAGGCTGTTTTTAATACTTAAAAACCATGCACGAATGTCGCATCTTATTTTTTGGAGACATCGGCGGACGTCCTGGGCGTCGTTTCGTATTGTCGCAACTGCCGTTGTTGCGTGAACGGTACAAGCCCGATTTCATCTTTGCCAATGCTGAAAACGCCACGCACGGCTTCGGTTTAAATGCCGCGACGGCGCAAAAATTGCACGGCGGCGGCATCGACGGATTGACGCTCGGCAATCACACCTGGGATCAAAAAGAGTTCTGGGACGAAATCGACACCCTGCCGTACGTTTGCCGTCCCGCCAATTACCCGAAAACCCCCGGAAGGACGCATCTTGTTTTTGAACATCTGGGCGAAAAATTGGCAGTTATAAATTTATTGGGACGAACGGGGATTCGCACGGCGTTGAATTGTCCGTTCCGAACGGCGGCAAAATTGATCGAAGATCTCCAAAGCGACGGTATCCGTAACGTAATCGTTGATTTTCATGCCGAAACGACCGCCGAAAAGTATGCGCTCGGTTGGTTTTTGTCGAAAAAAGGAAGCGTTTGCGCGGTTTTGGGCACCCATACGCATGTTCCGACCGCCGATATGCGTCTCTTAAACAACCGAACGGCATTTGTGAGCGACATCGGCATGTGCGGTCCGTACGAAAGCGTCATCGGTTGCGAAATCGAACCGATTATCGAACGTTTTGTCGACGGCAAACCGAACCGCCTCGAAGTTGCCAAGGGTGCGGCGGTACTCAATGCCGTCTTGGTTCGTCTCGATCTTGAACAGCATTGCGCATTATCGATTGAACGCATTCAAAAAATCGAAGAAAATTCGGAAATAAATTCCCTTTAAAACAAAAATTTTTCTTGTTTCCTGCGAACAAAACATGTGCAGGGTGCGGTTTTGTCTGTATTTAGGCTGTGTTTTACCCGTTCCTCACGATCGGCACGATTTATGCTTCCACAAAGAAGTACCTATGAAAACATTCCGTCTTATTCCGCTGTTTGTCCTGCCGACATTCCTGCCGACAGTGCACGCGGCGAAAAACTCGACCCCGAAGCTGGAACAGCCGAAAGCGGTTCAAAAAGCGAAAACACCGCAAAAAGCGCCGTTTAACGCGTTTCGGGACGATTCGTTTCTTTTTTCGGACTTTCGAAGCCGCGCTTTCGAAAGCAAGCCGGCGGATAATCGCGCCGATCGTTTCCCGGAAGCTTACAATCCGTGGAACGAAGATGCCGCGCGCACCAAAGCCGCTTTCAGTTACTGACCTTTGGTAGTAATTTACCAAAAAATCGAGACCTTCGCATTATTTCATAAACGGGTGAAGGTCTGATTTTCTGTTTTTCATGCAGTGCCTGCAACGGGAATAGGCAATTTCCCGTAAGACGCGTCCGCATCTTTTTAGAACGCCGTTTATTTTTTCAAACCGCCGAATATCACGCAGGCGTTGGTGGATGTTTGTCGAAAAACGGTCAATCGCAGAACTCGCGTACATCAAAAGTTCGCTTTCGGCTTGAAGCAAACGGCACATTTTTTACGATAACGGCGAAATGAGTAACCTTTTTACGCCGAACAAATTTCTCCTTATTGCCGGTCCCTGCGCCATCGAAAGCCTCGAGCTCTGTCGAACGGTCGCAGAGGTTTTGGCGAACCTGCAACGGAAGAAGTATGCCGATAAACTGACCGTTATTTTCAAAGGTTCGTTCGACAAAGCCAATCGTACCGACGTAAAAAGCCCGCGCGGACTCGGATTGGAACGCGGATTGGAAATTTTGGCGAACGTTCGTCGGGAATTTAACTTGCCTGTCACCACCGACATCCATCTGCCGCAACAGGCGAAAGCAGTTTCAGATGTCTGCGATGTGATCCAAATTCCGGCGTTTTTATGCCGACAGACGGATTTACTGCAAGCCGCCGCCGAAACGGGTCGCACGGTCAGCGTCAAAAAGGGGCAATTTCTTTCGCCGTTCGACATGCAATTTGTGGTTGAAAAACTGCGTTATTTTGGCGCAAAGGAAATTTGGCTCATCGAACGCGGCGCGACCTTCGGCTACGGCAATTTGGTCGTCGATATGCGTTCGTTCCCAATCCTGCGCCAAACAAACTGCCCGACACTGTTCGATGCCACGCACAGTCTGCAGATGATCGGTAACGGCACGAAGGTAACCAGCGGCGATCGACGTTTTTTTCAACCGCTCGCTCAAGCTTCTCTGGCAAGCGGCGCGCAGGGCTTATTTATCGAAACACACCCGCATCCAGAAACGGCATGGTCGGATCAAGCCACGCAGTTGC
This sequence comes from Opitutales bacterium, assembly GCA_016286235.1. Taxonomy (GTDB): domain Bacteria; phylum Verrucomicrobiota; class Verrucomicrobiia; order Opitutales; family UBA9783; genus UBA3222. The sequence continues at coordinate 12,808 of JAEESJ010000047.1, read as the reverse complement.
CGTTGGAGCAGTTGCCGACGGCGATTAAGAAGTGCCTGAAAATTTGGGAATGTGCGCGGGCGATGGAAGATTGAACAAATCACATACAAGGGGTGAGAGTTTTTTTGTTTTTTAAACGTACCCCAAAGCTTCTCAAAGATTATATACACAGGCGTTTGTATACACAAAAGCACGATTATTTGTCGATTTTTGTGCTTTTTTGTGAAAATTTCTTGCGAACGATGCAGTTCCATGCGTGTTGCGGTCTTTTACACACCTTTTACGAGGTTGAAAACGTGCCGTTGGAAATAGCAGTATAAAGTAAGTGCAGACCCGAGTACGTTTATGAAACCGCGTGTTATTTTTTGTTCGGCGGACGAAATTTCAAAGCCCTGTCTGGAATTTCTGCGCACGGAGCCATCGATTGCTTTCTGCGGTATCGTTACTCAACCGCAGCGCGCCAAAGGACGCGGGCAAACGTTGGGTCTCAATCCGATCGCCGAGTGGGCGCAAATGCACGATCTGCCTTTTTACCAAGCCGAAACCATGGATGATGCGGCATTCGATTGGCTGAAACACATGCAACCGCACCTTGTGCTTGTAATGGCGTTCGGGCATATCTTAAAAAAACGTTTTTTGGAACTCCCGTTGCTCGGCATGTGGAACCTGCACGTTTCGTTGTTGCCGAAATACCGCGGCGCTTCGCCCGTTCAAGCCGCGTTGCTCAACGGCGATGCCGAAACAGGCGTAACATTGATGTCGATGGTCGAAGCCATGGACGCCGGACCTTGGTTGGCGCAAAAAAAAACGGCAATCGCTCCCGACGACACCGCGGTAACGTTACGGGCGAAACTGGCGCAGGCGAGTGCGGTGCTGTTGCGTACGTCTTTACCGACATTATTGTCGAACAATTACATTCTCACGCCGCAAAACGAAGCCGAAGCGACGTATTGCAAAAAGATTTCGAAAGCCGACGGCTGTTTGAATTTCTCAAAACCCGCCATTCTCCTCGAACGTTGTATTCGCGCGTATCAACCGTGGCCGGGCGCGTATTTTCTCAAAAACAACGAACGTTATCTGGTACATCGGGCGCATGTCATGACGGATAGTACGGCGAACGAAACTTTGTTATTTCCGACCGTTTCCGCTTCGACAAAAGACAAAACCGCCCAAAATAAGAACCGTACAAATCAAACATACGGACAATTCCTCACGGATCCGAACCGCACCGTTTTGGCGGTGACGACGGAAGAAGGCTTGCTTGTCATCGACCGCATTCAAAAAGCCGGTGGAAAATCGATGGAGGTGACGGAGTTTTTGCGCGGAAACAGATCGTTTTTCGTTAACATTCCGAAAACAAACCAAAGTGCCCGTCGCAATTAACGTTGACAAACGAATGCGTTTTTTTGTACAAGAAAACATATGTTCGCAGCGTTGTGCATCGGATATTTCCTGGGATCTTTACCGTTCGGCTTTTGGATCGCCAAAGCACACGGTGTTTGCATCTTCGATGTCGGCAGCGGCAATCCCGGTGCCACCAACGTCCTGCGTACGGTCGGTAAAAAAGCCGGATACACGGTTTTCTTCCTGGATGCCTTTAAAGGCATGTTTGCAACCTTCATTGGGTTAAAACTGCAATATCCTTACGTCGGTCTGGTTGGCGCCTTGGCGGGGCACGGCTTTTCGTTTTTCATCCGTTTCAAAGGCGGAAAAGGCGTCGCAACCCTCATTGGCGGTTTGTTTCTCCTCATGCCGTTGCCTCTTCTGTCGGGGTTAGTAGTCTGGCTGGCGGTGTTCAAATACACGCGCTACGTCTCGTGTGCCTCAATTTGCTTTGTCTTTTCACTCCTGCCGTTCTGTTGCCTCTGGAACGGTATCCGAGCAACCCGACCGCACGCACTGCCGCTGTTTGTACTTTGTGTTTGGGTACTGATACATCATCGCGCGAATCTCGTAAGGTTGTGGAGAGGTGAGGAGGATAGATTTTGAGGGAGAGAACGGCAAATGTGCCGCGTTTATGTAAGGTAATTTGGCGTCTTTCAAGTTGGATAGCAACCTTGCGATCCTCTTACAAAGTCTTTAGGGAAGATCATCCGTAACGCTTTATGTAGGTTACGTTATCGGGATATATTTTCAAAAAAATATTTCTTCTTTTTTTCTCCCTCTCCACTTTTTTGCCTTTCTCTCCCAAACCCATTATAATATTTGCACATCTCTTCAGATTATGCCTGCAACCTCACCCTCCAAAAAACAACCCCTCTCATACTTCGCTTCATCCGCCCTTCCTTCCCCCTTCACCCCCTCCGATCTCCATCTCTTTGCTCAAGGTAATCACGATCACATATACGAAAAGCTCGGGGCACATCGGATGCAATGGGGGGATGCGAACGGTTATTACTTCGCCGTTTGGGCGCCGAATGCGCAATGCGTATCGGTAGTCGGTTCCTTTAATCATTGGAATGATGCAACGCATCCGATGCAACGCATCGGTTCGTCGGGGATTTGGGAAACGTTCATTGCAACCATCGAAGCGGGTGAAACCTACAAATATGCCTTTGTCGACTGCAACGGGCAACGGCGACTCAAAGCCGATCCGTACGCCCGTTCGGGGGAATATGATAAAGAACACGCATCGATCCTCTGTGCGCCGTTATCGGATTACGTTTGGCACGACGGCGATTGGATGACGAAGCAGGCAGAACAAAATCCGCACGAACAGCCGCTGTCGATTTATGAGGTACATGCGGATTCCTGGAAACGCAATACCGATAATCAACCGCTTACCTATCGGGAATTGGCGCGGGAATTGGTTGCGTACTTAAAGCAAACAGGGTTCACACATGTGGAATTCATGCCGATTGCCGAACATCCGCTGACGGCTTCCTGGGGGTATCAGGTCACGGGATTTTTTGCGCCGACGTCGCGCTACGGAACGCCTCGGGATTTTCAATATCTGGTCGATACCCTGCATCAGAACAATATTGGCATTATTCTCGATTGGGTACCGGGGCACTTCCCAAAAGACGACTGGGGACTAGCAAGGTTCGACGGAACGGCACTCTACGAACATCTCGATCCGCGCCTCGGCGAACAGCCTGATTGGGGAACGTACATTTTCAATTTCGGTCGCAACGAGGTGCACAATTTTCTCATCAACAGCGCACTGTTTTGGGCGGATAAATATCATATCGACGGGTTGCGTGTCGATGCGGTTTCATCCATGCTGTATTTGAATTTTTCGCGCAAAGACGGCGAATGGATTCCCAATCGTTACGGCGGAAACATAAATCTTGAAGCCGTCGACTTTTTGCGCACCGTCAACGACCGCCTGCATCAACGTTTCCCGGGGTTTATCACGATTGCCGAAGAATCGTCTTCCTTCGGACGCGTTTCGCAACCGACCGCCGTCGGAGGTTTAGGTTTTGACTTCAAATGGAACATGGGCTGGATGCACGATACGCTTTCGTACCTCAAACACGATCCGATTGCCCGCCGTTATCACCACAATCAAATGACCTTTGCGATGCTCTATCAATACTCGGATCATTTCATCAACGCCTTTTCGCACGACGAAGTCGTCTACGGAAAATGTTCGCTGTTGCGCAACATGGGCTCTTGTTATGCGTCCGACAAATTCGCGACTCTGCGCGCACTGTACGGCTTCATGTGGGGCTGGCCGGGAAAGAAACTGCTGTTCATGGGCGACGAATTTGCGCAATGGGACGAATGGGATTTTCATAAGGAATTGGATTGGTTTTTGTTGCAACACCCCGAACACGCCGGTGTACGGAAATTGGTTTCGGATCTAAACGCCCTCTATCGGTCGCATCCGGTGTGGTATCAATCGGACATGGAACCCGGAGGTTTTTTCTGGATCAATCCCGATGATGCGGATAACAGCATTTTTTCCTTCGTTCGCAAAGATCGCCGTCAGCGCACCGAAAGCGATAAACTTTCGGAAGCTCTGCAACCGTCACAACCGTTTCAACCCGATGAACGCCTGCGGGACATTTGTCGCGCGTTGGGAGAAAGTACGGATGGCATCGGAACCGACGCCTTGTTTTCCGAAAATTCGGATGCAACCGAAGCGATGAACGACATCGAAACCTCAACCGACACCGCGGATGAACAATACTTTATCCCCGAACCCGCCGCCTCTTTCGGCAATGATCGCGCTTCGGACGACGTATTTTCGGTCGCGCCGACGGGCGATACAAAAAATTCAACCTACACCGACAATACTTGCGGTATGACTTGCGCAACATCCGCGTCCGATTGTGGTGATGCGGGTTTTTGCCATACAACAGCCGATGCCGAAAAGACCTGCGCGACGAATATTAAACCAAATAATTTTCCCGATACACCGTCCGACACCGAACCGATCGGCGAACCGTTATTGTTTATTTCTAACTTTACGCCCGTCGAACGTTCTCACTACAAATGCGGTGTTCCGCTCAGCGGTATGTGGCGCGAAATTTTCAATTCCGATGCCGATATTTACGGCGGACAAAATCGCGGCAACTGCGGTGGTGTTACAGCTCTGTCGCAGCCGCATGATAATCAACTGTACACGTTGGATTTGTGTCTGCCGCCGCTTTCGACGCTGATTTTGGAACACGTACCCAAAGAACGACAAAAGGCAATGATACCCCGTGGCTTTCCTGCCGAACATCCCGCCTAATCACCGTGGAAAGATGATATCACCGGTTTCCTTCGATCTTTTCAATGTTTTCGATCGTCAATTTTTAATCGATTTTTTCGTGTCGACACAACGTGTTCCGACACGCAGAGTAGATAACTTCACGGGAGTATTCGTAAAACGATTGTTTTCAATATCATATCGAAAATTAAATCCGATCCACATCGGGTAAAAACAGCCGCCTTGACCTCCTTTCAATACCTGACGGTACATCAGGCAGAAGGAAACCGTTGACGGACATGTACTGTCAAAGCTCGGATAAACAAAAACATACACCGTCGTACGGGAATACTTTGTCTGTCTGTAAAACGCATCAACCGTCGCTTTACCCAATAATCTTTCCGCAAACGCTTCGCTTGCCAATGTTTTAAAAATATCCGCCAGGTCGCCATGCCATTCGTATTTCCAACACCCTCTTTCTGTTGCAATCGCGAACTCGTCGCAGTATTGTTTATACCGCATCAATTCATCAATATCCTCCGACTTTTGAACGGTCAGACCATCGATTTTAACCAAAAAATCACCGCTAACGAAATACCGCCGAGACCAGTGTCCTTCATTATCGGCAAGACGTTCAGAAGAAACTCCCTCTTTCGGCGGCAAAAGAAACAGCTCTTTTTCGCCGACCAATTTTCGCGGATCGCCCTGCCCCGAAATCCGACTCTTTGCCGCCTCTTCCCGAACTTCGCAAAACGAACGCTTAAAGCGGGCACTTATGTCGCCCTCGTCGCCGGCAAGATGCTCAAGAATCTTCTCCGGCGTCGGGTAATCGCCGTACACAAAACCGCCCGTAATGCTCCATCCGAACATTGCAAGGGAAACCGATAAAAGACGATGGATTTTCATGCGTTTTCTCAAAATTCCTTCCTCACGTCGTATGCCGTTCGATCCGTCTGCCGTCGTCGCTTTTTATTTCCTTCCGCGCCTCTTTTTATATTTCCTGCTGACGGTGTTGCCTTTTGAACTCTCCGACGGCTTTGGGGTACCCTTTGAAAGTTTGGAAGCCGGCACTCCCTTCGAAACCGTTTCGGTCATATCCTTTTCGTCTTCCGCCGTCTCGGGGCAAACGTCGATCACACCGATCTCCCGCGGATCTTCCAACGCCCGAAGCAAATCTTCGTTCGTTAATCCGGATGTATGCAAACGGATTTGGTAATCATTGACCCAAAAGCAACTCAATTTAATACGATACGGAACGTAACACTTTTTGACCCGATCCTGTACGAACATCGCAAAACAATCTTTTTGCAAACCGTAAGGATCGTTTTCGACGTTGTACCAAAAATGGAATCCGATCATGAAGGTGTGACCCGATTGATGCTGTTGCGAATACAAAATTCGGAACCAAAACACGCCCGGCTTCTCATCGTACACATAACGATCAAAATCTACGCTGAAAGAAGAGTACGGTTTTTCTTTGCAATATCCGTAAATTGCATAGACTGCCTTCTTTCCGAGAAGTTTTTCCGCAAAACCCTCGCTGAGAAGCGTTTGACAAACCTTTGTAAGGTTTTTGCGACCCTCATCCGAAAGCGACAAATGCTCTTTTTCGATTACCGACCGAATTTGCTCCGCTTTTGAAATTTCCGTTCCGTTAAGTTTCCATGAAAATTCTCCCCAAATGCCGTTTATTTTCTCTTTTTGCGAAACCGACGTTCCGAAAGGCTCCAGGTCTTTATTGAAGGAAGTCACCAATCCCTGTTTTTCTCCAAGGATCGGGAAACTTGCAAACTCGTCGTACAACGCTTCTTCCCGAACATCCCAAAATGCCTGCTTAAAGGTATTGTCCAACCCCTTTTTGCCGCACAACTGTCGCAACAAATTCTTCGGCGGCGGATAATCGCCGTACGATACGTTACACACCGACGCCAAACTGAGGTAACAAAGAAAATGGAAACATTTACTCATACAGGTTTATGTTTTAAGTAAAATTTTCCGATGTAAAGAAAAATTTCCCGTTCGCATTTCGAAAAAGCACCGTTTTCGGAAATGATTGCGCAATCTTTCATTTTTGATTAAAATAAAAGTGTATTTATCCGACTTGATTTGGAACTTATACGCCTATGAAACCGACCGCGAACAACCGACATTCCGTTTCCCAAAAATCGTCGACGTCAACGGAACCGCCGCTCACGCAAGCTTTCTTAAAGGAAGCCATCGTGCGCCATCTGCACCAAACGGTAGCGCGCAACGAAGCGGACGCGCGACCGCACGACTGGTGGCTTGCAACGTGTTATGCCGTTCGCGACCATCTGTTGCAACGGATGACGGAAAGCCAGGAAGATCAGGTGCAACGGGATGATAAACGGGTTTATTATTTTTCGCTCGAATACCTCATGGGGCGGCTGTTGCAGACGAACCTCGATAATTTGGCGATCGAAGTACCGCTGGCGGCGGCGTTGAAGGAACTCGGACAGGATTACGAAAAACTGCGGCATGAAGAAGACGACCCGGGGCTCGGGAACGGCGGTCTGGGGCGTTTGGCGGCGTGCTTCATGGATTCGCTGGCGACACTGGATATTCCCGCGATCGGTTACGGGATTTTGTACGAATTCGGTCTGTTCAGACAGGCAATCGTGAACAACCGTCAGGAAGAAATGCCCGACAACTGGTTGCGTTTCGGGAACCCCTGGTGTTTAATGCGCACCAGCCGCACGCAAACGATACGTTTCGGCGGACGCATCGAAACCGTTTGTACCGACCGCGGTGACACGGCGGTGCGTTGGGTCGACACCCAAAGCCTTGTCGGAGTACCGTGGGACGTTCCCGTTGCCGGTTACCGCGGGCAAACCGTCAACTTCCTGCGTTTATGGCAGGCGCGCGCTTCGGAAGAATTTAACTTCAAGAAATTCGACGAAGGCGGCTACATTGAAGCGGTTCGCGACAAAACGTACGGCGAAACGGTTTCGAAAATTCTCTATCCAAACGACAAGCTGGAAGACGGGAAAAAACTGCGTCTGTTGCAACAGTACTTCTTTGCTTCCTGTTCGTTACAGGATATTCTGCGTCGCTATCAGGCATCGCACAAAACGTGGGACGAATTTCCGAAAAAGGTCGTTATTCAGCTCAACGACACGCATCCGTCGATTGCCGTTCCCGAACTGATGCGCCTGCTCATCGACGAAGAAGGTTTTGCGTGGGAAGACGCCTGGAAGTTGTGCCGTTCCGTTTTTGCCTACACCAACCATACGCTGTTGCCGGAAGCCCTCGAAAAATGGAGCGTTCCGTTGATGCGGTTGCTGTTGCCGCGCCATCTGCAACTTATTTACGAAATCAACGATTGGTTTCTGAAGCATGAAGTCGAAAAGCAATGGCCGGGCGACGACGGCAAAAAGCGCGAACTGTCACTTATCGAAGAAGGTGAACCGCAATACATCCGCATGGCTTACCTGGCGATTGTCGGCAGTTTTTCCGTGAACGGCGTCGCCGAACTGCACACGCGTCTTCTCAGACAACGATTATTCCCGGGTTTTGATGTTCTTTATCCGAACAAATTCAACAACAAAACCAACGGTATTACCCCGCGCCGCTGGCTGCACATCGCCAATCCGCGCCTGTCGAATTTAATTACGGAAGTCCTCGGCAACGAACAATGGGTGAAAGATTTGGAACAACTGCAGGGATTGGAAAAGTTTGCGGAAGACGATGCGTTTTTGGAACGTTACCGCGCGGTCAAGCAAGCCAATAAAGCGGATTTCGCCCGTTGGTTATGCGAAAAATTCAAAGTACCCGTAGACGCAAACGCGCTGTTCGACGTTCAGGTGAAGCGCATCCACGAATATAAACGGCAACATTTAAAGTTACTGCACTGCCTGAAGTTGTATTTCGACCTGTTGCACGGCAATGCGTCGAATACCCCGAAACGCGTGGTGTTGATTGCCGGGAAAGCGGCACCGGGATATTTGTTCGCGAAGGAAATCATTCATGCGATCAACGTCGTTGCGCAACGCGTCAATAACGATCAACGGCTGAACGGCAAACTGCAAATCTTTTTCCTGCCCGATTACAATGTTTCGCTCGCCGAACGCATCATTCCGACCGCCGATTTATCGGAACAGATTTCCACCGCCGGCAAAGAAGCGTCGGGAACCGGCAACATGAAACTCGGTCTCAACGGCGCCTGCACCATCGGCACGCTCGACGGCGCCAACGTTGAAATGCTGGAACGCGTCGGAGCCGAAAACATCTTCATTTTCGGTCACACCGTCGAAGAATTGGAAGCATTGCAACAAAACGGTTACCGACCGTACGATTTATACAACTCCGATCCCGAATTAAAGTGCTTGCTGGACTGGATGTCTGCGGACTGTTTCGAAGACAATGGTCGTTATCCGCTGCGCGCCGTCCGCAATTCTCTGCTCGACGGCGGCGATCCGTTCTTTGTCCTTGCGGATTTCCGCGCCTACTGCGACGCACAGCAACTTTGCGAGCGTTTATATCAACAGCCGCGCGTTTGGACGCAAAAGGCACTGTTCAATACCGCACGCCTGGGATATTTTTCGAGCGATAGAACGATAAGGGAGTATGTGAGGGATGTGTGGGGGAAGTGAGACTAAACAAAAATCGTGAGAGATATCACAAGTTATTGCCGAACATAACAGAAGCTGTTCGCAACTTCGAACCAAACGAAATTTGAAACCACGCCCAAAATGCAAATCGGCTCATGGGAAAACTATCTCAATCTCCTTTTTTTCTTTGGTATTTACGCCACTCGAATATACAACACCCCCTACCACGCCGCAAACCGATACAAAAACTTAATCTCCCACTGTCCTCTTTTGCTCCACTTAAAAACGACATCCAGGTTCCAGGTTTTTGCCAGCAACGTATGCCAGGTGTAGGTTTGACTGATAAAGTCGGTTTTGTGTAAATCAAACTTTTGACCGATGGAAAAGGTGTTAGTGGAATTAATGTGATACGTCATATTCCACGATAATTGATTGGAGGTTTTGCGGACTTTGGTTTTGCTGCGAGGATTGCCCGGTTGATATGTATGCGTAATGCTTGCCGTCCACAGTTCGCCTTCTTTGAACGAAACCGACGTACCCATTGAAAGGAGTTGTTTTTCGGCAAAGCTGTAGCAGAGTTTTTCGTTAAAACCAAAGAATGGCGCCGGATTCCATCCGAAATCGACATGCGTATCCGAAATCTTGTGCGCCAATGAACGATTGCCGGCGACGCACTTTAAATTGAAATCCTGATAGGCATTCAGGTACATCCATTGCGTACCGCCGCCGTTTCCAAAATTCGTATAAAGCGAGTTTTCAAAACCCAAACGCACGACGTGCATACCGTGGCAATCGTCAATGTCGCGCCGATGCAACAAATCCAATTCCCGCAACGACGGCGATTGTTCGTTGGTATCGACGGCTTCGCGATCGACCGCCGGGACAAACGCGTTACCCGAATGTCCGTCCGGCATGTAGCGGTATTGCAGGAACGGTTTCATTAAATGACGGAAATCATGAATGTTCCACCATTCGTTGGTGTAAGAATAATCACCATAGGAGCGCAAACGTACATCGAAACCGACCTGACCCAAAAAACGTGTGTATTGACTGCGATTGCCGCGGTTCAGTCCGAAATAATGCGCAATCCGTCCGCCCGCCAACGGCGTAACGGTGCACAGCGGGGAACAATCGATCGGCATCGTAACGCCGTAAAACGCATCGGTACGTTTTAAAATGCGCTCTTTATCCGCTTCGTAGGTTTCGTCAAAAATCTCCGTATCCTTTTCGTCCAACGGACGTTCGCGCAGATGACTGACGCCTAAGCCGTACTGTTGGTAAAACGGCGTATCGGCGATCGGTTCCAACGCATGTTCGTAACGAACTTCCGGCAAACGCTCCTGTATGCGTTGAAAGCGATTGAGTTTATAACGCACCAGCAAACTTGTCACGGAGGCGTCGCCGCGGTGCGAAACTTCGACAAAATTATCCGGATGTTGCCGCGTCCCGTCGTTGTTTGCCGGACGAAAATCCTTAATTACATACGGATCGCGCATCCACTGCGTATGAACGGCAAGATCGTTCGAAGTTCCGACGTGTCCGACGTGCTGCCATTCGAACCAAAAACGGGAATTTTTCAAATCATGCCCTTTTTTGTCGATCGCCCGATTGGCAATATCCAGATTTTCGTCGTGAATGCGCGCGCCTTCGATGTGCCCTTTTCCCAACACCGTTGACGGATCCTCGTAATCCGCCATAAAACCGGCAAGCACGCCCTGCTTGCGGTAATAATCGATCATCACGCCCGGTTTCACCGGCCACCCCATGTGGAAACGGATATCATTGCGCATGTAATGACCGTATTTCTCCGACGGCTTTTTCTCCAACAGCGTCCATTCGGACTTCCAACGTACCCACGCCTCTTCGAAATTATGGCGATAGATGGGCGAAACCAGCACCGGAACGGGACCGATTTTGATCACCGCATCTTTTAAGACCACATCTTTTTTCGGACGCAATACGCCCTGTCGTGCCACAATGTGAAACCCGAGCAGGTCTTTGTCGTGCACGCCGCGGTAATCCAACCGCACGTGATCGGCAACAAGCCGTTCTTTCGTTTGACCGCGCAATGTTTCGCCACAGTACCCGTGTCCGCCCGTGGACATGCGAAAAGAAGCGGCTTCGACGGTTTGCTCCGTGTGGCAATAGGAGCCAGACGGTGCCAAAAACCGATACTCGCCGTTGGTGATGCGCACGCGCCCTTCCGCCAGGGCTTTCGCGCTTTCGGCGAAGTAATAAATTTTATCCGCCTGTACCCGCAACCCGTCATTCAAAAATTCCGCGTTTCCTTCGGCGACGGACGCGCGCTTTTTGGTGTCGTACACAACGGGTTTGTCGGATGTCAGCGACGGTACCGCTTGAACGGATATATGCTTACAGGAAAGCAATGCCGAAATCAAAGCACCGACGAACCCGAAACGTTTCATGCAACCGCTTTCATGGTGTCGAACGGATGGATGCGGAACAAGATAAAAGAGAAGAGGGAAACATAGGGAAAGTGCACAAAAGGTGCAAAGTACGAAAAAATGCATCCCTGCGAATATTGGATCCGAAAATTTTTGTTGCCGTTGTTTTTATGTCCTCTGCCTGCGGATAAAAAGCCTCTTGTAGGTACGTGCTCCGTTCACCAGCGGTTGCGAAATGCCGCTTGTTTCGTTCCATAAACCGTTCGAAAAACCGACACCTTCGCTTTCGGAGGCTCCCACGACCTCAAACTGCTCGCTGCAATACTTATCAAAAAACGTGATGGGTACGCCCATGACGCCGAAGTAGTCTTTCGGGATTAATGAAACTTTCGGGACTTCAATGGCGTCGTAATTGTCGTACTTCGGGTAATGCTCGGGATGCAGGTTGTATTCCTCCGTCAACGCCAGCGGTTCGTGGGATTTGGCAAGGTCGAGGTTGGTGAACCAACAGGTGTTCCCCATAGTGACCCATTTGCGACCGTCTTTTTCAAAGCAGTTTCCCGGGTAATCATCCGGTGCAAGAAACGTTCGGCTACCGGAAATGTATCCGCACCTGATTTTATTGTCCTTAATCAGCGGGAAAATTTCCTTATAGGTGAGCGCGTTTTGATTGCCGATGATGACAAATTTCTTTTCATACGCCATCAACTGCGCAACATACTCGCGGAACAGCGAAAACGGCGGATTGGTGACGACAATGTCGGCTTCCTTTAAAAATCGGATACATTCGTCGGAACGGAAGTCGCCGTTGCCTTTCAGTTTGACCTTCCGACCGTTGGAAACGTCCTCACGCTCGATGGCGCTCAACGTCCCGGGTTTTTCGCCCTCGTAAATCAACGCGTACGATCCAAGGTCTTCCTTCCTTCCTTCCTTCCTTCCTTCTCGAAGTGTGTGGAAATCAGCTTTTTTAAGCCCAAAAACGAAAAATTGGAATGGAAGTACCGCCAAAATTCGCTTTCCCGCGGATCGTCGCAGTTGCAGAACACCGTCGCACCCTTGAAGTGTTGCCAATAATCCTCGCGCCCCAATTCCGCTTCAATGTCCGCGCGTTGTGTGTAAAATTCGTCGTTTTTTTCGCGCTTTGCTCGCGTTAAATTGGCGTTTTTGGACATTACGATTTCAGAGTAGGGGATTTTAGGAGGGGCGGGAAGCGTTTT
>JAEESJ010000046.1 GCA_016286235.1 Opitutales bacterium | reverse complement strand
GTTTGTATTACGCACATGTTCATTTTGAAGTCGGTTTATCGTTCGGGACGGAACAAATCTTTACGCAGTGGTACAATATACAAAAATCGAAACCCAAGGAGCCGAATGCGCACGGGAAATGGCATGCGTTCAATCTGGTTTCTTTTGATCCGTTGGAATTTTTTCGAGCCAAAAGTAACTTTACGCATTTTTTAAAAGCGCAACCGATTGCCTTTACGCTTTCGGTCGCAGCCGATAAAATCCCCGATTTTATGGTACAAAACACCGCTTTGGGTACGTTGCCGTCGGGGAAGTTTTACGGTTGGAAAATTGATTTTACGTGGTTCGGTGCCGTCGTGTACTTTGAACCGTTGCTTCAACCGCAAAAAGAGAAGTGGCAGGTTATTTCTTTTGATAAGCGGGAATTGGAAAAGAACGGAAATCGCCACACCTTGGAATTCGACAAGGCCAATCGACCGTTTTTGGGAGAGACGTTGAAACGCTTTCTGTTTGAGTTGTTCGGAGAAGACTTCTAAGGTTTGCGGTTTTAAATATGAGTTTTGTGAATATCGGATAAAAACAAGGGAGCGGTGATTATTTTTGTCGATATTCGAACACGATGCGACGATGACGGATTTTCCGAATTCCGAGGCTCGGAAATGAAAAACTTTTGCTTTCCATGCGCAGTACGGTGCTCTGGTTTATAAAACCATAAACTTCGGGCGATTTTTTCGAAAAAATCAGCACCCGCATTGGCGCAGAATTTCGTAACGCACAATACCGACGGCGGTTGCTAAATTCAACGATCGCACCTTCGGGTGCATCATCGGAATGGTGATGCGAAAGTTTTCAAATTGCTTATGTACATCATCGGGACAACCCGAGCCTTCGTTTCCGAATAAAATCCCGTCTTCATCCCGAAAAGAAACATTCGTGTAGAGTTTTTGCGCATGCGTTGTCAGCAACCAAATGCGTTTCGGGCGATCGGGGTTGTTTAAAAACGCTTCAAAGTTGATGTGTTCGCGAACATCCAAATACCGCCAATAATCCATTCCGCTGCGTTTCAGATAACGGTCGGACAGTGAAAAACCGAGCGGACGAATGAGATGCAGGCGTGTGTCGGTGCAGGCACACAAACGCCCGATGTTGCCCGTGTTTTGAGGAATTTCAGGGCGAAAAAGAATGACGTGGATCACTTAAAATGTTATCGAAAGCATGCCAAACTCAATCCGTTGCTCACGTCTTTCTTCCAAAAACCGCATGCGATGCCCTCAATTCAAGTACATATACACGATTGAACACACCAAATACGAGCATACGCCAGAGACAATCAAAAGGTACGAAAACACCATGAAAACACAAAACCTACGGTGTAGGTATTTTCAAAAGACTGCTGAAACAAACACAACTATTTAAAACGCTGACGAACGGAACGCTCCGCATCCCGCTGTTCCGCGCGCTTCTTCAAATCCTGACGCTTATCGTACTGCTTCTTCGCCTTACAAATCGCAATTTCCAGCTTCGCCAAGCCGTGCTTAAAATAGAGCTTTACGGGGAAAACACTCTCGCCTCTGCGCTCCAATGCACCGCGTAACTCATCAATTTCCCGCTTATGAAGCAACAAAAAACGACTTCGTGTCGGTTTGTGATTCTCCGATGTTCCGAATTTGTACGTATCAATATGACCGTTCAGCCACACGGGACGACCGTAACGGTCTAAGTGCACAAAAGACTTCTCTATAACACAATCTCCGCCGCGCAACGATTTTATCTCGGTACCCGAAAGAACGATACCAACCTCAAAGGTTTTTCCGATGAAAAAATCATGCGACAACTTCCGATTTAAAAACGTTTTCGTTTTCTCACGGAGATCGGAACGCATTTAACGATCGCAATCGAGATTATAGGTGATCTTCCCTTCGATGATTTCGCGCAACGCCATATCTTCCAATGTCAGCCTCTCCAACGATTGCACCAGCGGAGTTGCACCGTCCCGCAACTGCTTTACGCGTTTCGAAACCAGGTTGACAAGAATATTCGGATTCGGAATAACCTCACTCGCTTTATCCAATAGAACCGTGTTGATAAACATAAGAAACTCAAAGCACTAAAACAAACGGCGGAAGTATCGGTTGCCTTCGAACCTTTCGGTCTAGCACAAATCCTTCAAATGCGCACTCGGCTTAAACTTAACGTTCTTGGAAGCGGCAATTTTGATGGGCTTTCCCGTTTGCGGATTGACGCCGTTGCGCGCCTTGCGTTCGGAAACGGAAAACGTACCGAAGCCGACCAACTGCACCATTTGATCTTTTTCGATCCCGTGTTTGACGGACTCCAAGACGGCAGATAATGCTTCTTCGGCAAGCACACGCGTGGCTTTCTCGCCCATGCGCTTTTGGATTTCCTCGATGAGTTCTGACTTGTTCATAAAATTCAAAGTACTTTCTTTTATTGAATCGCCATTTTTACGCGTGTCAATGCCGTGTTTATAGGAAAATAAGAGGAAAATGGTTTTTTTGGGATATGGTTAAAGGTAGTTTTTTTGAAAAAGAATAATCTTTGATAGCAGAAAATAGTTTTGTTTAGATGCTTGCTTGTTTCAAGCATATGTGAAGAAGCGAAAAATTGATGCTTTTGGTATTATCTCGTTCGCCAAAAAAAGATCTTTTATCAAAAACATTGCATTTATCGTTTTTACAAGCGACACTCAGGATGATGTTTTGGAATTTCACACAGCGGATTCTTGCGTTGTTTTTGCTGATTTTACTAAGTCCGTTGCTTATTTTCTGCATTGTCATCGTATTTCTTCAGGACCGAAAGAATCCGTTTTATATTCCTCAAAGGGTTGGTAAAGGTGGAAGATTGTTGCCGTTATTTAAATTGAGAACCATGGTGCCTTTGTCAGATGAGAAGAGCACCTGGATATCTACGAGTCTAGATCTCAGAATCACAAAAATCGGACGGATAATACGATTTTTAAAGTTGGATGAATTTTTTCAACTGATAAATGTTGTTAAAGGCGATATGTTGTTAATCGGACCAAGGCCGAGAGCTGTCTTGGAATATCAAACATTTGTACCGCGGGAGAAAGATATTGTCAGTGTTCTTCCAGGAATTTCTGATTTTGCTTCTCTGGTGATGTCACGGGAGGCGGAACTGTTGTCTCATTATTCTTCGAATCCTTATGATGCTTATCTACACATTTGTCGTCCGATCAAATCTCGTTTGGCTCTTTTTTATATTGAGCATCGTTCGGTTTGGGTGGATTGTGTTCTGTTATTTTTTAATGCGACAAATTTTATCAGTCATCGGTGGACGTTACGGCATATGGCAAAGTTTATCGTTAAATTGGGCGATTGCGGTGTGCCGTATGGGGTTTTGAGCGGTGAAAAAGAACCGTATCCGATGGATTTACCGCGTTAATAAGTTGTACCAAAGTAGTAACACAAAAATTTCCTTTATCTTTGGCGAAAAGGATTTCGGAATAAAAGCATGGGAACGGTAAGTATAGATTACGGATGGCTGGCATTTTGCATGGTACTGGCGGGTTGGCTGGGTTTTGAATTGATCGGAAAAATTCCTTTCCAACTGCATACGCCGTTGATGTCTGGAACGAACGCGATTTCGGGGATTACGTTAGTGGGGGCATTGGCAGCGTTGTCGTATGCAACGGATGGGGTGGCGGAGGTTTTATGTTATACGGCGATTTTGTTCGCCGTTATCAATGTGGTCGGCGGTTACTGCGTGACCGATCGCATGTTGAAAATGTTTAAAAAATAATTATGGACGGCGTTTTCGTTTCAGCAGCTGTTTTGCTGATAGTCGGTCTCAAATTGATGGGGAAGGCGGCGACCGCGAGAAAAGGCAATGTTTTATCGGGTATTGGGATGCTTCTGGCGGTGGTAACGACCTTGTGGATATTCCCTCCGAAAAACACATGGATATTGGTCAGCGTAGTTGCATTTGGATCGTTGGTCGGTATTTGGACGGCGGCTTCCGTCAAAATGACTGCGATGCCGGAATTGGTGGCATTGTTTAACGGTTTCGGCGGACTGGCAAGTTTATTGATCGGTGTTATTGAAGGCATGAAATTGGTACCTGCTTCCGATGATACGGTTGTTGCGGGAATTGGTTTTACGCAGGTTGCCGTTATTTCGGCTGTTGTCATCGGCGGCATTACCTTCACGGGAAGTTTGGTTGCATACGGGAAACTAAGCCGAAAATTATCGAGCAGATCCATTGTGTTTCCGTTTCAACCGTATGTTTGCTTTGTTCTTTTGTGTTTTTTGTGTTGGTCGTCATGTGGTTGGATGGTATCTCAAAGTATCTTCGGTTTCGACCCGTTTTATGCAATGATTACATTCAGTCTAATCGCAGGAATTGTGTTTACGCTTCACATCGGCGGCGGCGATATGCCTGTGGTAATTGCGTTGTTAAACAGTTTATCGGGTCTTGCGGCGTGTGCGGCGGGATTGATTTCGCTTAACAAAGTCCTTATCGTTGCAGGATGTTTGGTCGGAACGAGCGGTTTAATTTTGACGTTAATTATGTGCAAAGCCATGAATCGCTCGATCGGAAAAGTATTATTGGGCGGTTTTAAGGCGTTGGAAATAAAAGCACAATCGAAGTCTTCTGGCGAGCCGAAGACAATGACGACGGAAGATGCTTATTTTCCGTTGGAAGCGGCGCGAACGGTGGCGATTGTTCCCGGGTACGGGTTGGCGGTGGCGCAGGCACAGCATGCGGTAAAAGAGTTGGCACAGAAATTGACGGAGAACGGCGCAGAAGTATTTTATGCCATTCATCCGGTGGCAGGACGCATGCCGGGACACATGAACGTCTTGTTGGCGGAGGCGGATGTGGATTACGATCAACTGACAGAATTAGAAGTTGCAAATGCGCGTTTCCAAGAAACGGATGTTGCGATTGTAGTCGGAGCCAACGATGTGGTCAATCCGGCAGCGGTCGAAAATAAAAATTCGCCATTGTACGGTATGCCGATATTGGAAGTTTTCAAAGCGAAAACCGTATTAGTTCTCAAGCGCGGTCAGGGAAAGGGTTTTTCGGGGCTGGAGAACGAATTGTTTTTGAAAGACAACGTTCGTATGATTTACGGCGATGCCAAGAAAACACTGACGCAGTTGGCGGCGCAGTTTAAAGGCGAATAGTAAAAGTTGCGGTTCGCGAAGAGTTGGTACAGAATAATGTGTGGCGTTCGCGCTTAGTCGGTGTGTTATTGAGGCGTGATTGCGTAAGTGATTCTTTCCAAATTTTGTGATACAATCCATGTTGGATATCTATGAGTGCACCGCATGCCGTGCTGAATCAACATAACGGAACGGAGGAAAATAAGCTTCGACCACCACGATTTTCAGATTTTACCGGTCAACCGAAAACCGTTGAACGTCTCCAAATCATAGTCGGAGCGGCGCGTAAACGCGGCGATGCACTCAATCATATTTTGTTAAGCGGACCGCCGGGTCTCGGAAAAACCACATTGGCACACATTTTGGGACACGAAATGGGCGTGCAGGTGCATATAACCTCCGGACCCGTCATTGAAAAAGCCGCGGATTTGGCAGGCTTGCTGACGAATTTATCGGAAAATGACATTCTGTTCATCGATGAAATGCATCGGTTACCGAAAACCGTTGAGGAGTATTTGTTCTCGGCAATGGAGGATTTTTGTATCGATGTTATGATCGATCAGGGACCGAATGCCCGCAGTGTGCGTTTAAACCTGCCGAAATTTACCTTACTCGGTGCCACAACGCGCAGCGGACTGCTTTCGGCGCCGCTACGGTCGCGTTTTACTCTTCAAACCCGACTGCATTACTATACAAAAGAGGATCTGCGGTCGATTGTACTTCGCTCGGCGCTATTGCTTAACATCGAAATGGATGGAGGCGGCGCATTGGAAATTGCTTCGCGCTCACGCGGAACTCCGCGCATTGCGAACAATTTAATTGCTTTTACCCGTGATTTTGCGCAACAGAAAGGCGAAAAAATTATCTCTCGTGAAGTGGCGCGTCAGGCGTTAGCGGTGTTGGATATTGACGAAAACGGTTTGGACGAATTGGATAAACGCATTTTGTTCGTATTGGCGCATCAATTTCAAGGGAAACCGACCGGTCTGCATACATTATCGATTGCGGTGGGCGAAGAAGCGGATACTTTATCCGAAGTACACGAACCGTTCCTTATCCAGGAAGGTTACTTAAAAAGAACGCCACAGGGACGCCAGTTAGCACCACGCGGGTGGCAGGTGCTTAAATTACAAGCAGACGTACAAAGTTGGTTTGCGTTGTAAAGTATGGCGAATAAAAAATTTATCCTTTAACGAAAATTTCGTACTCAATCTTGAATTTGTTTGCTCTGTATACCCTGGAAAAAAATTACGGAAACGAATTATAAAAGGGAACAGACCACCTTTTACCACTTTTAAGCTGTTTAAAAAAACGAAGTACTTTTTACCGAAAACACCTACCCGAAGTATTCAGTAGCGTTCCTGCGTTAAAGACAGCAAAACCCCCTCCTGAAAAACACAGTTTCAGATACAAACTCTAATCTACACAAAGGAAACTACCGCTCCCCTTCGAAATCAGTGATTTATATAAAACACACTATCCGAAAATTTCTTCCTTTTTAAAGAAACGTGCGATTTCTTTCTGCACTGAATCAGGACTGTCAGACGCATGAACGACATTCGTGGATTTATCCACTCCGAAATCGCCGCGGATAGTTCCTTTCGGTGCCAATTTGGAATCCGTTGGTCCCAATAACTCGCGCACTTTGTTAATCGCATTTTCACCCTCCAACACCCACAGCATCACGGGACATTGTTGCATGTAGGACAAAATATCCGGGAAAAACGGTTTGTCGACGAGAAAATCGTAATGGTCGCGCAAAATTGCTTCCGTCAACTGCATCATTTTTGAAGCAATCGGCCGCATGCCCGCCTCCGTAAAGCGTTGCAGAATAATACCCGTCAGGTTCTTTTGCATTCCGTCGGGTTTCACAATCACCAATGTATATTCTAAACTCATCCCTTTAACTCTATGCCTGGAGGCTGTCAAACGGGACTACATTGGTCAAGGTTTTTGTGAAATTTGCTCGGAAAAACTTCATTTAAATAGACCGAAAAGGACTTCAAAACATGTTTCTTATCAATGCCTAACACCATTCACCCATACCAACACCTATCAAACGCCATCTGGTGCCGAAACCACGTAAGCTGTTTTTTCACCAATCCGTATGTATCGTTCACAATTTCCTTTTCAAGATCTTCCAAAGGTGTCGGTTGTTGTAGAAAATTTAATGTTTCGCGGTAACCGATTGCCATGGAAGCGGGCATATCCGGCAATAACTTCCCCTGTTCCTTCAACCGTCGCACTTCATCAATGAGACCGTTTTGCAACATTTTATGTACCCGCAGGCGAATACGCAGTTTGAGGATTTCCAACGGTCGATAAAGGCAGACGGTTACCTTCTTTAATGATGCATAAGGCGTCGGCTGTTTTTGAAAATTTTTTAATACCTCCGCAAGCGGCAATTCCGTCGTTAAACAGCGTTCCAACGCTTTTTGTACATTGCGCGGATTTTTAAGCTCTACATACTTTGATGCCCGCGGATCGAATTGTAACAATCGCTCCCGAAGCACTTCAATGCCGCCGTTCGCTTCCAGTGCCGCAAGTTCCTCCCGTACGGTCGCGCTCGGATGCACATCATCGGTCACGGGCGACAAAAAACTTTTCAAGTACAACCCTGAACCGCCGACCGCAAGAACGTTTTTGCCGCGCGCCGTAATATCCGAAACACACTTTTGCGCGTAAGCAACAAAGTCCTTAATCGAAAACGGTTCGTTCGGTTCCGCAATATCAATGCCCCAATGGCGCACCGTTCGTTGCTCTTCCGACGTCGGTTTGGCGGTTCCGATATCCATCCCGCGGTAAAACGCCGATGCATCGCAGGAAAGGATTTCGCAGTTCCATTTCCGCGCAAAACGCAATGCCAGCTCGGTTTTGCCGGATGCCGTCGCTCCTGCCAGAATAAACAAAGTCGGCATGCATTTATTTTGAAACACTAGAAAACACACGCAACCGTAAAGCATTTGTTGCAACTTCAAAATTCACCGCCGGCAAAACCCGAAAAAGATTGACCGAATGTAATTTCTCCTTTCTCATGAAAGCACGTGGCTGGATAGCTCAGTCGGTAGAGCAGAGGCCTGAAAAGCCTTGTGTCGTTGGTTCGATTCCAACTCTAGCCACCAGTTGTTTTCAGGCATCGCCGTCTGCCGTGCATTCGGCTGAAAAAGTTCGGTGTATCGGTAAAGATTTCTGCTTTTCGCTTTAAGTTGTTTTTTGCACCCTTTCCCGGGCAGGTTTTGCACTTTTGCCAAAAACAACAAACGCTTACAATGGAAGCGTGTTGTATTATTTACATCATCTGGAGCACTTTTTCGGTCCGTTGCGACTGTTTCGCTATGTCACGTTCCGCGGAAGCATGGCACTCGTAACGGCACTCCTGTGGGGTGTTTTCGTCGGTTCGAAAATTTTCGCCGCCCTGCGACGCATGAAAATGCAGGACGTGGTTCGGGATGCTTCCGTCATTAAAGATTTAGCGACCTTGCACGAACAAAAGAAACAAATTCCAACCATGGGAGGTCTCGCCATCCTATCGGGCGTATGCATTTCCTGTCTGCTGTGGCTGAAACCCAACGTCTGCGGTTATTGTGCACTTTTAACGGGACTGTTCCTCGGGTTCGTCGGTGCGGTCGACGACGGTCTGAAATTAAAACAACGCAATACATGCGGTTTATCGGGTCGATGGAAATTGGCGGCACAAGCCTTCGCAACGGTTTGCGTTCTATGGGTATTATTTCGCACAACGGGCGTCGGAGAATATGTACGGCAGTTGTATGTTCCGTTTTTTAAAAATCCGCTGTGGACAAACATACCGTTCGCCGCTTTGGCAATTTTCTGGTTTTTGGTCATTGCCGGAACAAGCAATGCGCTTAATTTAACGGACGGACTGGACGGCTTGGCGGTCGGTTGCACTCTGCCCGTTTTGCTGACCTACACAATTTTTGCCTACGTCACGGGTCATATACACCTGGCACGTTACCTAAACCTGCCCTATCTGAACGGCGTTGAGGAACTGAGCATTCTGTGTTTGGCGATCGTTGGCGCATGCATCGCCTTTCTGTGGTTTAACGCTTACCCGGCAACAATTTTTATGGGCGATACGGGATCGCTCGCCGTCGGCGGCTGGATCGGTTGCATCGCTCTGATGACGCACCAGGCATTCACGCTCATCCTCGTCGGATTGGTCTTTGTCGCGGAAGCACTTTCGGTTATTTTGCAAGTGTTTTCTTACAAAACTTTTCACCGACGTTGCTTCAAAATGAGCCCTATTCATCATCATTTCGAGCTTTCCGGTATCGCCGAACCGAAAATCGTTATTCGCTTTTGGATTGTATCGCTCCTGTGCGCACTTTTTGGATTGATGACATTGAAGTTGCGGTAAGCGGAAATCCCTGCCCCCCTTTTTTGAACACTCCCCCGTCCTCTTCCCCGTCAAACCTTTCAAACCCTCCAAAAAAATCTCAATCCCCTCTTGACACTCCTCTCGCTTTATCGTCCAATAAGAGCAGAGTTCGCGAAGCGTCTTCGCGGTGAAGGCGCGGGCAGGACGAAACAAAATAAAACAAAGGAAAGATGATGAATAAAAAGTTCATGATTGGCGGGTGCGCGGCGGT
>JAEESJ010000007.1 GCA_016286235.1 Opitutales bacterium | reverse complement strand
TTCCGCTATATAACAAGGTACGTTTTATAAAGGTACTAGATTTTTTCAAAAAAATACTTTACATCCGATAAAAAAACTTGAGAGTATCAAAGTAGCTTTAAAAAAGCTGTAAAGAGTCTTCCATGAGAGAGAGAGAGAGAGAGAGCTGATTCCTCTCCTGCCTTAAGTTCGGGAGGGCTCAAGGCGTGATCTTTAACTCTCTGGTCTTTGTTCTGTTCATTGCGTGTTTTTTTGCGCTGTGGTCATTCGTTAAAAATCACACGACAGTCCGTTGTTGTTACATTCTCGCAGCGTCGCTGTTTTTCTACGGATGGTGGAATTGGCACTATTTATTTGTTCTTATTCTCAGCGGCATCATTGATTTCACCGCTGCGTTATTGATTTCGGGAAGCACCTCCAGACATCGAAAGAAATTTTGGCTGACGCTTTCGATACTCACAAATCTCGGATTACTCGGAACGTTCAAGTATTCGGAATTCATCGTTGAAAACATCAATACCTTCCTGCATTTTCTCGGTTATAGGGGCTCCGATTTAATTGTTAATCTGCCGGATTTTTTCCTCGTTCTTCCGATCGGCATCAGCTTTTACACTTTTCAATCGATGTCCTACACGATCGATGTCTATAAAGGCGAACTCAAACCGACAAAGAATATCCTGCATTTCTTTACCTATTTAACCCTGTTCCCACAGTTGGTTGCCGGACCAATTGAACGCGCTTCCAATCTTCTGCCGCAGATTACACAGATGCCAAAGCCGTTGACGGAGGAAGAACGCTTTCGGGCATTGTGCCTTATTATTTGGGGTTACTTTAAGAAAATGGTTATTGCCGACAATTTGGCTTATGTGGTTAATGATGCTTTCAATTGCCCTGCCCCCCCTGGTACTGCTCTTTGGTGGTGGGTTGTTGTTTTAGGTTTTGCGTTCCAGATTTACTGCGACTTTTCCGGATACACGGATATCGCGCGAGGGTTGGCGCGTTGGATGGGATTGCATTTGATGAAGAATTTCAACACACCCTATTTTTCTACCGACATACGCGAATTTTGGTCGCGATGGCACATATCGCTTTCATCCTGGTTCCGCGATTACGTCTATATCCCGCTCGGCGGCAGTCTCAACGGTGCGTGGCACACGTATCGTAATTTGTGGATTACCTTAGGACTATCCGGCTTATGGCACGGTGCCGCCTGGACATTTGTCTGTTGGGGGCTGTGTCATGCGCTGTTTTCAAGTATTGAACGTCTGTTTAGAGTTTGTACGACACTCAAAAAGAAAGGCTCTTTCGGAATAATACTCGCCTGGTTTCTGACGAGTGTGCAAATTCTCGTCACCTGGGTTTTCTTCCGTTCCGAATGTTTATCGCAGGCAGTTTGTATATTGAAATCGATGTTCTCGCCGAACCTCACCTGCGGCGTTCCGTTCGGAGAATTTTTCAGATGGGGCTTTATCGGCATTGGCATGAGTACGAAACGAATTTACTTCATACTTTTTGTTTGCGGATGTTTGTTTTTGGCGGAAGCTTTTTGGTTATTCTGCCGAAAAAGAAATCTCAATCTCGTTGAAAAGCTGAAAATTCCGCCTCTTGCACAAGCGGTTTTTATGGGAATTTTTCTGTTTCTTTGTGTCTTTTTGAGAGGTCGCGGGAAACAATTCATTTATTTTCAGTTCTGATATGAATTTTTTTAAGAGAAGCAGAACATTTGTAACGTTGAACACCGCGATAGTATTGGCAGGCGGAATGTTGCAACTTTTGCCAGAAAAGCATCTTGAGAGCGACCTATTTTGGAGTGAAAAGCGTTACGGAAAACAGCGATATGATGCTCTGTTGATGGGAGATTCCAGAACTTACCTTGGTGTTTCTCCGGAGATATTACGAGAGTATATTCCGAATATGGATATTTATAATTTCGGCTTTTCCGCCGGAAGGATTAATCGTCAATTAATTGATAGCGGCTCGAAGAGGCTCCAACAGAACGGGAAACGCATTTTGATATTTGGTTGCACATATTTGGATTTGTGTAATTCAAGGAATGAACACTTTTTTAGCATAGTGAAAGAAGCTCCTCTGAGAAACACTTGGATTCAAAAAAACACTCCCTTTAATGAATACTATACACCCCATACTCCGTTCGGATATGTAGAAAGCAGGCACTCGAAAAATGCAGATGCGTTTTTATGCGGTCTAAAGGAGTATCGTGATGGTTTTTCAGTCCGCCCCTTCCTCCCATCCGATTTCAAACACTTCGTTCAAAACTTAAAGTGGTGCAAGCGCAACAACATCAAAGTCGTCGCCTATCGCATGGTTTCGTGTCGCGAAATGGATGAATTGGAAGATAAACTCAGCGGTGTCGATTGGGATAAAATCAAACAAGCCGTCCTTGATGAAGGTTTTGTCTGGCTTGAACGTCCGCCTTCTCCGTTGCTCGAACAAATTGAAGAACATTGTTACGATGCTTCCCACTTAAATGCGGAAGGTGCGGAGTTATTTTCAAATTGGCTCGGTCAGGAATTGGCAAAGCTCGATTGGTTCAAAGACAATCAACAAACTGCTGAAACAAAGAAATAGCGTTTTTCGGTGGCAGGAGTTGAAGGCACTCTCTATCACACAAGTGGTTACGTTTTGGAATAAAAGTTCAAAACAACACAAGCGATAGTGTCAGCATCCACTACCCTTCCCCGTTCTTCACTAAACCCCGTTTTTCGAGCTCATCCATCATTCTGGCGGCACGGTTGTAACCGATTTTTAAACGGCGTTGCAACAGAGAGGTTGAAACGCGATCGGCGGTTTTTAAAATCTCCAACGCCTGCGGGAGTAAAGCGTCTTCATCGCTTACCGAAGGGATCGCATCATTCGTTTCATCGTCGGTTTCCGCTTCAATCCGTTGCTGTACGTCCTCGGCAAATTCCGGTGCGCCGTTGCGCTTTAGGAATTCCACAAGATTTGTAATTTCGTCATCCGAGACCCACGCACCCTGGGCGCGGATCAGCTGCGATGCTCCCGGCGGGATGAACAGCATGTCACCCTTACCGATAAGGCTGTCGGCACCGCCCATATCCAAAATCGTCCGGCTGTCCACTTTGGAAGCCACTTTGAAGGCAATGCGACTCGGAAGATTTGCTTTAATGATGCCCGTAATGACATTCACGGAAGGGCGTTGCGTCGCAATAATGAGATGAATACCCGCCGCACGCGCCAGTTGTGCCAAACGGGCGATGCAGGTTTCAATGTCCCCCGGGGCGACCATCATCAAATCCGCCAATTCGTCGATAATGCACACAATATAGGGCAGATGTTCCGTATCGCCGTCCGTTAATTCCGAAGGTGAAGCTTTCGAAACTTTCTCGTTAAAGGTTGCGATGTTGCGCGCGCCATAACGGGCAAACAGCTGATAGCGCCGCTCCATTTCGCCGATCAGCCACTTCAAAGCCCCGGGAACGCGCTTTGGATCGGTGACGACCGGGATCAACATATGCGGCAGATCGTTGTAAATTTTCATCTCCACGATCTTCGGATCCACCATGATGAAACGCAGGTTTTTCGGCGTTTCGCGAAACAGCAGGGAGGCAATGATCGCGTTGATGCACACGGTTTTTCCGGAACCCGTCGACCCGGCAATCAGCAGATGCGGCATCTTGGTCAAATCCGCCACAATCGGCTTACCCGTAACCTCCTTCCCGAGCACAATCGGAATTTCCGCGTCCGACTGTTCCCAGGCTTTGGACGCCAGAATTTCGCGCAAACATACCGGCAACGGTTTTTTATTCGGCACCTCAATTCCGACGCAGCCTTTACCAGGAACGGGTGCCTGAATGCGCACCGATAACGCCTTCAAACCTAACGCGATATTCTTGTCCAGGGTGGTAATCTTCTCAACCCGCACCCCGCGCGCCGGCGTAACTTCGTAGCGCGTAATCACGGGACCCGACTGAATGGCTTCGACTTTGACCTCAACGCCGAACTCCGCCAGTTTTTGCACCAAATCATTCGCCGTTTCATAATAATCTTCTGTGTTGCCGTCGTTCAAAATCGGCGGCGGATCTTTCAATAAATCCAATCCCGGCAGTTGATAGGAGCCGCTGTGCGACGGCAGCGTTTTGGTCGCACGCTCAACGGTTTCGCTCGCCAAAACGGGAATTTTTGCCGGTTTTTCGGGCTTTTCTTCCGACCGCGTCTCCTTCGAAGCCGCACCATCCGCCAACGCCGTCGGTTCCGAAACATCCGCTTTCGGTTGCATTCGACGAGGAGAAATCTGTTCAACATGCGCCGTTTCGGTTTTAATTTCCGAATCCGATACGAATGTTTCCTCCAAACCCTCCGACGTTTGAACCGATTTTTTGGAATAAAACGCCGTCGCCAAATTCTGCGGCATACCTGCCTCGGATAAATCAATCGGATTTCCCGAATTTAAAGCACCTTCACCCGCCGTTTTCGGTTGCCGCTGCCGAATTTTCAAAAACAACCGACCGATTTTCTTAAAAAACCAACGCGTCACAAAACCGAACGGCAACTTCGGCAAATGCCCTTTGAAGATTTTCAAACCGACCTTCATGCTCAGACGGGCAAAAAATTTCAATATCCGCCGCAATACATATAAGAAGATACGCCAAACATCCTCCGCATTTGCAAATGCCGATGCCAAAAGTAAAAACACCGTCGACGTCAGCAATAATCCGCAACCGACGGAACCGAACGTATCCCGAAAACAGTTTTCAAACAGACAAAAACCGATCAGCCCGCCTTTATCCGCCGAATAAAAACGATAATTCGGCGGTACCCAACGCAGATATTGCAAAAATGCGAACCATGCACCTCCAAACGGGAATGCGAGCAAAAAACAAATCACGTTCTTTCGACGAATATGCCCCGCAAAACCCGCCAACGATAACCCGCCGACCCACAGGGCGTAAATCGGCAACAGCCATACCATTGCCCCCAGCCAACGGCAGGCATAAAAACAGAAACCGATCCCGACGAAACCGAAATGGTTGCCCTTACCAAACGCTGTCTGCGGAAACCGATAAAAGCGCGAAGTTTCGGGACGATAATCCAACAGTGCCAGAAACATGAAAATCCCGAGCAGTATCAGACAAAAGCCGCGCAACGGTTTGTAAGACGCGACACGGACGGCACTGTTGTTCATATCCAACGCCTCAGTATTGCCAATTTTGCACTTTAAAGCAATCGCTTTCCCTTTAAATGCTTTCGTTCAAAAGTCACCCGTAACAGTACATCACCGGCAGGTTTTGCTTTTCAAAGCGGTCGTCGTTTGTTTCTTTGAACTTATGAGTGCCCTGCCCTTTTCTCTCGGCTCCTATTTGCAGGAAACCCTGAAAAACATCGCGAAATCATTGCCGTCGTTTGACGAAAGCTTCGATCCCGACTTACATCTTGCCGAGGAGCGTTTCGGGGATTTCCAGGCAAACGGCGTTTTGGCGTATTGCAAAAAAACGCATCAAAATCCGAGAACAACCGCACAAACGTTGTGCGACGCGTTTGCGGCGCAAAATAAAGATTTCGACGTTTCCGTTGCGGGGGCTGGATTTTTGAATTTCAAACTGACCGACCGCGCAACGATCGGATGGTTGCGGTGTTTTCACGCATCGGAACAATACGAAGGACATTTTCAATCGGTTTTTTCGGATAAAACCGTCGTCGTCGATTACTCGTCACCAAACACCGCCAAACGCATGCACGTCGGGCATTTGAGATCGATGGTCATCGGCGAAGCCCTACAACGGTTTCTGCGCTTCGGCGGCGCAAAAGTTATTCGCGATAACCATATCGGCGATTGGGGCACCCAGTTCGGCATTCTGTTGGCGGAAATCAAGCGCACAGGCTACAACTTCGACGAACCGCCCGAAGTTGCCGTCGAGACGCTGGAAGTGCTCTATCAAACGGGTTCGCAGCGCACCAAAGACGATCCGCAGGCATTGGAAACGGCGCGCCATGAATTAGTCAAACTGCAACAGGGCGATGCGGAAAATTTCGCACTGTGGGAGAAGGTCAACAAAATTTCCTACGCGAGTTTTGAAGCAATCTATCAACGCATGGATGTCACGTTCGATTACGTCCTCGGAGAATCGTTTTATCGCGACAAAGTTGAAGCCGTGTACGATGCGTTGCAGGCATGCGGATTGGCAAAAACCGACCAGGGTGCGTTGGTCGTCTTCCATCCGGAGCATCCGCGTTTTTGCAAACAGCCGTTTATTATTCGAAAATCCGACGGTGCTTCGAATTACGCTTCCACCGATTTGGCAACCGTCGCGTATCGTTCGGAACAATTTAAAGCTGATGCCATGGTGTACGTCACGGATGCACGCCAATGCGACCATTTCGAACAGTTGTTTTTAACGGTCAAAAAGTGGTTCGAAGCCGAAAAAAAGCCGATTCCGATGCTGTTCCATGCCCCCTTCGGAATGGTGCTGGGGCAGGACGGGAAAGCAATTAAAACCCGCGAAGGAAAACCAATTCAGTTACATCAACTGCTCAACGAAGCGGTTGCGCGCGCGTATGACTTAATTTGTCAAAAAAGCCCCGATTTATCGACCGAAGAAAAGCAACACGCGGCGGAAGTCATCGGATTGGGAGCCGTTAAATACGCGGATTTGTCGCAGGATCGCATGAGCAATTACCGCTTCGAGTTCGACAAGATGATCCGTTTCGAAGGCAACACGGCACCTTATTTACTGTATGCCGTTGCGCGTATTCACGCGATTTTCCGAAAAGCCGGCATCGATGCAACACACGTTGCCGATAATTTAAGTTTGGACGCGTTTTCAACCGAAACGGAACGCGCGCTTGCGCATAAATTGTTGGCGTTTCCGTCGATCCTTGCACTCGCCTTACAGGAATTGAAACCGCACCATTTGTGCCGTTATCTGTATGAGTTGGCGGGTGCGTTTTCAACGTTTTACAACGCCGACAAGGTACTTTCGGGAAATACCAACATCCAAAACCTGCGCCTGCTTCTGTGCCGGGCAACCCTGGCAACTTTGGAGAAAGGTTTGCATTTATTGGGACTGGAGACGTTGGAAAAGATGTAGTTAGAAGATCGGGATGCCCGTTTGCAGGCGGGCATGCCGTGTGTTTTGTACGATCTCGAAAGAGCTCAAAAATAAAACTTGACGAATTTCTTCACACATTTACCATGAGGACGATGTTTGTCGATGCTTCAAACATTTATGTTGCGTCGCTCTTTTTCGGCGGTGACATCCGTTTACGCGAACGTCGCGGTCGGCTTGCCGATCGATCGTAATTTTTCTCTTTTTTCTTTTTTCCTTTCGTTGCAATCTTTAGAAGATACGGGTGGTTCCGTGTTTGTCGGGTTGCAAAAAATCAAACTTTAAAAAACTAAAACATGAACAAAACAACATCCAAACAAGCCTACATCAACTGGCTTCTTTTATCGTTATTCTTCGCCTATCAGTACCTGCTGAGAGGCTATCCGGGCATTTTCACGAGCGAAATCCGCGGTACGTTCCATGTGGATGCCACGCGCTATTCGGATCTCGGTGCCTACTGTATGTTCGCCTACAGTCTGTTGCAGATTCCCTTCGGCATTCTGCTGGATCGTATCGGCGTGCGTCGCGTCGTTTTGGCGGCATTCGCGTTGTGCCTCATCGGACAGTACACGTTCACGCACGCACAAACGTTTGAAACGGCATTGTTCGGACGATTGTTGCTCGGCATCGGTGCCACGCCGGGTTTTATGAGTGCATTGAAACTGATCGCCGATTCCTTTTCCGAAAAATCCTGCGGTCTCTTCATCGGGCTCACGGGTGCGTTAGGCAATCTTTTCCTGGCGTTCTGCGAACCGCGTCTGAAAGCTCTCGGGTTGGCACATAATGACGATTGGCGTTTTCCGGCATTTTATCTGAATATCTTCGGAATTGTGATTTTCCTCGCCTGCGTTTTTCTGTTGAAACCCGAAAAAATCGCGAAAAACAAAACACTCTCATCAGAACCGTTGCCGGAAAACAATTTTTGGAAAAACGTTCTGAGCGTTGCATTCAATTATAAGGTTTATATTTATGCCGCTTTTGTTATCGGCACCAACATTCTGGCGGCAACCCTGGCGGATTTGTGGGGCAAAAGTTTTCTCAATGCCAAGTATAATCTCGGAGAACAGGAAGCCATCAATTATGTACAGTGGATTCAAATCGGTATGTTGATCGGGTCGGTCGGTCTGCCCGCACTTTTCAATTCGGGCGCAAAAGTGGCATGGGGTATTCGCGTCAGTTGCGCAAGTTTGGCGATCATTTTCGCCGTTTTTATCTTCGGTCCGCAAACGCTTTCCGTCGCACTTTTGCAAATCATGCTGTTCTGCGTCGGTTTCTTCGGAGCTGCCGATATTTTGGCATGCACCATGGGCGCAAAATTATCCACGCCGCAAACGTCGGGCATGATCATCAGCTGGATCAACTCCGTCAGTATGTTCGGCGAACCTGTTTTGCAAAAATGGATCGGCGTTGCGTTGGATAAACACTGGTCCGGGCTTTCGGATGCAGGCGGTCTGAGACTCTATCAGGCGATCGACTACGAATGCGCCATGAGCGTCATGTTGAAAGTCGTCTGTGTGTGTTTTGTCATCGCCTGCCTGATGCGAAACAAAGAACAGGCCGCTTAACTCGTCTGTTGCGGGGTAAAAAGTTTTCGCAGGCATTCGGTTTCCCTCAACGGTCGTCATTCGTGGCAAATGTTTAGCGGGGAACAATGTCTGCGTTTAACGCATTTGCAATCCCGTATCGTACCGACGGAAATACCCGCCGTCACCGACACAGGCAGGGTGCTTTTAAAAACGGAGGCGGTTAAAAGAACATTGAAAAGGCACCCCTTTTGGCATTGACTGAGGGGCGTGCAACCAACAAACAGACGGGCTTATGCGAATTGGTTCCTGCTCGCACTGTTCTTCGGTTACCAGTATGCGGCACGCAGTTGTGCCGGGACGTTTGGTGACGAAATCCGCACCGCCTTCCGCATCGACGCCGCCAAATTTGCCGACTTCGGCGCCTGGTGCATGCTCGCTTACAGTTGCCTGCAAATCCCCTTCGGCATTCTGCTCGATCGCATCGGCATTCGTCGCATCGTTTTAATCTCCTTCGCCGTTTGTCTGGCGGGCAATTACACCTTCACGCACGCGCAAACCTTCGAAACGGCACGCGTGGGACGTTTGCTTTTAGGCATCGGCGGCGTCCCGGCGTACATGAGTGCCGTTAAATTCATCGCCGACGAATTTTCAATCACTTCCGCCGGCTTTTTCATCGGTCTTACGCGCGCCGTCGGTTCCGCTCTGGTGATTGCCGGCAATCCGCTGTTGAAAAGCATCTGCTTAAACGGACGCTGTTCCTGGCAACAATCCGCCGATTTTCTCAATTATTTCGGAACCTTGGTTTTCTTTCTGTGTGTTGTTTTTTTATTCCCGTCCTCCAAACAATCTGCCCCGTCGGTATCGCGGCAAAAATCGCTTCGGAACGTGCTTGCGAATGGTAAAATTTATCTCTTCGGCTTTCTGATCATCGGCACCAATACCGCTGCCGTGGCATTGGCGGATTTGTGGGGACCCGGGTTTCTGACAACCAAATTCTGTTTGTCGGCACAATCGGCGGTTAACGGCACGCAACTGATTTACGGGGGCATGTTGCTCGGCTCCGTCATCCTTCCGATGCTGTTTGCAAAACGTATCGTACGCGGTGCGCGGATCGCTTGCATTGTTTTGTCGATCCTCTTTTTCATACTCGTCAACGGTTCCGCATTCGTTCCGACCGTCCTTCTATATGTTTTTTTGCTTTTGATCGGCTTATTTTCGGCAGTTGATATGCTCTTTTTTGCACTCGGCGCGCGCTTATCCACACCGCAAACATCCGGGCTGATTGCAAGTCTTATCAATTCCGTCGGCATGTTCGGCGAACCGATTTTGCAAAAACACATCGGCATGAGGCTTCATTGCACTTGGGACGGAACCTTATCCGACAACAATCTGCCGCTGTATTATACCGCCGATTACGAACGTGCCCTGCAAATTCTGCCGATCCTCGTGTGCATCTGCCTGCTCCTGACATTTTTCA
>JAEESJ010000006.1 GCA_016286235.1 Opitutales bacterium | reverse complement strand
TTCCGCTATATAACAAGGTACGTTTTATAAAGGTACTAGATTTTTTCAAAAAAATACTTTACATCCGATAAAAAAACTTGAGAGTATCAAAGTAGCTTTAAAAAAGCTGTAAAGAGTCTTCCATGAGAGAGAGAGAGAGAGCTGATTCCTGAGTCTCGGAGGGATTGGCAATCCTGGTTGGATTCTGTTGCGAGGAAATTTAAAGGCATGAAGGTAGCGGTTTTAGGGCTCGGTTATGTCGGACAACCTTTATTAAAGCGTTGCCTCGAGAAAGGGTTTGACGGTATCGGGTTTGATATCAACGAGCATTTAATTACCGATTTATCAAAGGGTATCAGTAGAATAACGGGATTTGATGCTTCCATTTTTCCAAAGTCCATCGAAAAGGGACAGCTGAAGCTTTCATTCGATCCGTCTGTTTTAAGAGAAGCGGAAGCAATTATGATTTGCCTTCCGACACCGCTCACCAAGCAACGCACACCCGATTTATCGCTTGTTTTATCGGGTGTCAAAGCGATTACGGAGCACGCTTCCAAGGGTGTACTGGTAGTGTTGGAATCTACGACCTATCCGGGAACAACCGTTGAAATACTGCAACCGCTTCTCGAAAAAGCTTTTGGAAAAGTCGGAGTTGATTTTTATCTCGGATATTCGCCGGAACGCGAAGATCCCGGGAATCCGCAGTCGAATTTTGACAATGTCCCGAAGATTGTCAGCGGTGTGACGGAAACATGTCGCCGAAAGATGTTCGAATTATATTCGCAAATCGTTAAGACAGTGATACCCGTCTCTTCCTGCTCAACGGCCGAGATGGTTAAAATTTGGGAAAACACGTTTCGCGCCGTCAATATCTCTGCCGTCAACGAGATGAAAATTATTTGCGATCGCATGGGCATTGATGTTTGGGAAGTCATCGAGGCAGCTAAAACCAAACCCTACGGTTTTACTCCGTTTCATCCGGGTCCCGGGATGGGGGGGCATTGC
This sequence comes from Opitutales bacterium, assembly GCA_016286235.1. Taxonomy (GTDB): domain Bacteria; phylum Verrucomicrobiota; class Verrucomicrobiia; order Opitutales; family UBA9783; genus UBA3222. The sequence continues at coordinate 7,958 of JAEESJ010000006.1, read as the reverse complement.
ATTCCGCTGGATCCGTTTTATTTAACCTGGAAAGCCAAAGAATACGAAATTCATACACGTTTCATTGAGCTGGCGGGCGAGATTAATTTTCGCATGCATGCCTATGTGGCTGAGAAGGTCGTTCAGGCACTGAACGAACAGTGCAAATCAACAAAAGGCGCAAATGTTCTTATTATCGGGATTACCTACAAAGCCGATATCGGCGACTTACGGGAGTCACCCGCATTTCCGATTATAGAGCGATTGCAAAGGTTCGGTGCTTGCGTGGATTACAGCGATCCTTATATACCCAAGATGTCCGTTCTTCGCAATTATCCTTTTTTAAAAGGCAAAAAGAGCGTTCCATTGTCTCCCGATACTATCACAAAATACGATGCTTGTCTTATTCTGACGAAACACAAAAATTTGCCCTATGGAATGATTGCGGAACATGCACAGTGCATCGTGGATACGCGGAATGCCATGATCGATTATCACCCGAAATGTAAAGTCTATAAAGCCTGATGAGAAATATTGCTGTTATCGGTTGCGGCTATTGGGGGAAAAATCTCGTTCGTAATTTTTACGAACTCGGGGCACTGGTAGCTGTTTGCGATCCGGTTGAAACAGTTGCAAAAACTTTTTCAGAACAATATCATGCGCCCGCAAGATCTTGGGAAGAGATTTTGAGTGACACATCCATACATGGCGTTGTTTTAGCCGTTCCGGTTCCGTTGCACGCAAAATTATGCATCGAGGCATTGGAAGCCGGGCAGGATGTTTTTGTCGAAAAACCGCTGGCATTAACAGAAGCGGAAGGGCTGAACATAAAGGAAACATTACAAAAGACTTCACAAATACTGCTTGTGGGGCATCTTTTGCAGTATCATCCGGCAATCGAAGCCATTAAACATCTTCTGACTGAAGGTGCCATTGGCAATCTGAAATATATTCGTTCACATCGGTTCAGTCTTGGAAAAGTTCGATCAAACGAAAATGTTCTGTGGAGTTTTGCACCGCATGATTTTTCCGTCGTTCATAGTCTCGTGCAATCCGACATTGCCTCAATAACCGCACATGGACAGTGTTACTTTGGAGATAAGATCGCCGATCACGTAGACATCCATATTGCTTACGCTTCGGGTATTTGTGTAGAGATTTGCACCTCCTGGCTCCATCCATTTAAAGAGCACAAGATGGTTATCGTGGGAACCGATGGCATGCTGGTATTCGACGACATGTTGCCACCTGAACAGAAATTGAAGCTCTACCGTCATGTCTATGCGCGAAACAGACAATCCGTTGTTACCAAGAAGGCGGATCCCGAAGACATTCCTTTACCTTCAACCGAGCCGTTAAAAGCCGAGTGTCAACATTTCATCGATTGCATGCAATCGCGTCAACAACCGCGAACAAACATTGACGAAGGACTGGCTGTTCTTCACATGTTGCAGCTGGCACAGGAAAGTTTGGATCATGAGTGATTATTTTGTTCACGAAAGTTCGTATATTGATGAAGGATGTACCATCGGTGCAGGTACGAAGATTTGGCATGTCTGTCATATTATGCCGGGTGCCGTCATCGGAGAAAACTGCAGCATCGGGCAAAACGTGTTTATCGATCGAAACGTACATATCGGCAACCGCTGTAAAATCCAAAACAACCTTGATATCTGTAGCGGTGTTCAGCTGGAAGATGATGTTTTTGTCGGTCCGGGCTGTGGTTTTACGAATGTTCGTAATCCTCGAGCGGCGGTTGAACGAAAGAATGAATTTCTCAAAACTTTGGTTAAGAAAGGCGCAACCATCGGCGCAAATGCCACGATCGTTTGCGGCGTAACGCTGGGTGAGTATTGTTTTATCGGAGCAGGAGCCGTTGTTACAAAAAATGTACCGTCCTACGCCTGCGTTGTCGGCAATCCCGCGCGACAAATCGGTTGGCATTGCGCATGCGGTGAAAAGTTGCATAAAACCTTGCAATGCGCCCGTTGCGGGTTACGGTATCAATTGAGCAATCATCAACTTGAAAAGTGCCTATGAAAATGCCGTTCATCGATCTGAAGCGCCAGTATAAACTGCACAAAGAGGCTTTTGATAATGCCGTTCATGCCGTTTTGAAACACGGTCAATACATTCACGGTCCGGAAGTAACCGAATTTGAAAATCAGCTACAACATTTTGCAAACGTCAGACACGCCGTTACCTGCGGGAACGGAACCGATGCTCTGGTACTGGCTCTGCAGGCGATGCATCTGCAGAAAGGTGATGTTGTTTTTGTTCCGAGCCTGACCTTTGCGGCAACGGCTGAGGCAGTTGCGCTCCGCGGCGGCATTCCGTTTTTTATCGATATCGATGACAAAACCTACAATTTGAGTGTTAAAAGCCTGAAGGAAGCTGTTTTTGAAGCGCAAAAACAATCTTTAAAAGCAGCCGGCATCATCGCAGTCGATTTATTCGGGTTGGCTGCCGACTATACCGCTGTTAACGAAGTTGCAAAAGAAAACAACTTATGGGTCATGTCCGATTGTGCGCAGGGTTTCGGCTGTACCCATAACGGTCACATGGTTTGCTCCTGTCACGATTGCGCCATTGCAACTACCAGCTTTTTCCCAGCAAAACCGCTCGGTTGCTACGGTGACGGCGGTGCGGTTTTCACCAACGACGACGAAGTGGACACTCTCATTCGGAGTCTGCGTGAGCACGGCAAAGGAACCGAGAAATACGATAATGTCCGCATCGGACAAAACAGTCGCCTGGACACGATTCAAGCCGCTGTTTTGATTGAAAAATTAAAACTGTTTCCGAATGAAATTGTTCTTCGTAACAAGATTGCCGCGCGTTATACACAGGCATTTCAATCGCACTTTCAGGCACCGATTCATCCGAAAAACGATACGTGCGTTTGGGCGCAATATACCTTAAAAACAGCCAATCCGTTGGATCGAAAACAAGCAATGGAAGCATTTAGCAATAACGGCATTCCGACGGTTATCTATTATCCGAAGCCGCTTCATCTGCAAACGGCATATAAGCACTTTCCGCGTGCAAACGATATGTCTGCTTGCGAACAGGTATCTCAAACCGTTTTCAGTCTGCCTATGTCACCGTATTTAACGGAAGAAGAGATTGATGAAGTTTGCGAGGTGTCGGAATTATTGAGGTAAAATTGCGAGTGAAAGTCTGTACCATTGTCGGGAATCGACCTCAATTTATGAAAGAGGTCGTTGTTGCTCAGGAGTTAAAGGCACAAGGAATCGAGGAAGTTCTTATTCATACGGGACAACATTACGATACCGATATGAGCGATGTTTTTTTTAAGGATTTACCCCTTCCCATCCCACGGTATCATTTTTCTCTTCGCCATAAAACACAGAATACCGTAACCGGTGAAATTTTAATAAAACTTGATGAGTTTCTTTCAAAGGAAAAACCTGATTTTGTCATTGTCTACGGCGATACGAATTCCACTTTGGCAGGTGCATTAGCCGCGGTCAAATTACGCATCCCCGTTGTTCACGTTGAAGCCGGTTGTCGCCTGGCGAACCGGTCTCCCGTTACGAAAGTCCCTTCGGAGGAAATCAACCGTACGCTCGTTTCGCATATGACAACTCTTCACTGTTGCTGTACGCAAAACGAAATAGAAAATCTAAAAAAGGAGGGAATTGTGCAGAATGTGTATTTAACGGGCGATACCATGCTGGATGCTTTTCAACAGTTTTCGTTGTTCGCCTCTCAAAAATCAACCGTTCTGCCGGACCATCATTTATCCCCCGAACATTACGTTCTCATGACGTTTCATCGAGCGGAAAATATTGATTCGGAAGAAGGTTGTCGAAATTTGATTCGTCTTATTGAGAGTATCGGGATGCCGATTGTTTTTCCGATACACCCGAGAACGGAAAAGAGTTTTCGGAAGCATCATTTACTGAACGTTCTTAATGGAACCAACGTTCTACTGTTGCCACCTTTGGCATATTTAGATACGTTGGCTCTCGTGAACGATTGTTGCTTCGTTGTGACTGATTCAGGAGGTCTTCAACGGGAGGCATTTTTTGCCAACAAATACAGCTATTTTTTTTATTTTGACGATTGCTGGCCACAAATCGCGGAATGTGGTTGGCAAACAAGATGCAATCTTTCAGATACAACTTTTGATTTTTCCAAAACGTGGAGTTCCGTTATCAGTGAAAATCCGTTCGGCGACGGACACGCGGCACAGAAGATTGTTTCGCTTTTAAAACAAACGATTGATGCGTAAAAAGGTTCTTCTCATTGCATTTTACGAAGAGACGCCTTTGTCGATACAAAATGTGTCAAGGCGTATGGCTTTTCTTGGAAAGGCGCTTTCTGAAGATAGTTGCGACATTACATGGATTAAAAGTGGTTTCTCGCATAGTAAAAAGCAAAATTTGCATGGGAGCTCCGTCCAATGGGTCAATGAGCATTTTAAAATCATCCATGTGCCGGGTATTGGCTATAAGCGTAACGTTTGTCTTAGACGCTATTTGCATGATTGGATTTGCGCCAAACAGATGTTGCCCGTTTTAAAAACTATCGGCTCCGTCGATACGATCGTTTGTTCCAACCAAAATACTGCTGCTTCGTATTTCGCCTGTCAATTTGCAAAAAAGAGACGTATTCCTTTTTTGTTTGATTTAAGAGACCCATGGCCAGATGTATTTCCTTATGCTGTTACGAACAAATGGTTACAGTACCTGGTAAAATTAGCTATAAAACCAGACCAATATTTACTCAAAAGGATTTTGAAAGGCTCTTCCGCAATTATTTCGATGTCGCAAGGTATATTGCATTGGGGACTAACAAAGATAACAAATACGGAAAAAACAACAAAGGTGTTTTATTTAAGTACGACTAAAGATGTCATTTTGACAAAACAGCAAACAGACGTTTTTTCAAAAAAATATGCACTCATGCTTGCACGAAAAACCTTTAGGGTTTTTTACATCAGCAAATGGGGCATCAACTTTCAACCATCGCTTTTAGTAGAACTTGCACGTCGAATGCAAAATGAAACTGTTGATTTTATTCTTTGCGGTGACGGCGACTATGGCGACAAGATTCGAAAAGAAGTTGCGTTTTTATCCAATGTTTTTCTGCCTGGTTACTTGTCGCATGAGGAAGCTTATTTTTTGGCAAAACATTGTCATTGCGGTATTGTATTCATTTCAAATGAAAGCTTGGAGCAAGTTACCAAAGTAACCGGGACGTTTCCCAATAAAACTTTTTTCCATTTTATGTGCGGTCTCCCGTTGCTTAACGGGATGCCGGGCGAATTAAGCACTATTGTCGAACAATATGGTATCGGACTCAATTTTTACGAAAATGATTTACAACAATTACAAAAATCGATCTTATCGCTACGGAGTGATGATAGTTTGCGTCGTGCCATGGCGAAGCGATCTCGGTTGTTTTTTGAAGAGCATGCAAATCCTGAGAAAGCTTATACCGAATATGCCCAATTTGTGAAAGGATTTTTGAGGGTGTAAGCGTCTTATGAAAACGATCTGCAATATAACAACCACACACACGCGACATGACCATCGGGTCTTCTTGAAGGAATGCATAACAGAAAAACGAAATTATGAAGTATGTCTTGTTGTCAGCGATGGAAAGCCTGATGAATTAAAAGAAGGAGTTTATATTTACGGTACCAAAAGACACAAGACACGATTGGGAAGGGCTGTCTTTTCGGCGTTTCAGGTGTACCGGAAAGCAAAATCTTTAAATGCCGATATCTATGTTTTTCATGAACATGATTTACTATGGCTCGCCCTTTTTCTTAAGAAGAACAATAAAGTCGTACTCTGGGATTGTCACGAAGCTTACTCAGACGACCTACTCTTCATCCGAGGTGCCATGAAACCTTTCTCGCGCGTCTTTTGGTGTTGCTACAAAATATTGTCCTACGTTGTCACGAGAAATTTAGATGGATGTATCACTGTTTGCAATATGCTAAAGACTCGATTGCTCAAATTAGGTTGTAAGAGGTGTTACATACTGCACAACTATGCATCAAAAATGGAATTTCGAAATATCGAGTCTCAAGATTACGATAAAGCACAATGTGTGCTGTATATTGGTTATTTCGAACCATCAAGGTGTATTCACACTTTTATTCAAGCTATCAATCGGTGTAAACACAAAAATATAAAGTTGATAATCGGTGCCAATAGAGCACAGAAAAAATACGAGGAGTACTGTAAGCAACTTGCATGTCCGGAAAGAGTTATATACCATCGTAACATGAACAGAAAGCTATTGATCCAAACGTCAAGAACGTGTTTTTCTGGACTCATTTCGTATGCATCTGTCGAAAAACACAGACAAAATGCCTCTCCCGTCAAATTCTATGAGTATATGGCTTTGAGCCTACCCGTCATTTTTGCAAATGTCGGTAAATTTTACAAGAAGCAGCTTGACAACGACGGTCACCCGTTAGGTTTCTACATTAACTCCGATCCACAAGCAATCGCCGATGCCATCGACTATCTGTACGAGAACAAAGAAGTCGCCAGGACAATGGGAATGAATGGTCGTAAGGCATTTGAGACAAAATATAATTTTGAATCGGAAGCGGACGGCTTTTTGAAATTTTTGGAAGAAGTATCTCAATCTAAAAAATCTAGCAAATAATTTTAGAAAGTTACATATGTGCGGGATATTCGGGATTTTGAGTGCAAAACCTTACAAAGTTACACAAACGTTTGCCGATAAAGTTTCCTCTTTAATGCATCTCAGAGGTCCGAATGCAACGGGCTTTTATGGATACAACGCGGAAACCCGAAATATATTTCTGCAATCAACGGTTCCGTACGAAGAAGTATGGAATGTTTTCTTCATGCACAAACGGCTGTCGATTTTGGATTTGGATACACATTCCAATCAACCGATGCAAAGTCATGACGGTCGGTATGTAATTATTTTTAACGGTGAAATTTACAATTACAAAACACTTCGCCAAACATTGCAGCAACAAGGCGTTACATTTCAAACAAACTGCGATACGGAAGTATTGTTGCAGTACTTAATTCACGGTGGAGTTGAAAATTTGCAAAAGCTCGAAGGGATGTTTTCGTTTGCGTTTTTTGATCGCGTTAAAAACAAGTGTATTCTGGCACGGGATCCGTATGGCATTAAACCGCTGTATGTTTTAAAAACAGCCGATTTTTTCGCTTTTTCTTCACGTATCGACTGTCTGTTGGCATTACCGGAATGCAATCGAGAGCTAAACATACAACAATGCATCAACTATCTTGTGTTGGGAAACATCGGTTACGATCCGATAACCGTTCTTGAAGACATCGTTCGGTGTAAACCGGGACATGTAACAACCCTGCAAATAAAGGATAACCATCTGGCGTGCGAAACGCATGAGTATTTTCAATGGGAAAATTCCGACAACATAAGGAAGCATCTTGATTTTAACACCAGCGTTCAAACGGTACGCCGTTTGTTGGAAGAAAGTGTCGAAAAACATTTGGCAAGCGATGTACCTGTTTGTTGCAACTTATCGGGCGGCATTGATTCATCCGCCGTTACATCCATTGCATCCCGATATCACTCCAATCTCACCGCATTCACCTACCAAGCTGATGATCCGAAAATCGATGAATCCGGTTATGCCGAGTGCGTCGCAAAACATTGCGGCATTCGGTTGGTTAAAGTAAAAATCCAACCGACCGATTTAGAAAAAGATTTTGACCGTTATATTCTTCAGCAGGAAGAACTCTTCGGCAGTGCCTCCAATTATGCCAGCTATAAAGTATTTGAAGAGCAGCAAAAACAAGGCTTTATCGTCAGCCTTAACGGACAGGGCGGGGATGAGGTATTCACGGGATATCCATCCTATTTGTCCAGTGCATTTCAAAGTTCGCTAGCATCACACCAATGGAAACGCGCCTTTGGTTTGTTTAAAAATTCCATGAACAAACCCCGATTGATCGGTTTTTTAATCGATG
>JAEESJ010000045.1 GCA_016286235.1 Opitutales bacterium | reverse complement strand
TTTTTGGATCAACAGTGTACGGAAGCTACCGAAAAACTGGAAGCAATTCGTGAAAAAATAAAAGAAGGGAACGCAAGAGGTTTTGCTCCGACGTATAACAAAGAGGAAAATTCTTATTCTTACAATGTCCCGAGTGAATTTTCAGAAAAATTCAAGGGCATCACGCATATCGAATATAACACGGACGGCGAACCGACCCTTATCGAAACCGTCAACGGTTGGACATCGGGGATGTCGGAAGTTCTGCAAATTTTCCCATCGGAAAACACTCCTTTCAGACAATATATCAGAAAGCGATTTTTCGGGAAAACATCGGCGGAGTGCTTGGACAGCGTTTCAAAAAAGCTCACGGAGGAGGAATTAAAAGCGCGCGGTATAGCGGATGCCGATAGGGAACGGTATGAAATTGATTCTGTACGCGAAATTACCTTCGATTCGATTTTGTCGGGTTTCTTTGACAAAAATGCTCAAATTAAAGGTCGCACGTGGGTTGAAGATTCGGAAAAGCTTAGCGAAGCTATCGATGCTTATGCGAACCAAGCGATGTTTTCGAAGCCCGTTACATGCCGCCGAAAAAATACTCATATCGATTTGGTAACCGAAACATCTTCAAACAGTTCGACATTCAAAATACGCGAAGAAGCACGGCAGTCGGACGAATACGAAGCAGATTTCTTTTATAGAGTATCCGGCGAACGGCGAGAAAGGATGAAGCAAGTTCTCGCTGGCTGTTTAAAAGGCCTGCTTCGTTACAAAAACGGTAAAGAGAAAGTTATTTTGCTGTTGCTTTTGGATGAAAAGACACAGTCCGACTTCAAACTGAAATGGATGCACGAAAGCAAGCGTTACGGCGAATATGATGCGCATAAAAATTTAATTTTGTTTGATTTTGAAGCGATCGGGTGCAAGGCTTTGTTCCATGAAATCGGTCATTACCTGCAAACGCATCTCGGGTTGCATCAGGATCTGAAAACAAATGACGAATTTTGTGAAGCATTCAAGGGTTATCAAACGAAATTCGCAAAGGAGCTGTTGCTGTTGGAACCGACGGAACCGAAAACAGCTCAGGAAATAAGTGTCCCGAGTGGTTTATCATGCGATATAGCAGTGTTTTATGACAATCCGCACCTGTCGGATCCTCAAATATGTTTCCGTCGGTTTTCAGAACAAGATCTGTTCGTTCATTGGCAGTTGGTTTCGCGTTGGGATAATATCCATGAACCTTCCAACATTCTCGGTGTTTATTTCCATCATTCACAAAAGACGATTTACGTTTGTGCTCTGTCGGATATTCGGGAATTAAAATCCGTACGCTACGGGCACGACCCTCGTAACGCACGCTTATGGTACTTGAAGGATCCGAACGGTGAGTATTGGGAGAAGTTTGAAACGCCGGAGGCGCAAACCGCATTCGAAAACATTGTCCTGGAAGCCGCAGATCAAAAACCTTCGACTGATGCTCTGAAATTTTTGTGTAAATTGCACAAGCGATCGGGTGATGAAAACAAAGTCGTAAATTTATTTGATTACGATCAAGAAAGCTTTCTGACGCAATGCCTGTCGTATCTTCTGGATTTCAGAACACCGATGAATAACGGTTGAATGAGATAAAAGCGGGAAAAACGCGGAAAATATCCCCTGCTTCGGGTGTGTGCCAGCATCAGAGGTGCGCACCCTTTCCAGCATTGGCACTTACCTTCACCCATTTCCTCACAACACATTCGGCAAACGAACGCAAGGTATTTAAATCCGAACTGCCATAAAAAACAACATCACATGCAAAACTCTACCCGTGAACCGTGAAAAACAGAACCTACCCCACGAACCTGAGAAAACGATACTACGGCAAATTTAAAGCCAACCCTACGTTGGATTCGAAACGCACTCCGAAAAACAAATCTTAAAACCGCTTCCAAAAAACAAGGACAGAACCACCATCGTTTCTGGAAATCCGCCCACCAAACGTGCGCCCCTTTTCGCACCTATTTTTTCGCAAAGAAACGCTTTTCGCGAACCTGAGACGCCGCCTTGCCGATACGCTTGCGGATGTAATACATCTTCGCACGATCCAACACGACGCTCTCTTTGGTGACTTTAATGGTAGCAATATTCGGCGAATGCAACGGAAACACACGTTCGACGCCGTAACCTTCCGCGACGCGACGCACGGTAAAAGACTCCGAAATACCGATACCGCGACGCAAAATCACAATACCCGTGAACTTTTGAATACGACTTTTATCGCCTTCTTTGATATGAAGCGCAACTTCTATCTCATCACCTACTTTAAACGGCGTGATGTCCTTTTTCAGTTGCTCTGCGCCAATCTCTCTCAAAATCGCATCATTCATGGTTATCCTCAGTTAAATTTTTGCTGTTCTTAGTTAAAAATCAAATCCGGTCTGCGTCGAATGGTTCGTTTCATTTGCTGCTCTAAACGCCATCGGGCAATCGCTTCGTGGTTTCCCGACAAAAGAACCTCGGGAACTTTTTCCCCGCGAAACGTCTCGGGACGCGTATATTGCGGAAACGACAACAGCCCCTCACGGAAGCTGTCCTGTTGCAGAGACTGCTCGTCACCCAAAGCTCCCGGAAGCATACGAACCACCGCATCGATCAAGACCGCCGCCGGAAGCGTACCGTTCGTCAAAACATAATCGCCGATGGAAATCTCCTCATCCACACATTGAGATCGAAAACGTTCATCCACGCTTTCGTAGTGTCCCGAAACCAACAATAAATGCTCTTTTCCCGCCAGCTCGCGCACTTTCGGCATCGTCAGCGGAAATCCGTCCGGGCACAAATACACCACATGCGTACGATCGTCTTTTAAAGCCTCAACGGCTTCCGCAAGCGGCTCCGCCTGCAAAACCATCCCCGCGCCGCCGCCGAACGGACGATCGTCCACCGTTCGACGCTCATTATTCGCCCAATCGCGCAAATTGTAAACCTGCAACGAAAACAGTTGTTCGCGAAGCGCACGCCCGACAATGCTTTCGGAGACAAACCCCTCCAGCATCTTCGGGAAAAGCGTCAAAACATCGATCTTCATTGCAATTTTATCTAAAGGTTAACCCACGACCGCTTCCGAACGCTTTCAGGAAGCCTTGCGCGAAACCTTCATCAGATGACGCACGGTATCCGTCGGTTGCGCACCCTTCGAGACCCAATAATCCGCGCGCTCAACATCCATTTTCACCTTCAAAGACTTATCCTTCGCAATCGGATTGTAAGAACCCAAGATCTCAACAAAACGACCGTCGCGCCGCATTGCCGCTTCCGCAACAACCACGCGATATGCGGGACGATTTTTACACCCGAAACGTTGCAAACGTATTTTTAATGCCATGGCTTCCCGTTAAAAACTCGATACCAGCCTTATTGCGCGAATTTTTACGGAGAATGTCAAATGTTTTTTGCGAAACCAATCCAATGAAAAATCGCATATTCCGCTGTTGTTTGTCGAAACGTATATTTAAAAATGATCTACATCATCCCTCGGTGTCTTAGCAACTGCCATAACGGTTCCAAACAAGATATTTTTTCGGCGTAAAATTCAGATTGTCGGATGCGAAAAAATTCCCAGCCGCACCGCTCCAGCTGCCGCTGCCGTTCCATATCCGCTTCGTATTGTTCCGCTCCGTGCCAATAATCGCCGTCGCATTCAATCGCTAATCGTTGACTGCCACTTTCCACAACGAGATCGATCCGCTTGAACCCGACTTTATATTGCGAAAAAACATGCAATCGCTTCCTTAGTAATTCCAAAGCAACATCCGCTTCAAACCAACTGTCGAACGGTTTCGGAGGCTTTTGTAGCGACCGATCATCGCGCAGAATGTGATATTCCAAATCCGATTGTGTAAGATTTGAAATTTCCGCTTCAAGTTTTTCTTCAAAAAATGCAATTAAACGGTACCGCAAATCGTTTGGACTGCAATCTTCCAAACGAAGCGAATGAAACAAAATCATTTGGTCGCGTGCACGGCTGGCGGCAACATTGAAACGACGTTGATCCGTATCTTTACTCAAAACTCCGTTGCGTTCGTTCGGAGCCGCCACCATGGACAACAAAATCACATCGCGCTCGTCGCCTTGGAAATGGTAAGGATTGCCGCAAACAATCTTTCGCTCCTCCAAAACTTTTGCCGGCACCCGCTCCAGCAGGAGTTGATAAATAAGATCCGCCTGCGCGCTCCCCTGTAAAACAACCACGCCGATCGTCTTTCCTTCATATGCGGGATCGTAACATATTTCATGAATTTTATCACAAACCGCTCCGGCTTCGGGACGATTGATGACTCTCTGAAAGTTGCCTTCGCGAAATCCGTTTTCGACAAACACCGATTGTAACGGCGGCAGGCGGCTTTGGTCGAATTGCCGCAACGGAATAAGCGGTGTATCCTTGTAACACAAATCGTTGCTGAAACGAATAATTTCCGGCATACAGCGGAAATGTTCGCGCAAGGCAATTTTACCTACAAAACGAAATTTTGCGTGATCAAACAAACTGAAATCGGGATGAAATTTGTTGGCAAATTGATAATCGAACAGATACTCTTTTTGCAATCGTGTAACACTGTCTTCTTTGATACCGACATTTTCAGGACTTATTTGCTTATCGTCACCGATGACGATCATTTTGTCGGCAAAACCGAATAACGGAATACCCTCGATACCGCACTGCGACGCTTCGTCCACAATGACAACATCAAACTTCGCACTTTCTTCGGTATCAAACGTGACGGCATCAAACACACGATCCATCGGCATAATCCACGCCGGAACCGCTTCTTTGCATTTCTCCAGTTGTTGGCGTGCATCCGCTTTCCATTTCTGAGCCTTCTTTCCCGTTCCTTTTCCGATTTCTTGCACCGCCAATGCGTAAGCGTTCATATGCCGGCAATGCTCTTCCGTCAGTCGTGTGAAAAATGCGTCTTTAGCGTCATCTGTCAATCCCGCTTTCAATTACCCCCCCCCTTGAACCCCCTCCCCCTCATTGCCATAACAGAGGCGTGGAGTATTTATGCAGGTCTCGGTTTTGGTGTTGCGAAGGTATCTTTTGATGCGCGTACGTTGCGTGACACGGCAAATCATACCACCGGTGATAACACTGCCTTTGTGGCGAATACTTTCGCTCCTGCAACCAAGACCGCGTTGGTTAACGCTTTGAAGGCTCTTGATACGAAAAGTGCCGTCAAAACCGAACTTTCCAAGACGGTGTTTGCGTGGCAGTTGATGGCGGGTGTCGGCTATGAATTCAGCGAAAACTGGAAGCTGACGTTGGGCTACAAACTGTTCAACACCGCGAAGGTGAAGTTGTTCGGCGACAAGAAGATCAAGACGCCGTTCAATCATACCGCCGAAGTCGGCTTGACCTACACGTTCTAAGAAGAACGTGGAGAACAAGGCGGTCGAAGGGCTGTCGGGTAAGCGGTCGGAAGACTGCAATGTATCATACAGAACACAACGGGCACGCGCAAGCGTGCCCGTGGGCGTTTAGGGGGATTTTTTTGAAAAAAACTTCCGAAAGTCCCGAAAAAATTTTTTGAAAAACAACTCTGTTTAACAGGCGGGTTGTTTGTATTTTGGTAACATGGTACAACATCGCAAAAAGTTCTTAAACAGTTTTTGACAGAATACCCAAAAGCATTTAAACTTGCTGGAGTACGTATCGACTCTGCAATCGATCCCCCTTTTGACCATGGACACAACTTTCCGCCCTTTCCTTAAAAACAAACCCCTCGTCGGTATCTTCGGCAACGGTTTATCGGGGAAAGGCGCCGCACATCTTTGTGAAAAGTTGCATCTGCCGTATGAAATTATCGATGAACGGCAACAACCTCAAACGCCGCACTTCGAACAATACGGTCTGTGTATTTTCAGCCCGGGATTTCCGCACAACCACCCGTGGCGTCAACAGGCGGAAGCGGTGGATATTCCGAGCATCACGGAATTGGATTTTGCCGCAAGTTGTTTCGACAATCCCGTCATCGCCGTTACGGGAACCAACGGCAAAACATCCGTCACGGAGATTTTAACACAACTGTTGCGCAACAGCGGACAAGAAGTACTCTCGGTCGGAAATAACGGAACGGTTTTATCTGAAGTTGTCGCAAACGGAGGACTTTCGCCAGATGGCGTTTATATTTGTGAGGTGAGTTCGTTTCAGGCGCAATTCTTAAAATTCCTGCATCCGACATACACGCTTTGGACGAATTTCGCGCCCGATCATCTCAACTGGCACGGGGGTTTGAAGAACTACTTTTTCGCAAAATACCGCTTATTAGAACGGACGAAGAAAACGTGTTTTTGCGGTAATTCTTTGAAAAAAACCTTTCAAAGCTTTGAAATTCAATCCCATACTCCGTCGGTTGTGTTTGCACCGCCCGCCGGGGAATTGAACGATTGGTTAGCGCAATTTCCGCTCTGTTTTTCGCAGGGCCAACGGGAAAACTTCGCGCTTGTACGTACCTTTGCGCAACATTTGAAAATTGACGAAGCAACGCTCCGCCGTACGTTGGAGGAATTTCAACAGCCGCCGCATCGGTTGCATTGTTGCCGTCGCATCGGGGAGATTTCTTTCTGGAACGATTCCAAAGGCACCAATCTGCATGCCGTCCAAGCCGCTTTGGAAAGTTTGAAAGATTTGCCGAATTTATGGTGGATTTTGGGCGGCGGCGGCAAAGGCGAAAATTTGGACGGATTTATTCAAACACTCAACCGTTATCCCGTTCAAACCGTCTGCCTCGTCGGCGAAACGGGACGGGAATTGATGCAAAAAGCGTCGGAATTTAAAGCAAAGGTTATTCACGCCGAAAAACTCCCGAATGTTTTTAAGCATCTGCCGACCAACAAAGCCTTCACCTTGGTTCTCAGCCCCGGATTTACCAGTTGGGATCAATTCAAATCTTTCGAAGAACGCGGGGAGTTGTTTGAAGAACTGGTACGAAATTACGGAAGAACATTGCAAACGTAACCGTTCTTAAAAAAAATCTGCTTTGTCGCATTTGCCGATAAAGCCGTTCCTCAACGCACCTTTTCTGCTTTCGCAACAACAACTCTTGTGATGCCTGAGGCAGGCGTTCGCGTAAAGTAAAATTTCAATCTCAGCAACAACCTGTCTTCCGACTCATCTGAGCTTTTGGGGGCGCAGCGGTTCTTCTTTTATCCCCACACGCTTCTTCATTTGACGCTTAAAAGTATCACAGGACACTCCCTGCAATTTTTCTCCAAAAAATTCCCATTTTTTTAAAAAACTACTTGACAAAAAAAAAAAAACGGTTCTCATCATGGTGTTATGAATATGCATCATATTACCAAATCACTGTTCGTCGGTGCGGCAATTGCCGGCATCGGGATGTCATCGGGAAGGGCGGAAATAACCTTTAACGAAGGATTCCGTGAAAGCGTAAAAGGCATTGTCCGAAGAGCGCTCGAGAAAAAATACGAAGCATTCAACGCTATTTTTCCGGGGACACTGTCTGACGTACAATTAAGAGAAGATACTGATATAGTATGTAATGCTTTGTTCGATCGCAACAGCGGGTTTGCGCACTTTTTTACCGATGTTTTTTACAGACATCACCAAACTCTTTCTGATTTCTTTCGCTTATACGCGTATCCAAAAGAAACCTTAAAAGCCTGGCTTAGTTGGAATGTATTTGGTGAAGGTGGTGAGAGAGTTTATCTGCCTGATAATATGAAGTTTCAGGACAATAGGACTTTGCATATAAAAACTGCGTTGCTTTCGTTTGTTGAAAGAATAAAGATGGGACAGATCGGTGAAGATAAGGTAACAGCTTCTAAAAATAATGATTTAATCTGTAATTCTTACTGTAACGGAATGAACGATTGGTATGTCTCCTTTTGCGAAGCAGTTGACGCTATGTCTTCCGAGATAGTAACGTTGTGGTATCCCTATGTTTTAGCGCGTCTTAATGATAATGAGAGTCAGAGGGCGCGTTATGAGATAGCAAAAATGCTTTGCTTCTGCGAACCTCATGGTGAGTTTTCCAAGGCATTTTTCGTGTCGTTGACTAAGAACTATTCAAGGTATCTTACCATTAAAGGGGATTTGCAAAACGATAAGTTCACCTCTGGTACGTACCAGATGTATACCAGGTTCAAGGAGTCCAATGAAAGGATAAGGCGAATGGTGTTACTTGAGAGATATTCCTCGAAAAGCGGAAGCAATGGTGCTGGTATTCTGGATTTTTTGAACTCCTATAGTCTGGATTTTTTAGGTTGCGGCATGGCGAAGGTTTGGAAAAATATGGTGATAAAATTTGAAGAAATGGAATCATTCACCGAGTTTGTCGAAACTCATCCTCGATACAAGAAATTTATGAGCACACGATGCAGAAGACTTATGAGAATTTGGGCAGACTCGGATGACCGCTAAATAGATCGCTTTTTTAAAAGTAGTTCTGAGATTTCGCTGACTAAAGTAGGAAACGTCCATTGCTTTTTGGTTGATAAGGAAGGTTAGAAAAAATCTTCAACGAAATCAATCGAAAGCAATGGAACTAAATTCGGGGGCTATTAACCCTACAGGTCGCCTTTCATGGCTCTCCCGTTTTCCGATAACCGCATATTGCATCAAAGTTATGCCTCGGACATTTATCAAATCAGACACAACAACTTTGATTTTACCAAACAAACGGTAGCATTTTTATACTTATTTTTCTTCTCGGAAAATCGCAAAAACACACAGCTTTCTGCTTTTTACCGCAAAACCTTATCGCTGAAAATCCACCCTCGCCGCCTCCGTTAAATGCACTAAGATTTGTTCGCAAAGCATTTGCGTATCCGCTTCAACCAGAAACCGCAATTTATTTTCTGTTCCCGAATAACGGATGCGGATGCGATCACAGGTTTTCTCCAGGCGTTCTTTTGCCGCATTCAAATGCAACAGTTGTTCCAAAGGGTGTTTGTCGGCAACCGTTAAGGAAGCAGTACTTTTCGGACACAACGTAATCGCCTGCGCACGCTCGTGTAACGGTTTTTGTTGCGCCAGTTTCAACAGTTCCAACAGCACACGCAACCCGTCGCCCGTCGGTGATTCGTCCTTAAAAATCACATGCCCGCTGTTTTCGCCGCCAAGAACCGCATCCTCTTTTTCGAGCGTATAAAAGACGTTGCGATCGCCGACATCGCAGATCGCAACGCGAATGCCGAACGGTTGCAACGACTTCGCCAACCCCGAATTGCTTTCCTCCGTCACAACCAAACAGTTGTTTCTTAAGCATCCGTGTTCATGAAAATCCAACGCCAACAGTCCCAAAAGCCGATCGCCGTCCAATCGCTGCCCCTGTTCGTCGATGACCACAAGGCGGTCGCCGTCGCCGTCGTGCGCAAAACCCAACCATGCATTTGACTGCTTTACAATCGCTTCCAACCGATCCGCATGCTCACTTCCGCAGTCGCGATTGATGTTCTCGCCGTTCGGTTGTTCTCCAAATAAAATCAATTCCGCATCGAGATACCGCAACAGCGGCAAGGTTGTAAAAACCGTTGCACCGTTTGCCGTATCCAAAACAATCTTTCGTCCTTTCAAGGCATCCTTCGGCAGTTTTTGCTTCCAAGCATTGAGATAATAATCTCTCCCGGAGACGGTTTGTATCGACGGATTCCCAAAGTTTTCCGCCGATGCCTCCGAAGATAAAGTTTCAATTTCGGTTTCCTCTTCTCGGCGCAACTTCGAACCGTTTGACTTAAATAACTTCAAGCCGTTATCGGTGTAAGGATTGTGCGATGCCGTTATCGAAACACCCAATGATACTTGTTCGTGTTGCGTGTAAAAAGAAACCGCCGGCGTCGGTGTAACCTCCAAAAAGGTTACTTTCGCACCCGAACCCATCCCTTCGGCAAATGCCCGCGCCAAAGCACTACCGGATTGACGTGTATCCCAACCGACGGCAACTGTTAATGGCAAATTTTGCCATTGCAACCACAATCGGCAAGCACGACCGACAACCTTGAAACCTTCTTCGTTAATCGGAAACATTCCGACCTTACCGCGAATACCGTCCGTTCCAAAAGCAATCGGCTTCATATTTCCTCAAACACGCCGATGCGCCGAAATTTTTCGTAACGCTGTTGCAGTAACGTTTCGATCGGCAACTGCATCAAAATCGGAATTTTCTCCTCCAACAGATTTTTGACGGTCTTGATGCATGCTTTCGGATCGGTGTGCGCACCGCCCAGCGGCTCTTTAAGAATACCGTCAATCACGCCGAGTTGCTTCAAATCGGCGGCGGACATCTTCAAAACCGCCGCGGCATCGGGGGCCTTCGTCGCATCCTTCCACAAAATCGCCGCACACCCCTCCGGGGAAATCACGGAATAATAAGCGTTTTCGAATACAAACACGCGATCGGCGACCCCGATCCCGAGAGCCCCGCCCGAGCCGCCTTCTCCGATGACAACCGCAACCACGGGCGTTTTCAAGATGCTCATTTCGCGCAAATTCACCGCAATCGCTTCCGCAACGTGACGCTCTTCGGCACCGATGCCGGGATAGGCACCGGGCGTATCGATGAAAGAAACCACGGGTAATGAAAACTGTTCCGCCAGCTGCATTAAACGCAGAGCCTTGCGATAGCCCTCGGGATTCGGACAACCGAAATTGCGCCGCACGTTTTCCTTCAAATCCCGCCCTTTTTGCTGTCCCAATACCATCACCGGTCGGTGTTGCAGGTACGCAATCCCGCCGATAAGCGCCTGATCGTCGCCGAAACGCCGATCCCCGTGCAACTCCTGAAAATTCTCAAAAATCCCCCGAATATAATCCAACGCATACGGTCGTCGCGGATGCCGCGCCAGTTTAACCTTCTGCCACGGCGTCAAATGGGCATAAATTTCACGCTTCGTTTTTTTGATTTTGAGCTTAATGGCTTCCACTTCCTCCGCCACCGGGACCTTATTTTCGTCGGAAAGTCTCTTTAAACGCTCCAACTCCTCCTGAAGCGCCGCCAACGGCTTTTCAAAATCCAGCAGATACGTTACGGGTTCCGCCATGGTTTTACAGTGGAGGTGTTAAGGGGAAAATTCAACTGTTTTTGAGGCTCGAAAAGCTCGACAAATTTTTTGCGCAATCATCGCATCGGGAAATATAACGAAGGCGGTTTTTGCTGCGCTTGAACGAAGAAATTCAAGAAAAAATTAAGTTTAGAACATTCTTATCTAAACATTTGCCCCGCTCCTCTCCTACCCTTCTCCACTAACCAACGACTTCACCAATGGTCGATAAAGATCCTCCTTCGGATCGATGCAAAGTTCTTCCGCATTATGATTTTTGTCATCAAAAACCACATGCGGCACATCCGTAATCCGTACCAAAGGCGTACATTCGGAACTTTCGCCCATCGCAAATACCGCGGAAACCGCCAAGGCATCCGCGACATTGATCTTGGTGACCCGCAACGGCTGACCGAATAAGTCGGGCTTCCCGATATAACTTGCCGTCGGTGCAAAGCCCTGCCACGCCAGTGCGACACCGGTTACACCCCAACGCAACGGTGTTGTTCGGCTGTCGGTCATCAGGACGCCGACCTCCTTTAAGCCATATTTTTGACGTAAATATTCCCAAATTTTCCGTACCGATTGAAACGGATCCTTCGGATACAAAATATACTGCCCGTTCCCGTTGGATTCATCGATACCCGCCGACGGTATCAAGAGGTGATTTTTGTATGTCAAAATAATGCGATCATCGGTCGCTTCGGGGTTCGGGATGATAACATCTGCCTCTTGTTTTACCAATTCCTCCTTGGATACGGACGTTTTCGGAACCATACGCCCTTCGCAGATGCTCACGACTTTGGACGTAATCGCCACAATCGTTCGCTGTTCCAACGGCGGTAAAAATTTATCAACAAACGCACACAAATCCTGCGGTTGATCCAAACGTTCGGTTTTAATGGCTCGAATGTACATAATTTAACTTTAGAAAATTCTGATTGAAATCACTCCGCACGGCAAACGGTTCCGAAAAACCCGTTCTGTTCATGCTTTAATTTTAAAAAATTACCCATTTCGAAAGGCAACGTGCTCCGGAAGTAAAAAACATTCGCTTTTTTAAATTCGCTTTTAAGGAAGGTGGTACCAAACGAACGAGAACGGGCTTCATATAGGGTGAAAACACCGCACGCAATAAAAATTCTAACATCCGACCGCCTTGCACGATTTGCCGACATCCAAGCATTAAAACGATACCTCTCTCAACAAACATTTTTCCAATCCTCGTAACAGCTTTCCACCCACTGCTGTGCCGCAAAAGCACGCTGATGTTTGGCGACATTGTGAACGCGGAAGTAATCGACTTTGTTTTTTAAAAGCAACGAAATCGAAACGGTTTCCAAATCCCGATCCTGCGGTTCGTACATACCCAAGGCGTTGTAACAGGATTTTCGCGAATGCCCCAATAATACCTCACAACCCCAATGTTTCATCTGTGCAATTGTTTTGAATAACAACCCCGCTTGGTACGGCGTGTTTCCGAAACCGATGCCGGGATCCAAAATAATATCCTTCAATTCAAAACCGCAACGCGCGAGATGTTCGACCTGCTGTTGACACCAAAGATACATTGTTTGTTCCAACGGCGGGTCGATGACTTCATCTTTTCGCGGCGGAACGGACAGGCTGTGCATCGTGCAAATTTTGCAACCCGCTTCGGCAATAAGACGAAGTGTTTTTTCCGATAAACGCCCCGATACATCATTGATCCAGGCGATTTTATACTGCGACAACAATTTTTCGATTGTTTCCTCGCGGTACGTATCGATGCTGACGGGAATTTG
This sequence comes from Opitutales bacterium, assembly GCA_016286235.1. GTDB lineage: Bacteria > Verrucomicrobiota > Verrucomicrobiia > Opitutales > UBA9783 > UBA3222. The sequence continues at coordinate 33,457 of JAEESJ010000045.1, read as the reverse complement.
CGTTAAATCCAATCCGTCCAACACGGGTTGCAGGCGTTCCCATTCAACCTCCGCCGTTCTTAACTGTTCCGAGTGCGGACGCGTCGATTCCGCACCGATGTCCAAAATGCTCGCACCGTCTTGTATTAGTTGCTGGCAATGCGCAATTGCGGCATCGGGCTCCAGGCATTTGCCGCCGTCGGAAAACGAATCGGGCGTTACGTTGACAATACCCATAAGACGCGGATATAAAACCATCGTTTTCGTCCACGGCTTTTCCGTTTTTAAAGCCGCACGCGCCAATGCATCGAATGTTTCGTCGGTTCCGGGAAATTTCAACTCGGGGTTCAGCATCGCGAGTAAATGCAGAAAAAAACCGCGATTTTTGAGCTCCGCATGCGGAACGGTTAAACGTTCGCTTTGCAGACAAACATCATCATACAGTAATAAATCCAAATCGATCTCCCGCGGGCTCCAGCGCGGTGCGTTCAAATCGCGACCGCATGCTTCCTCAACCGATTTTAATGCCGACAGTAAGGACTCGGGTTGCAACGAAGTTTTTGCGCGCACCACCATATTCAGGTACGGCTTATCCCATTCACGCGGGGCATTCGGAAGCAACAAGGCGGGTGTTTCCAAAATTACGGAGGGTTCAATTTGCGTCAGCGCACGCCCGTTCAGGGCTTCAAACGCCCGTTGCAGATACCCCAACCGATGCCCGAGATTGGAACCAAAGGAAATATAAACCGTATGCATGAAATTTTTTCATCTCTCCTACAATTGCGCATTTCGCATATCACCCGTTTTTGCGTACGCGTCGTAAAAAGCAAACGCGGTATTCAAATCATGCCGAATGTGACCGCTTAGGGAACGTTGCAAATAAGCACGCAGAAACGGTTTATAATCGGGATGCGCGCAATTTTCAATCACACACAACGCGCGTTGTTCGGGAGATTTCCCGCGTAAATCCGCCAATCCCTGTTCGGTAACAATCACATCGACATCGTGTTCCGTCAGATCGATGTGCGAACACAACGGCACCATCGACGAAATTTTTCCGTCCTTCGCCGTGGAAGGAAGCATAAAAATCGACAGTGCCGCATTGTGCGCAAAATCGCTCGCACCGCCGATGCCGTTCATCACCGATGTTCCCGTAACATGCGTGCTGTTGATGTTTCCGAAAATATCCGCTTCCAATGCGGCGTTCAGTGCCACAAGATTCAGCCGTTGAATCACCTCGGGATGATTGGTAATTTCCGACGGGCGCAACAAAAGACGTTCTTTGTAGAAATCCGCATGCTCATAAATCTTTTGCAACCACGGTTCGGTTACCGTCAGACTGCTTCCGACAGCAAATTCAATGCGTTCCCGTTCCGTTAATTCCAAAATGCCGTCCTGCAATACCTCGCCGTGCACAGAAAACTTCGGCATCTCTTCGCAGGCTCCGATGTGTTTTAAAACCGCGTTCGTGAGGTTCCCCGTCCCTAACTCCATCGTTAAAGACGTCGAGGGAAAGATGCCGCGCCGAATTTCTCTCAAAAGAAAATCGACCACATGCCCTGCGATGGCTTCGTGCACCAATGTGCAGGGTTTAAATGCTTCAATGCCGTCCGGGAGATTTGTTTCGACAACGCCGAGAATTTTTTTCAGGTCTACACGCAAAGTTTTCGTACCGATATGATCCGACAGTGCTCTTAATGGAACGGGCGCATTGTTCGGTTCAACATTGTAAAGGTCATGGAAGCCCGCAATTTTCTCATGGTACGTATTATGTTCCAACAGAATATATTTCGCATTTCGACAAAACACGGGCGCGGAACCGACCGCGGTTGTCAGCGTTAATTCGCCGTCGTCCATATAGTGCGAAACCTCTATAATTGCGATATCGATGTTGCCGAAGAAATTCTGCCGCAACCGGCGCCCATAGCGGGACAAATGATCATCAATATAAACAACATCACCGTCATTGATAAATTTTCGCAAATCCCTATCCGCCTGATACGGCGCGCGAAACGCAATCGCCCGCGCCCGACCGAGCGCACCGTCAACCGCATCGTTGGTCGAAGCACCCGTTAAAAGCTTTATTTGAAACGGTTTTCCGTCGTCATGCAAACGTTCCGCTCGCTTTGCCAATGCCAAAGGGATGACCTTCGGACAACCCGCCGCCGTAAATCCGCTACACGCTACGAGCGCATCATTTGGAATAAACTCCGCAGCTTCTTCCGCCGTCAGTTTCGGGAAAGCACCCATTGCCGAGATTGTAAAGGAAAGGTGCATTTTTTCAATTTAAATAAAACACCGCGCAAAATTGGCACGATTTAAGCTGTGTAAAAAAATACCTATGAGCGTTCCGAATATCAATAACAGCGATATCCCGAGCGTTAATCCGACCGACGCACTCACAAACGAACAACTCACCAAACAGTACCGGGAACAGTATCAACAGTTGTATTCACAATATGAAACTGCTCTCGCCGAACGGGATACCGTTTCGTCGGACATAAGAACGTACGTCGGCGAAACGGTCTGTTTGGCAATCGATAATCGGCTGACGAACGCAAAGATAAAACTGGATGCTTTAAAAACCGCCGTTGAAGCATCGGAACCCGAAGCGGATAACTTAAAAACGATGACCGATGAACTTAAAGCGTTATTGTCAAAACTGACCGCCGACATAACGGCAGTGCCGACATTGGCAACGGACGGCGCAGACATCGCCGCATTGCGAGAAATTTGGGAAGGGCTGTCGGATGCCGATAAAGCACTTTTGGGATCGGAATTTACACAGACAATCGAAGCACGGTTTTCCGCTTTGAACGCAAAAATTATCGAACTCAAAAAAGCGATTGAAAACGGCGCGGATGCGTCGAGCGTTGAAAAACTGCAAAGCGAAATTTCCGAACTCAAAACGCAACTCAATACTCTTATCAACGGCACGGCGGACGGTTCGGTCATGTCCCTGACGGATCGCATTGACTGTTTAAAATCGCTGGAAGAGGCAAAACGGAACATGTATGTCAGCGATGAGCAGTATGCGACGTTCAGACAGCAATTACTGCAAACGGACATTTCGAAACAAATTTCCAAAGAAGATTTTCAAATGCAACTGGATGCCCTTGCCTTTCCGGAGGTTCAAAAAAAGATCATGGAGGATGCCGAAACAAATAAAGCAATTTCGAAACACGCAACCGCCGTGAACGAACTTCTCAAAAACAACGTTGCACTGAAAGTCATGCAGGAGAAAAACAGTTTTCTTGAATTTAAACTCAATGCCGAAGCGGATGCAAAGTTACAGGAAAAAGCCGAGTTTAATCCGCAGGTAAAGCAACTGCGCGACGAAGGACGCTGGCAAACGCCGGAAATGACGCGTCAACGGGAAGTCACGCAAATGCAAAACGAAGACGAACGACGCCGCGAAGCAACCGCACAAGTAAGGTAAATTTATGATTGATTTTTCGAGCTATATTACGAATTACGGACGCGAAGTCGGACTGCCGAACCTGAAACTTAACGACAACGGCGTCTGCTCGCTCAATTTCGACGGCAAAATCAATGTCGACATCGTGTACAACAAGGACAACGACCAATGCTTTTTCGCCTCTCCGATCGGCACCGTCCCCGCCGACGGTCGCGAAGAATTTTACCGACAACTGCTGGTTTCCAACGCATTCGGCATCGAAAACGGCGGCGCCGTCCTCGGCATCGAAGAAGAAGAGGAACGCGTGGTGCTCAGCTACACCTTTATCGCCGGCACCTTTTCGTTCGAACTGTTCAAAACCGTTCTCGGGAACTTCGTCACAATGGTGGAAAATTGGATGGGCAAGTATGAAAACCTTTGTCGCGCTTCCGCATCATCGGGAGGTGTTGAAGAGGGAGCAGGCATACCGAATGCATTTGCGTATGCGAGGATTTGAGGGGGAAAAAAAGACGGGAAGTCTTCATCTGTGTAACAGAAGCATGCGAATGCTTATCGGTATCGAACACCAACCATCGGCATTCGCAAAAAGCGCTGTAATTTAGCCTTTGCAAGAAGCGATCGCCGAAGCAGTTCTCTTTCCCTGCACCTTCCTTAAAATTCAGAGCCGTAAGAAGCTTTATAAAAACACTTCGGAAGGGGAAGGCGAAAAAAAACGGCGAGGGACAACCTTGATTATTACCTTATCGGTACCTGTAACCCGGAAAGTTTTATTAGTTCCAGTGAACAAAGCACGTTCTCCCGCGTTAGGCACCCCTCCTCTCAATTCACTTGCCACTTCGCTCTCACCCTTCCATCCTACGGGTAGTGGAAGGTTACACGGTCATTGCGCGTCGCTGGCGACCGAAACGCTTTGAAGAGCTGGTCGGGCAGGAAAGTATCGTGCGTGCGCTTTCCAACGCCGTTGCGGCGAAGCGTATCGCGCATGCTTATCTGTTCGTGGGACCGCGCGGAACGGGAAAAACAAGCACGGCGCGATTGTTTGCGATGGCACTCAACTGCGAAAACGGTCCGCGGTTGGACTACGACCCGAACAGTCCGCGTTGCCAAACCATCTTTCAGGGGCGTTCGATGGACGTCATCGAAATCGACGGTGCCTCCAATAATTCCGTCGATCAAATTCGTGCGTTGCGCGAAGAATGTCAATACGCGCCCGCCGAAGGTTTGTACAAAATTTACATCATCGACGAAGTGCACATGCTCACGACCGCGGCGTTTAATGCGCTCCTGAAAACCTTGGAAGAGCCGCCGCCGCACGTCAAATTTATCTTCGCCACCACGGAAATTCACAAGGTTCCGAGTACCATTGTTTCGCGCTGTCAGCATTTTCAGTTTTTCCCGCTCGAAACCGAAATCATCGAAAAACATCTGCGACACATCGTTGATACCGAAAAGGTTCAGGCGGAAGACGCGGCGTTGCACGTTATCGCACAACTGGCGGAAGGCGGCATGCGCGACGCTCAATCGATGCTGGATCAGTTGCTGACGTTTTCCGAAGGCAATTTAACGGCGGCGGCGGTACAATCCATGTACGGACTGCTCGAAGAATCGGCATTGCAGATCCTGGTCGGTTCCGTTGAAAAGGGAGATTACGCGAACATTTTGAGAAGCATCGATCGCATCGTAGAAACGGGCTGTGATGCGTATCGTGTTTTACGCGATCTGGGGCGTTGTTTTCATCAAAAATTCCTCGACGCCGTTAAAGCACCCGAAAAATCGACGTACGTACCGTTGGTGTATGCCAAAATTTTAGAAATCCTCCAATCGGGCGAAGAGCAGTTGCAACGCGGCTTATCCGTTCGAAGCAATCTTGAAGCAATCCTCTTTCGTGCGGTCGAATGCACAAAGTTGGCTTCGATTGAAACTTTGTTGCAGGCTTTCAACAGTCTGCCGAAAGACGTAAAAAAAAACGCCTGCTGACGGTTCTTGAAAACGTCAAACGGTTACTTCGACAACCCCAAGAACAACGGGGAACAGCGAAAAGTACGTCGATTGAAGTTCACGAAAAAAATAAAGAAGATCCTTCCGAATGTTTCCCGATAAAAGTTCCTGCAAAACCGACGGAAACGATTTCGGACAAATACGAACAAAGCACGTCGAAAGACGCAGGCGTTGTAAATTTTCAACCCGAACTGCACGCTCCGTTTGAACAAGAACCGACGTATGATGTCGATGCGTTTCAAAAGAACGACCGAACAGTTGAGAAACTGCTGACGCCGCCACCGAATTTTAAAAAAGCTTTAACACAAATCCCGCAACCGTTGAAAGAAGCTTTCAAGGAAATTCTCAATGGCGAACTTATCGGCGTTTGGCCTGTTGGGAGTGATTGTTTGCGGAAGTGAATGAATGAAATTGATAAAAACTAAGCCTGTTTTTATCGCCGTTGGTCATGATTTTTACATCCGATACAACCTTTAGAAAACCATGTACCCCTATTCCCGTCCCGTTGCTCGAAGGCACCATCGTCAAACGCAAAACGCAATTTACCATGGATGTCTCGTACAACGGATGCGAATACCACTGTCATTGCCCGACGACGGGGAACGTCGGTGGCATTGCATTGGATAAGCGTCCCTGTCTGTTATCCGAAAGCACGGATAAAAACCGCAAAACAGCTTTCACGGTCGAAGCAATTTCGTTAAATCGGTCGGAGGATATTGAAAAATCCTGGATCGGTATCAATCAAAACGCCGCCAACCGCTATGTTGAGCATTACCTGAAAAACGGAAGTTTCGAAGCGATGGTCGGGAAGGCGCAAACGGTTCTGCGCGAACAGGTGCTCGGAAATTCAAAATTGGATTTTCTCGTCGGCAACACCTATCTGGAGGTCAAAACGCCGTTACAGTTTCTTCAAATCGATATTCCGTCGTACGTGAAGCGGAGAAAGTCGTCGCCGTTTTCCTCCGTCGACCGCCTCATTAAGCACGTCAGGGATTTAACAAAAAGCCTGCAAACGCATCAACGCGCCATTCTGTTGCTCTGCTTTCTCTACGATAATCCCGGGTTTCGTATAACACAACCGAGTACGCGCTACAAAGAAGTTTCCGACTTGGTACATGGCTGTCTGCAACGCGGTCTGGAAATGTGGCAGGCAAACTTTCAAGTGACGCCCGAAGCAGTTTTATTGGGAAAGTATTTCCAGATCGATCCGAACGTTCTCGGTTAAAATACAATCTAAAACAACAAGCGGGCATCATGACGATGCTCGCTTATCCTACCCCATGGGGTCTGTTTTGCTCTTTTCTAAAATTGATACGTCAGTCCCACTTCGGCGGCATGGATAATATCCTGCTTCACTTTCCAAGACCACTTTTGACCGCTTTCAAGTGTTTCACACCACTCAAAACTGCCCGGAACATACCGCAGGCGATACCCCGCAGTCAGTTGCCAACTTTCGTTTAAATACACACCGAGACCCGCAAACGCCTGTCCGAGAAACCGCCACTTGCTTTTGCCGCAATCACCACCTTCCTGTCGCGTAAAAGCAACACCTCCGGCAGGTGTAAAAAGCATTGACATTTTGACATTTCCGTGAATTCTCGATCGCGCAATACCCGCACCGGCTCCGCCGTATAAAAACGCACGATCGTTCAAATCATGACGCAGGGTCACGTTGCAGGCACCGAAAAAGTTGCTTATCTTGCCGTCGCCGAAAACTTTCGTGAGATCAATCGTGCCGCCGCCGGGCATAAGCGGACTTGCTCCCGCGGGGACAACAACATGCGGCACCGGATCATAATTCCGTTCGACTTTCATCTTTCCCGTAAAATATCCCAATTCCAATCCGACGAACACACGATCGTCATGGCAAGATACACCAAATTCACCCGAGCCCGACCACGCACTCTTGATGCTGTCCTTTACGTTCCATTCGCCGACACCGTCCATATGTTCGTTATACTTCGCTTTCCCGAACAGCCACCCGCCGCGTACCGTCACGTACGGGTTCCATTCTCTCCCGTAATCTTCCGCACCGTCCGATGCCTTTAATCCCGAGGTCGCCAACATCCCGACCGCGCTCAAACCGCCGATGAAGTGTACACACTTTCTGTTCATGCCTCCATGAGAGAGAGAGAGAGAGAGAGAGAGAGAGAGTCAAGTGTTTTTTAAGGTTTTTTTGAGAAAATTTACCTCTTCATCGAAAAATGCCGTTCGGTGTTAAAACCGACCGATTTCCCAAACCGTTTTCGGGTCGTTTTTTCGTCGGTTTCGATAAATTTTCCAAAACCTCATCCCGCGTAACGCAATCCACTCCAAACAGCCAACAGAGCGGGCTGCAACCCACGCAAGCGTTGGGGATTTCGGCATTTTTCGATACACTCGGGGCACATGAACACCTTCGCCTCAACACCTCTCCCGTCGGAACTGGTTTCGTTGCTCGGATCGTCGCTTCTCGGCAGCGGAATCCGCTTACTCAGTTTCTTCATGGCGGCACATCACCGCGAACATCTGATGCGCCTCTGCCGAACACGTGCCCTCGAACATACCGTCGTCAGCGCGCGTAAAGCGTCGGGCTTGCAACTGACGCGGCGCTTTATTGCGTTTATTGCGGTCTTTTTCGTCATTGCCTGGCCGAAACTGATTGCCGTCTTTTACCCGAACGTTCCGATTTCGGTCGGTTATTCGCAACGCTCGGGCGGGTTCCTGTTTTTCTCCTCCGCTTACGAAAAACTTCACTGGGTACAGCTGAACGGGCTGGTCATCACGCCGCTCGATACGCATCTGCTTTCCGCCATCGTCGGACTGTACTTCGGAAGCGCGCTTGTGGATTTGAAACATTAAAGGATTTTTATGATTGAATTTGTTCTCAACGAATTTGTCCGACGCACGCTGTTGTTGCAACTGGACGCCGCTTATCCGCATTCGCTGCCGATGAAAACGCTCAAACTCGGTCTGTTTCTCTCGGGGCTGCGCATCCGACGGCGGTTTTTGGAAAAGGAACTGGCGTATTTGCATGCCAAAGACTTTGTGGAACTCGTCCCGAACGAACTTTGCCCGCAACATCGACGCTATAAACTGTCCGTGAAAGGAATTGATTTTCTCAACGATGAACGAAGAAACGCCGATCGCCTTTAAAGAGCACCTGCAACGCATTCAACGCGCCAAAAACACCGCTTCTCTCCTCGAACAAATGAACTTGGCGGAACAATCCATGGGGCTTTTGTGGGAAAAACTTTTCGATCGTCTGTGCGTCGACGAAGCCGCATCGAACTTGGGTACGGTGAAGGAACTGACGGGCATTTTGCATAAGTTACTGCAAACCTATCGACAGCTGTTTGCCGTTTGTCAAAAATCCGCTTCCACCAATACCGACAACAACGCGTGGGCTTTATCGGAAGATGTTCTCAAAGACATCGAAGATCAACTGCAAATGTTATGACGCCCTTCTTTCTCCCCTACCAGGTGCGTTGGATCCGCGATGATGCGCGTATCAAAATTATGGAAAAATCCCGGCAAATCGGTCTCTCGTGGTCAACGGCATACCGCGCCTTGCGAAATGCCGCCGTTCATCCGAGAACGCACGTTTGGATTTGCTCACGTGACCTGCAACAAGCGCAACTGTTCCTCAATGACTGCAAGGCCTTCGCGTCCGTTCTCAATCAGGCGTATAAGGAGAAGTTGATCGGGAAACAGTCGGAACAGCGAACGATTTTGCGCCTCAACAACGGCAGTACATTGACGCTGATTTCTTCCAATATCAATGCACAGGCCGGCAAACGCGGATCGCGGATTTTGGATGAATTCGCTCTGCACGAAAATCCCGAAGCACTCTACAACGTCGCTTATCCGGGCATTACCTGGGGCGGGCAGTTGGAGATGATTTCCACGCACCGCGGCGCGCACAACTTCTTCAATCGTCTCATCGAGGAAGCGCGCAACGGCGGCAATCCGAAAGGCATTTCCGTACATCGCGTCACGTTATCGGACGCATTGGAACAGGGATTTTTACGAAAATTAAAAGCCAAACTTCCGCCCGACGACCCGCGCCAAACCATGGACGAAGGCGATTATTACAATTTCATAAGAAATTCCTGCGCAACCGAAAAAGCCTTTTTGCAGGAATACATGTGCCAGCCGATGGAAGATGCCTCGACGTTGTTGTCGTACGAAGCCTTGGAACTGTGTTTTTACGAAAAAAACTGCGATTGGCACTCGTGGACGAACGGCACGGCACTGATGGGCGTCGATCTCGCACGAACGCAGGATTTAAGTGCCTTCGTTTTGGTCGAAAAAGTCGAAAACACCTTCTTCCTTCGTCATGTGCAATGCCTGAAAAACGCGCGCTTCGACGAACAGGAAGCCCTCTTCGGGAAACTGTTCCGCAATTTTAACGTTCAGCGCGTCTGCATCGATCAAACGGGCATCGGACGGCAGTTCCTGGAACGCGCACAGGCACGTTTCGGCACTGCCGTTGAAGGCGTTCAATTCACGCAAGGCACCAAGGAAACGCTCGCCTACAATCTGAAAACACACATCGAACAACGCACCTTGCGCCTGCCGTGCGACGAAAGGTTAATTTCCGATCTGCTCGCCGTTCGCATCTCTGAGGACATGAAATTGACGGCACAACACGGTTCCGACGGGCACGCCGACCGCTTTTGGGCATTGGCTCTGGCTCTGTACGCCGACCGAAAACAAACCTCATCAAGTGCCGCCGCCGAACTCTTTCATTTTCAACGACCGACAGCATGCTTCTGAACACTTTTGACACCATGAAGACTTACAAAAATAAAATGTTCGGAACTTCAAACCTCTTCGGCGTAGAGCCGTTCGACCGCGGAAGTCGGCTTTCCGCAAGCACCTCCCGTCTTATGAAGGCACCCGCATTTTTCGATCCTTTAAATCTTATGAATACACCCGAGTTTCAAACACCGCCGCCGCGAAAACGTCGCAGTAGTCAACATCCGTCGAATGTCGGCAACGCATTATGCGCGAACGCCTTCGTTCCCGCCACCGTTCACAACCGCTTTTTCTCCGTTTTGTCATGAAGACCAATACCTACGTAACACCGTTGCGTCGCGACAGCCTCGCGCGGCTGAACTGGAACCCCATTCGTTCGTTGACGCCGACGTCGTTGGCGCGCATTTTGGACGATTTTCACGCCGGGAAACTGCGACAGGCTGCCCTCGTTTGGGACGCCATCGAACGCCGCGACGACCTGCTCCAAGGCGTGATTTCCAAACGCAAGAAATCGATTTCGCGCCTCGATTGGGAAATTCTCACGCTGGATAATTCCGAAGAAGCCGCGCGCCAGAAGGAACTTTTGGAGCAGTTTTATAATCACCTTTCCTGCATCAACGCTTACGACGAGAACGAACGCGGCGGTCTGCCGTTGCTCATCCGTCAAATGATGGATGCCGTCGGGAAACGGTACGCGGTGCATGAGGTGGTCTTTAAGCCCTTTCAAAAGGACGGGCGATCCTTGCTGACGGCGGAATTCCGCTTCGTGCCGCTGTTCTTCTTCGAAAATAAAGACGGGCGATTGCATTTCGTCGGCGACAAAGGCAATAAAGACATTCCGTTGTCCGGCGACGAATGGCTCATTACCACGGGCGACGGACTGATGGAATCCTGCTCCATCGCTTACCTGTTCAAACATCTGCCCCTGCGCGACTGGCTGATTTATTGCGAGCGCAACGGCATGCCTGGCGTCAAAGGCATCACGCAGGCGCGCCCCGGTTCCGCCGAATGGGAAATTGCACGCGAAGCGGTACAGAATTTCGGCGCGGAATTTCACGCCCTGATGTCCGCCGGAACGGATATTCAGGCGATCGATATTTCCGGCAAGGGCGAATTGCCGTATCCGAAGCTGGTGGAACGCATGGATCGCGCGATGGCGGCACTTTGGCGCGGTTCGGATCTGACAACGCTCGGGCGCGAAAACGCCGTCGGCGTCACGCAACAACGCAACGAACGCGATCTGTTGGAAGAGGACGATGCACAAATGATTTCCGATACGCTCAACGACCAGGTCGATCGGGCTGTTTTGAGGTATTTGGCACAAACCGAATTTCCGAAAGCCTACTTTCACCTGAAGCCTTCGCCCAACAAAAATCTCAACAACGACCTGGCGATTTTGAAAACCCTCTACGACATGGGTGTATCGCTGAGCCTCAACGACATCCGCGAACACTTCGGCATCAATCCGCCGACGGATAAAAACGATACCGTTCAAAAGTAATCAGAAGCCATCAAAATATCCATGAAAACTTTCAAACTTCATTTATCGCCCTACGGTACCTTCGAACATCCCGAGGGTTTGCAAAGCATCTCGTCTGCTGATGCGCAACGTTGCATCCGCAAAACGCGCACATGGCGGTTCCGTCTCGGACTGAAAAAAATCCCCGTCTATCTCGGACACCCCGATGATCCGCTGTTTAAGAGCGAACATTCGGATCCTCGCATTTACGGCTATGTGAAAAATTTGTGTACCGATAAAGACGGTCTGTGGGTGTTTGTGAAATTCACAAAATACGGTCGCACATTTCTGTCCAAATCGCCGCGACAGTACTTATCTCCGCGCTGGGTGCTTTGCAAAACGGAACATCAAACCGCTTATCATCCCGAGCGCCTCCTTTCCCTCGGTCTGACACAACACCCGAATTTGCCCGTTCAACCGATCGTGTTCGATGCGTTGCCGAAAAAAAGCCTCGGGCTTCGTGCCCTCCTGCGATTTTTGACGAAACGGCAGGTTTCGTCCAAAACGTCGCACACGAAAACAGGCGGCGTTCGTTCCGATGGCGCACTTCACAAGGGATTTGCAACGTTCATCAAACGCATCCGTCAGGCGTTTGTAAAAAAAACCAAACAAACGGCACCGACCGTCGGCACACATTCCCCTGCCCCGCTTCCGACATCCGACGAAGATCCGTTCTCGGGTCATCGAACACCGCTTTCATCCGATCTGCACGGTACGCAAACACGCGAAGAAAAACGGCGCATTCTGCAATTCGGACAAGCGGTTCGGGCGCGCATGGAAGCCACGGGCGAAAGTTACCCCGAAGCCTGGAATGTGTTGCTTCATCAATCGCCCGCAACCTTTTCAAACGATCATCCGAATGTAACGGAAGGCGACGGCTCCGAACCGCCGACGGCTCGTCCGAACCGCAGGAATTTTGTGCCGCGATCGTTGAAACCGATGACGGCTGCGGAATAACCACAAATTTAACAATTTTCTTAACCTTTTTTTAACCTATGAGTACACATCGTAAAATCATGTCCAACGCAAATGCCGTTGGGTTTTTCGAGGGCGCTCTCACCAAGCGCTTAAAACCGGGAAGCGCGGTTCGAGCCGGCATGCTGGTCAGCTTTGACGCCGACGAACAGTTCGTTGCGCTGTGTTCCGAAAAGAGCATTCCCTGGGGGATTGCCCTGCGCGACACGACCGCTTCGGACGACAAAACCTACGTGTCCGTTCAACCGCTGTCCAATAACGGACAAACGGCGCGCATTTTGATGGCGGATGCCGTTAAAGCCGGTGAATTCGTCAGCTTTGCCAAAGACGGCTTCGCCAAAAAATCGGACGGCAACAACATCGTCGGTCTGGCACTTTCGAGCGGCGGGAAAGACGATCGCATCGAAGCCCTCACCACCCTCCCGTACAACCTCAAATAATCGCATCCTCTTATGACAAACGAAACACAGGCAAACGAAACCCAATTCAATCAAAACTACTATTCGTCCGAACTGACCCAATTCGCCAATTCGATGCAAGACAACGAAGACATCGAAAAGGCGTTAAATTTCGCCGCACCGATCGTATTCGTCGCGCGTCGCTTTGAGTACAAAAAGATCGCCGACAACGATACGTTTTTCTCGGAAAGCGACGACATTCGCACCGTCGGAAGCAGTTTCAAACACATCGATTTCAACGGCGAAACGGTGCAGGCAAAAACGTTCAACAAAGGTCTGACGGTTCGCGTGGACACCGACGACATCGCCGGCGGCGATTGGGAAGCGCGCTATGTTTATGCGCTCAAAAACCGCCTCTGTTGCAACGAATACCGTCGCACGATCAAGGCGTTCGTCGAAACCATCAAAGCGGCTCAAAAGAAAGCCAAAAAGCAGATTGTCGAACCGGAAGCCTGGACGGGTGAAAAAGCACAACCGGACGCGGATCTTCGCAATGCCGTCTTAGCGGCGCGTTCCGATTACGGTTTTTCGCCGAACCGTCTGCTGTTCAGCGAAGGTGCCTGGTACCTTCGTCAGGACTGCTATGCCTCGCAGAACAACGCGGGTGCCCGCATCGCGGCGGAATTGTCGCGCGAAGCGTTGGCGGAGAAACTGCTGGTTGAGAATGTGCAACTGATTAAGCAGGTTCATCTCGGATTGCAGGGCAAAGAATTGGAGGGCGACGAAATCTTCGCGTTCTATGCGCAGAACGGTCTCTTAAAGGACGAGCCGTCCGCCGTGAAACGCTTTGTAACGCCGTTTGACGACGGGCAACTGTTCCGCGTCTACGTCGAACCGCACACCAAGTACACGGATATTACCGTCGAACATTACAGCAATATCGTCGTTACGTCGGGAACCAACATTCTTCAAATCAAAGTCAAAGGCGCGTAACACAAACACATCGAGGGAGGGCTTCGCGCCCTCTCTCCCAAACCTTAACACTTATCAACCCTTAAACATTTAGATTTCTCATGCCCGTTATCTCAATTCCCTGGACTTTACTCGAAGTCAAACACATTTCGGATTATCTCATTCAGGATCAGCTCACGTTGGTCAATCAAGTTCGCGAAAAAGGCGATCCGAAGCATACCAATGCCGTCGTGAAGGATATTTGCGCCTACATTCAAAATCGCGTGCCGCAAAAATTTCACCCGAACCCGACGTTGCCCAATCACATTCCGACGGCGTGCAAAACTGCCGCATGCCAGCTTATCATCGAAGCGCTTCAATCGCGTTTGCCCGATCTGAAATTGTCGGACGACCAAATCCGCAACGCCCAGCAGGCGCGCAAGACTCTGGATGATTTGGCGGCGATGTGGGAAAAGCAATCAAACCCGAAAGTCACCGATCCGCGCATCGAAGCGGTGCATTACCGCAGACGCGATGCACGCCAATCGACACTGAAAGGATTTTAACAACCCGCTTCCGTTGAAAGGACAATCATGAAACCCATTTTACGAAGCATTCAAACCAAGCTGATTGAAACTCTCAAAGCGTCAGAGATCAAAAACACGATGACCGTCGTTGCAAGCGACGCCTTTTCCGTCGACGAACTCATTTCACTGAAAGTTGCACAAACACAACCGTTCCTGCTGTTCGTTTCGTTACCGTTTCCGTTACAAACGCTCGGGTTGGCATCGTCCTGCTGGGGAACGTTGTCGCTCAATCTCACGCTGGCACAATCGCTACGGTACGACGAAGCACCCGCGTTTATAGATTGGGCGGAGAAAATCAGCTTTTGGGTTACCGAAAAACCGCTGATTGTCGACAATCTCTGGAACGGGCGTTTCGTTTTGACCGAAAAAGAACCGTGGACGCGGCTCGATTGGACGAACGGCACCGCGTTGCAACTGCACTTTGTAACTTCCGATTTTAACGTTTCAAACGCATGAAAATTACGCTTAAAACAGACCAAAAATCCTACGTTCTGGCGGGCGGAACCGCGTTGAACGAAGAACCGACACACATGTCCGTTACGGCGGAACGCATCCTGCAATCCGTCAAAGCCATCCGCGCCGCTTCCGTTCAAACCTACGACCGCGGCAATCTCCAGATTCGGCTTGTTTTTGAAGTCGGACGCCTGCACAACGACCAATCGGCGGCGATGGAACACATGCTCGTTCACGCGAGCGAAATCGCTCACGCACACGGCGAAGTTCTCATCCAATCGGAAGGTTCGCGCGTGCGGACGCTCACGCTGGAATCCGCCACGCTGGCGTCCGTTCAAACGCATTACAAAGGGAACGCTTCCTATACGACGTACGAAATCTACGGCGGGAAACTGCATGTTAATGCGCAATGAAAATCAACACCCGAACTTTTATGAAAGATATGATGTTTAAAAATACAATGTCCTCACCCGACTATTACAACGATTTCGGCAATCGTCGAAACTACAACGAACTGTCGGACGCTTACGACGAACAACTCAATCGCATCGCCGATCTTGAATGTCGCCTGGCGGAATTGGAGGAACAACTGAAACAGGCGCGACACTGATGACTTGGTTTTTGTCTTACAAGGCACCCGATAAGCGCGTTCAGAAGAAAACACTGTCCGAATGGGGCATTTTCAACGTCGAACGTCACGTTCTCAATCAGGGCACCGACACATTGACGTTTCAAACCGCTTCCGCGGCGCAATCGTTTATCGCCGAAGCAACGGTTGAAATTTTCAAAGACAACGTACGCTGGTTTTGCGGGCGCATCACGCAGACACCCTGCTTTTACGGCGCAACGCAAGAGCTGGCGACCTACCGCGTTTCGGGTCCCGCGTGGTACCTGGAACATTTGGTGTTTCAGCAGCCGTGGGAATACTTTAAGGACGGAACGGGAAAGACCGAAACCGTTTCCCGCAGTGTCTGTCTGTTGGGACAGGATAAGGACGGGAAGCCCGTTCACGCCGCGCAATGTTTAAAGGATATTATCACTTACGCCCAAAAACACGGCGCGCCGATTGCCTGCGGGGATATTGTCGGCTTTGATTTCGCATTTCCGTGCGAAACCGTTCGCGATTGCAGTTGTGCCGAAGTACTGATAAAGATTTTACGCTGGACGCCCGACGCGGTCGTTTGGTTCGACTACACGACACCGCAACCGACCTTGAGGATCGCATGTGCCGATCGCCTCGGAACGGCAACCGTATCATTAACGCAATGTTCGCAATTTTCGATGGTTCCGCGCAACGATTTGCAAATCAACGCCGTCGTATTGAAATACGAACATTCGCATTCTCAATCCGGCGAAATCCGGAAGACCGTTACAACGGACGCCTACCCGAACAAAGATGTCGGCGAAGGCTTCAATGCGCTGGTGCTGACGATCGAACTGGAAGGCACGCATTCGCACGTCCAGGAGCAGTATGTGGAAACAAAACCGATCGAAACCGCTTCGGTCGCCTGGTGGAAGGAACATTTTCCCTGTTTGAGCCAAACTGCGGACAAGGATATTCAAATTTCCAACGTGCGCTGTTCAACAAAACTTCGGAACGAACTGACAAAGGGAGCCGTTGCGCCGTGGATGGGATGCCGCGCGGAGTATGCAACGATTACCGCCGACGTAAGCTGTAAAACCGCCGACAGCGTTATTGCAAACCGAACGTTTTCCCTTAAATTGTGCGCCACCGACGCCGTTTCGCGACCGTACCGCAAGGAAATTTTCCTCAGCGAAGGTACGGAACCGCCGAAAAACCTGGCAAAAATCATCTACGACGCCACGCACTGCCTGCGTTACGAAGGACAACTGCGTCTGGAACGCGAAGAATTATCCAATTCCTTTATGGGACAAACGCTGAATTTTACCGACGGTCACGCCGAATGGCGCAAATTGCGGCTCCCGGTACAGGAAGAACGCTCATTTTTGGACTCGGGAACGGTACAGCTGAAATTCGGTGCGCCGAAGCAGCTCGGTCCCAACGATCTTTGTCAGTTGATGCACACGCACCGCATGCGAACCATCACCGAAGACACGAACGCGCGCTTTGCCGCCAGACGCACCGGCAGTACCAAAACCTACTTCCCGCACATGACGCCCCTGGTCAATTCGATGATCGACCGCGGACAGTGCAAACAGCTGACGATTAAGGATAAAGATAAGAAGGTCGTCCTCAACGCCGCCGCTTTACCCGAAAAAACCGAAATCAAGCTCAAAGAATTTGCCGTTGTGGAAAACGGCGAGCTGAAAACCGTCTGGATCCCATCCTCGTAATTTCCCGTTCCATCGTCCGATTTTTCGTCAAATGAACGCCTTTTAACTCAATCTTCACCCACCGCCATGCAACCGTACCGCACCTTTGTGAACGCCCTCGGGGTCAGCAATGCCATTCTGCTTCGCCCCGAAACGCCCTATAATTTTGCCACCGTACGCATCCCGCTGAAAACCTACTCCTATTGGTATTGGAACTTAAAGAAACTGACGATTGCCTATCATTACCGTATCGACGACGATCACATCAAACATCTCCTTGAGTTGGAACCGCGGGTGGCATCGGATTTACTTGACCGCATTTGCGGCTTCAACCCATGGTCTTTCGAAGCATCCGATGCCAAAGCCAAAACAAAAACGCGCGTTAATTTCGGTCTCGGCATGCCGTTCGATGCTTCCGTTCCGATCGCTCAACGAAACCAAATCGGCTCCAATAACGATGTGGCATTCAAAAAGGCGCAACAACAGAGCACCGAACTTTCCAAAAAACTTCCGCGTTTGTGCACCGACAAATTATTGCCATCGGATACAACGATCGGCATTAACTTTCGTTTCGGCGAAGACGGCTATTCCATGGATAACCCGAATGTGGTTGAATTTGAAATTCGCACCGTTCCGACCCCGAATGTTCGCACCAACTGGCACACCCTCAGCACCCTGAACGCCACTTTGATGGGGCAACTGTTTCCCGTCGAACTGCGCTCCCTTTATGCACCGAACGAAATCGAAGGTGAATTGATTGAATTTACAATTACGCCCGAATTTCACACCTTTGAAAAAGCGGGAACGGCGTAAAAATAGCGGTTATGTCGTAAAGAACAAAGAAAGTCCGTCCACTCAGCCGCTTTTCTTCGCCCCGTCGCCGAACATCAGCCACAGACACGTTCCCGTAATGGCGATATCGGCGACATTAAAACATGGCCAGTGCCATGATTGAATGTAAAAATCCAAAAAATCCGTTACATACCCGCGCGCAAAGCGATCGATCGTATTGCCGACCATTCCGCCCGTCAGGAAGCCGCTTGTCATCGGATGTTTTTGGATGAAAGAACGAAAAAAAACGCACAAAAGAAGGACGAAAATAATCCCAAGCCACGCCAACACCTGCGTGTAATCCGCACCCAAGCCCCAAATGCTCCCGCTGTTGGTCGTCAGCGTTAAAGAAAAGAAATTCGGAATAATCGGCAAACGATACGGTTCAAAATGCAACGCAACCACCTTTGTCAGCTGATCCGCTGCGACCGTTCCGAAGGCAACGAAAAGCCAAATCCGAAACGCTTTACTCATCCGACAGCTCATCGGGTGTGTACGAAAGCCCCTCTCTGTCCATATCCGTATCAAACATTTCTCTTTCCGGAGCAAACGCATCGGAACGCAACGCTTCCGCCTGCTTTTGACCTTCCAACGAATAGCGCGTGTAAGGAATGGCGGACAATCGTTCAAGCGCAATCGGTTTGCGCGTCAATTCGCAAATGCCGTAGGTACCTTTAAAAATACGCTCGATCGCATCTTTGACCTCCGCAAGCGTTCGCGATCGATCAAATACGAACTCCAACAATTCCTCATCGCCTTCTTGCGGTGTGACATTACTGTCGGTCAACAGTGTTTGCAGACGCAACAGCTTGCGATAAAACGGTTCCCATTTTTTGGGAACGGATGCTTCCTTCTTTGAAACGGAAGGTTTCGATTGGAAACCGAGAATATCCGCCGGCGAAGCGGTATGCAGAACACGCTTTTGAGGCGCGACGGCTCCCGAAGGCTTCCCGTCCGTCGGCTTCTTCGAACCGTTCGAAAACGCGTTGCCCGAAGTATTTTTCAAAATATCGCCCTTACGATCCAACGGCGATTTGTTTTTCTTTCCCTGAAAGTCCATTTTCCGCATCCTTCCCTGTAAGCGACGTTGTTGTTTCATTATAAACTCTGCTTTCGAAACCGCAACACGTCCGCGCAACGCTCCGAAACCAAACCAAACCCTTCCACCTCGACCAACTTGTCGACCCATCGCCAGGTGCGCGGACAACGCACACCGTCGGCATGTTTCACGGTAATATCACAGACGTCGCTGTCGGTTTCTTTGATGTGCACGGCGGAAACAATAAAGCACTCCGACAATTGTTCGCAATACGTTTGCACTAACGAGCACCATGCGTGTTGCCTGCCGATTGCAATAAGCACCTGCGCATCCAACGACTGACCGATGACCTTTTGTTGTCGCGACTTCTCCAGTTCAAACTGTACCTTTTCGCGCAAACGAAACAGCTCGGCAAAATCCCTTACGATGCGCTCGTCATCCCACTGTGCATTCGGCTTCGGGAAATCTTCCAAATGGATCGATTGTTGATAACCGAAGTCGGAATTCCCCCACAGATATCCCCAGGCTTCGTCGGCGGTAAAGGTCAAAATCGGTGCCGTCAGTTTCAGCAACGTTTGACAAATTTCAAACAGCACCGTTTGCGCCGAACGCCGCTCCAAACCGTCCGCACGCAACGTATAAAGGCGATCTTTCAAAATATCATGGTACCGTGCCGACAGGGTTAACGTACAAAAACGGTTCACTGCCTGATAAACCTTATGAAAATCATACCCTTCGTACGCCGCCGTAACCTCCCGAATGAGCGCATTTGTTTCCGTCAACGCCCAACGATCCATGTCGAGCAACCGATCGTACGGCACTTTATCTTTCGTCGGGTTAAAATCGTACAAATTACCCAACTGAAACCGCAGAGTATTCCGCAATGTACGGTAGGTCGAAATCACATGTTGCAGAATGGTCTCAGACACGGGAATATCGTCCTTATAATCCTCGGACGAAATCCACAAACGCACAATATCCGCGCCGTATTTGCCGACATACGCATCGGCAGTTTGCGGCTTATCGGCATTGGCGGAACTTTTGGAAATTTTCTTCCGCTCTTCGTCCACGAAAAAGCCGTGCGTAAGAACGGTTTTGTAAGGAGCGCAATCGCCGTCGACCAACGCCGTCATCAACGACGATTGGAACCAACCGCGATGTTGATCACTGCCTTCCAAATATAAATCCGCCGGGAACCAATCGTTCGACTTTAAAACCGCCGCATGACTGCAACCCGAATCAATCCACACATCCAGCGTATCGGAACTTTTTTTCAAGGCTCCCTGCCAATTTTTCGGCAACGAAACCCCTCCCAATAACGTTTTTTCGTCATTTTCAAACCACCATTGCGTCCCGTATTTTTCGATCCTGTCGCACAACGCCTCAATCACGTCCGCATCCAGTAACGGTTGATTATTTTCATCGAAAAATGCCGGCAACGGAATACCCCAGGTACGTTGACGGCTGATACACCAGTCGGGACGCGCCGCAACGGAACCGAGAATACGTTTCTTCCCCCAATCCGGCATCCATTGCACCTTTTCAATCGCCGCTTTTGCCTTTTCCTTCAACGCATCCAAACGGATAAACCACTGCGGCAATGCGCGCGCAATTACGGGGGACTTCGAACGCCAGCAGTGCGGATACGAATGCGTATAGGGTGCTTCATGCAACAAAGCCTGTTTTTCTTTCAATAACGCAATCACCGCCTCGTTCGCCGGCGAATTGCCCTTCGGCGTCCAAACGGCTTTACCGACCAATTCCGCCGGCATACCGCCCTCCGACATCAGGCAGCCGTTGTCATCCACGGGACAGGCAATTTCCAGGTTGTACTTCAACCCCGTCAGGTAGTCATCCATCCCATGCCCGGGAGCGGTGTGCACGCAACCCGTTCCCGCATCCAGAGTGACATAATCGGCACAAACAACAGGACTTTCAAAATCCAAAAACGGGTGATGTGTTTTCATTCCTTCCAGGTCTTTACCGAGAAACGTTTTCCCGCGCACAACCTCTTTCAAAGCGCAATCCTTGATAAATGCTTCCGCAAGCCCTTCCGCCACCAGATACGTCTCGCTCCCGACTTTCAAGGCAATATATTGCAAATTCGGCGCAACGGCGATCGCGCGATTGGCGGGCATCGTCCACGGCGTCGTCGTCCAAATCACCACAAAGGAATTTGCCTCTAAGCCGTACTGTTCGGGCTCCGAAACACGGAATTTTACCCAAATACTCGCGCTTGTGACCTCCTTATATTCGATCTCCGCCTCCGCCAGCGCGGTTTTACATGGAATCGACCAATAAACAGGCTTTTTACTGCGATAGACCCAACCGGCACGCACAAACTTCGCAAACGTTCGCAAAACATTCGCTTCGTAAGCGGGATTTTTCGTCTGATACGCATGTTCCCAATCCGCCAAAACACCCAACCGACGAAACTGCTTTTCCTGTTTTTTAATGAAACTGTCGGAAAACTGCGCACAGGCTTTTCGCATCGCAACGGGATTGTTCAATAACTCCGGCCGTTCCTTGGCGACTTTGTGCTCAATCGGCAACCCGTGGCAATCCCAACCGGGAATGTACGGCGTCGAAAATCCGCACATACTCTTATAACGCAGAATGATATCTTTTAAAATTTTGTTCAGCGCGGTTCCGATATGAACGTCACCGTTGGTGAAAGGCGGACCGTCATGAAGCAGAAAACGGGGATTGTTTGCATTTTTCTCCTGAATTTTTTCGTACAAACGCGCCTCATCCCACTTTTGCAACCGCTCCTGTTCGCGCCTGACCAGTTCCGCCTTCATCGGAAACGCGGTTTTCGGCAAATTTAACGTCTCTTTTAAGGATTTTTCGTTCATTCCTGCTCCGTATGCCTCACGTGAAAAGTTTTTTTCGTTACAAGTCAAGGAGCTTTTTGGCAAATGTTTGCGGGAAACGTCTGCCGTTACTTTGATGAAACCGAAAAAGATTTTATTCTAACACAATTTTCGATGTCTTTCAGACTTCTTCACACTACTCTTTCTCCAATATAATTTTTACGAATTCATCTAAAAACTCACCTATGTTCTCCGCCAAAAAGTAGTCTCTTATTTCTTCGTCATCGATAAAATTACAATCCGACCAAACAGGCTCTATCCCGTTTAAGTATTCCTCGGACGATAAATCAACCATTTCTCCGGGACGTAAATTATTTAAAAATTCATCTTTAAATAATTTATGTATCCCGACGAATAAGGCATCAGGTGTTCTGTTCTTATATCGCGCATCAGTTATAATGTCATAATAAACTTTTATGTCGGCTTGTGTTAAAACATCAAACGACATGAATTTTTGTCGCCTCGATCCTACTCCGAGATGCAGTGATTTTTCGGGGATGAGGTAGCAAAATCCGTAAGGAACGCCCAATCCTCTCAACTGCGTGGCTTCACCAAGCATTGCTTCTATAAAATTTTTGTTGTTTTGCTTAAAATTATTTGCCAGCAGTTTGAATGCAACGGCACCGACAATACGCCCCTTTTTGGTTATCGCCACATCTACTTTTTTATTATCGAAATTCCCGCTGATGATATACTCGTTTCCGTATGAATACCCGTCGGCATAAATATCAAAATCCGTTCCGAGCTTATACTGCAAGAGCCTTGCCAAAAACCCGTGGAATACGGAAACGCGTTTGGAAGATGTTTTCCCGAATTTCGCCATATTCTCGTGAGACTGTTTAATAATTTGTACAAATTTTTGATGAAACAGATTATTCAAACAATGCCGATCGGCAATTTCGGCATCCGAAAGTTTTAAGGAAACGGGAAAATTCGGAAAATCCGTTAAATGGGTTCCAAATGCCTTAACCATTTTTGCCGAAACGCCGACGTACCCTCCTGCCATGTCTTTACCCACAATGGCGCAGTATTTTGAAAATTCCGGCGTCCTTAAAACTTTCTCCGTTTCTTTCAATTCAAAATTATAGTCGTCAAGATTAAAAATATACGTACCTGCCGTTTTATTCCCGTCGTCCTTGAATTTAGGTGTTATGCAAATGTTTCGATCTATCGTTATGAATATTCCGGAATAAACAATAACATCCTCTTCCAGAACAAAAGGCTCAACGATCGGATGCTTTTTGCTCAAAATATGCTTAAAAACGATTTTTTTGAAACAACTGTTTTGAATTCCCTGACTTCTTCCAAACAAAAACCAAACGGATCCCTTATCCGTATCTCTCGTAATAAGTTCGTCCCATTTTGAAAGCAGATACTGGTATGCTTTGGGGAAATCGGTTTTCAGTTCTTCTTCGGTTACGGGTTTGTATTCACTTGTCAATTTCTCCCCCGTCGGAGTATAAAACTTCGGTTCTTTCGATGCTTTGTAAGGAAATATGATGTAGGTATTGGTCAGTTGACCGTTAAACTTGGAAGCTTTAACGCACCGATGAAGTATCGTACTTTCGATCTCATGGACGCGTCCACCGTCATGGAAATACACAACGGTTTGCGCATCGGTGTGCTTCCCGCGATATTCTTTTGTCAGATTTTTATCGCAAAAAGCACGGACAATATAGACGGCATCCCTGTTGGTAGCGACGCCGTTTTGAACGATTGCTATATTTTGTATTTTTATCGGTAATGCCTTATTTTCTTCCAAAAACCTAATCTCATCGTCGCCGGCTAAATTCCAGGCTTTATCCAAAAGCGATTCGCAAAAGTACTCATAACTTAACCTGTTCCGTTCGACCAAATCGAACATTTGATATTCTCTGTAATCGACGGAAAAATCCGCTCTTTTCCGATTCTTGTTTAATATGCAAATGCAGGTATAGGTATCCGCATCGGAAAAAATTTTTGAAGTTTTAAAGTCATAAACGGCGCTGATGTACTTACTTTTAACCAAATAATCCCGAAACGCCTGTTGAGAAGTGTTTTTTAAAAATGAATTCGCGGAAATAAAACCCAACTTACCTTTTTCATGAAGCATTTTTAACCCGATTTCGTAAAATGTGACATATAAATCGCGCATACCGTCCGAAAACCGAAAATTACTTACGACACTGCGATATTCTTGCGGTATGTTGTGTACCCTTACAAAAGGCGGATTACCGACGCAATAATCAAATTTTTCCAAAAAGCGAACGTGCTCCGTAATTGCATCGCCGAAAATCAGGTTATTCCAGGAGATTATCGGAATTTCATATGCTTCAAGCAGAGCATTAAGCTTTTTGATGCATTTATCATATAAACTCCTATCTTTCTCAATTCCGTAAATGTTTTCATTAAGAATCCGAGCAATGCATTCACTGTTTAACCCTCGATCTCGTCCCGCGCCGATAACGCGAACAACGATATTACGTAAAAATGCACCGTCACCGAACGACGGCTCCATAATCGTCTTCTCCAAAATTTTCCTTCCGGCATATCCGACCCCGTCCAATATCATCGCGACAATTCCGTCGGGCGTCATCCACTGCCCCATCTCTTTTTGAAAACACATCTCTCAAATCTTCATTTCCACCATCATAGGCACGGCAACATACGTTTGTAAAGTTACCCGCTTATTGAAAGCCTTATACAGGCAAAAAAATTTTTTCAAACTCCTCTGCTCCGTAAAAACTCGTGCAAATATAGCACCGATGTGCAAATATGATTGTTCTAAACAGAAAAAACTGCTTGGATCTGAATAATAAAAGACGCGCTTGAGTGGCGGAATCGGCAGACGCGTCGGATTTAGGATCCGATGCCGCAAGGCGTAAGGGTTCGAGTCCCTTCTCAAGCACCATCGATAACCGTACGTACCAATAATTCATTATGCATCGTCAACCGCTCCTTCAATTATTAAATGCCTACGAACCTTGCGACGATAACGAAGCTTCTTTGAAAAGGAAGATGCTCAATTTCGTCACCGCGCACAGGGATTGCTTCGAACGCACCTGCCGCGAAGGTCATATTACCGCTTCCGCGTGGATTATAAACTTTACGGGGGATCGATTTCTGATAACGTTGCATAAAAAACGCAAATTATGGCTCCCGCTCGGCGGTCATCCCGAAGCATGCGACCTGTATGATATTCATCGCACGGCTCTTCGGGAAGCCCGGGAAGAGTCGGGATTAAAGTCCCTGGCGTTCGTTTCGAAAAATATCTTCGATATTTGCATCGTATCCGATCCGTTACATCCGCCTTATGATTTCAATTTTTTGCTTCAAGTCCGAGATCCGAACGACACCATCAAAATTTCAGACGAATCCATCGATTTACGGTGGTTTTCGGAGTTACCCGAGCAGGTAAAAGATATAGAAAATCTCAAGCGACTGTATCGGAAATGGAAACGATGGACGGAAGATAAAGCGAAAAATTGAGAAATGGCACGAAAGAGATGAAACATATCGTTATTTTCCGTTTTCTTCGGTTTCTCATTATTTTCTTCAGTTTCTCAACCCTTTTGGCTGATGAAGGGAACATTACGCCTTATAAATTTTCTTTTGACGAGAAAGGCCCTCTGCCGACTTATACGCCGCCGTCATCCTGCACATTTTCAGTTGCACGACCGCAAAAAGACGCACCTGCCATTACTTTTTACTTCAGCAAGCCATCCAATAAATCCTATCCGATTGCCTTCTTCTGCACCGGCTCCTCTTCAAAAGAAAGTTTGTACAGCATTATTCATATGCATCGATTTTTTTTAAAGGAATTTTTGGAGCTCGGTGTTGGCCTCGTTACCTGCGAACAATGGGGTATGGATGCCGCAACTATCGATGCAGATATGTTTATGCGACATTACACGCGAACACAACGCCTACAGGATCATCGAAATGTAATTGAGTATCTTCAAAAACACCCGCCCCAAGGTTGGAACGGGAAATTAATTTTCGTCGGAGTTTCGGAAGGCGGCCCTTTGGTAACGGCTTTAACCATTGCCTATGCCGACCAAACGCTTGCAACCGTGAATTGGTCCGGTGCCGACGGTTGGGCTTGGCGCGATGAATTATGGGCATTCATCGACGGAATGCATTTGTTCGAAAGTCTTCCGTGGCATATTCGATTGCGCGCACGCTTACCGCAATGGTTTCCCGGGTCGCTCAAAAAGGAATTTCCGCGCACGCGCCGAGATTATGATGCTTTAATGGATAAAACTTGCAAAAATCCGACTTTCGAAAAATTCTTCATGGGCATGACCTATGCGTATCATGCCGATGCACTTCAATGGCCGGCAACGGAATACCAACAGATTCGTTCTCCGTATTTGGTCGTTGCGGGAGATTTAGATACCGCCATCCGTTCCGAGGATGCCTTTGTGGAATACGCAAAACAAGCAGGCGTAAATATTACGTACATGCGCCTTAAAAATGTTGGGCATCAAGTCGCACGCTTGCCAGAAGTTATCGAACAAAGTTTTGTGTGGCTGAGGAGTGTTCTCGAAAACACACCTGTGAAGTAAGATTGGGAGAAACTCCACCCTGCATAACATCGTTCGAAGAATTAAAAGATCTGCTTCCGACTTAAAATTCGATGCATTTGCCGACAAAGAAGCCAGGCATACGTTTTCGCTTTATAAAAACACTTCACCAAAATGCTCGAATGCCATTTAAATTTACTCCAATCCAAATCCGCTGTCGGCAATAAACGATAAATTTCTTTTAACAAATCGCAATCTTCCTGTTGTAAATAATTTGGATTAACGCGATTTTTGTAAATTTTCTTTAAAACTCGCGAATAATGGAAAAAGAAAAGAGACTCATAGAAATTTTTGTGATCGGGAAAAATTTCACACAGACGCAAGTAACCATAAACATATCTGATAGAGCGCGTTATATCAATACATCCCCTAAAAATTCCATTTTTGTGTATTCGATAAACAGCCATATCATCGTCCGACAAAAAAAGTTTCCCTTCTTGCAGATGTCTCAAAATTCTTAAATTTTCTCCGCAATAAACGAAGCGATCAAAAGTATTCTCAGCCTGTAAAAATTCATCCGTTGCACCATTTAAAAAAACAATATTCCGATACAACAGACATGATGTTTGCGACTGAAAATTGATATGAGAACAGATATCGTTCCATGAAAAACTCAAGCCCAAAACCATCCCGGACATGTAATGTCCCTTAAGTCGCCCTTGTTTAAGAAAAAAACAATTTCCGCCATACATTGTATAATTCGGATGTGTTTCCAAAAAATCCAAAGCCTTTTGAATAAAATGCGTTCCCAATAAATAATCGTCGCTGTCGACAACGTAAAAATACTCCGATTTAATGTGATTAAACAAAGTATTGAGCGTGTGTAAATTTCCGCCGTTTTTTCCCAAAAAGATGACTTTTATTTTATCGGGATATTTACGCAGATATTCTCTTAATACATTTGGTGTATTATCGGTACTGGCATCATCACAGACTAAAATATCAAACGGGACATTGAGTTCCTGCGCCAAAATTGAATCCAAACATTCGGAAATATAGTTCTCATGGTTACAGCATGGAACTGCGAATGTCAGTTTTTTGCAACAAAAAAACTTTGGATCGATAATATGCTCCATAAAAAATATCAATCGTTGGCAGTCACAACCAACGCTATTGATTCTAAAAACACCTCATGAGGCTATCAAGAATTTCTCTAAGTCTTTAAAATTCAAAAACACTCTGTTTAAAAAAATCCACGACATCATATGTCGCAAAAAAACTATCAAAAAACCTCACCCCGCAAAAAACCACACACGAGGCTCAATTAAAACAGACAAAACATCAAACAGACAGAAACCCAAAACCTAAATAAATAAAAAGAAAAACAAAAGAAGAAACAAAAAAGCCCGGCGATCACCTACTCTCACATCCCATTGCAGGACACTACCATCGGCAGTTCAGGTCTTAACGAGCGTGTTCGGAATGGGAACGTGTGTTTCCCCTGAGCTTATCGTCACCGGGCAAAGTATCAAATCAAAATATCCATCTCCAACACATGGCGCAACGCATTGCGACCAAACCCAGACACCCAAGCAACAAACAAAAGCCATTAAAGCTCTTTCGCCGCACAAAAGATACCCGGAAAGTCAGAAACTTCCGCTACTTTTTGATTGTTCAATGAATACCGCAGAAAACTACCTTTGCCAAAGTAAAAAACATAAATTCACTCGGAACATTAGTAGTATTTAGCTCAATGCGTCACCGCACTTACACCTATACCCTATCAACCCGATCGTCTTTCGGGATCCTTACAAGCTCGCGCTTGGGAAATCTTATCTTGGAACCGGCTTGGCGCTTAGATGCTTTCAGCGCTTATCCTATCCGAGCTCAGCTACCCGACTCTGCCGTTGACACGACAATCGGATCACCGGAGGCTCGTCATTCCCGGTCCTCTCGTACTAGGGAATGTATTCCTCAAATTTCCTGCGCCCACAGTGGATAGAGGACCAAACTGTCTCGCGACGTTCTGAACCCAACTCACGTAACACTTTAATCGGCGAACAGCCGAACCCTTGGAACCTTCTCCAGCCCCAGGATGTGTTGAGTCGACATCGAGGTGCCAAACAGCGCCGTCGCTATGAACGCTTGGGCGCTATCAGCCTGTTATCCCTAGGGTACCTTTTGTCCTATAAGCGACGGCGTTTCTACAAACAACCGCCGGATCACTTGAACCTGCTTTCGCATCTGCTCGACTCGTAGGTCTCGCAGTTAAGCCTCCTTATACTCATATGCTCTGCTTCCGGTTACCAACCGGAGTGAGGAGACCTTCGTAATCCTCCGTTACTCTTTCGGAGGAGACCGCCCCAGTCAAACTAACCCCCCGGCACTGTTCCTTCTCCGGTTCACGGATAAAGGTTAGATAACTCATCAGTAAAGAGTGGTATTTCACCGTTGACTCCCGCTTGCCCTGAAACAAGCGATCTTCGCCTCCCACCTATCCTACGCAATAAAAATAAGTCATCCATACCGGGTTATAGTAAAGGTCCATAGGGTCTTTCCGTCCTACTGCGGGTAAGCGGCATTTTCACCGCTACTACAATTTCACTGAGCATCTCCCCGAGACAGCGCCCAACTCGTTACATGTTTCGTGCAGGTCGGAACTTACCCGACAAGGAATTTCGCTACCTTAGGACCGTTATAGTTACGGCCGACATTCACGGGGGCTTAGTCCGAAAGCTTGCACCTTCGGGTTTCACCTTTCCGCATTGGTCACATGTCACTCCCTATACATCGTCTTACGACTTGGCAGAGAGCTGTGTTTTTGCTAAACAGTCGGTAGGGCCTCTTCACTCTGACTCCATAAAGGAGTATCCTTTCTACCTAAGATACAGGACTAATTTGCCGAGTTCCTTAGGGAGATTTAGCTCACGCGCCTTAGAATATTCATCTCGAACACCTGTGTCGGTTTCCGGTACGGGTTACTTATAAACTCTTCACGAAACTTTTCCTGAAAATACGACATCCTTCACTCCGCCTTGGCCGAAGCCGCAACGACCCGTCGTAACTCAACCTTAATGCGAAACGGATTTACCTGCCCCGCAGTCTCGTTACTTGGACGTACACTTTCGATCGTACGCTGAAGTAGCCACTTTCGTCATTCCTTGAATAATAACGCTTATAAATAAGTACTGAAATATTAATCAGTTGTGCATCGATTACGCCTTACGGCCTCAACTTAGCTCCCGACTCACCCTTGGGGGACGAACCTTCCCAAGGAAACCTTGTCCTTTCGGCGACGGGGATTTCCACCCCGTTTATCGTTACTCATGTCCGGATTCTCACTTCCAAATCGTCCATCCTCGCTCCCGCTTGAACTTCATCCTACGTTGGAACGCTCTTCTACCGCTCGCTTGCGCGAACTTACGACTTCGGTATATGACTTAGTCCCGATCTTCTTCGGCGCAAATTCACTTGATAGGTCAGCTGTTACGCACTGTTTAAATGATGGCTGCCTCTAAGCCAACATCCCTATTGTCTGTGTAAATTCACCTCCTTAAAACCACTTGGTCATATTTAGGGACCTTAATCGGTAATCTTGGGCTCTTCCCCTTTCGGCAATGAAGCTTATCCCCCACTGCCTGACTCCCGTACAGTACGCATCGGTATTCGGAGTTTGATAAGAGTTGGTACCCTGGTGTGGGCCCTCGGCTTTTCAGTGCTCTACCCCCGATGTTTAACGTACAAGGCTATACCTCAATATATTTCGAAGAGAACCAGCTATCACGGAATTTGATTAGTCTTTCGCTCCGACCCACAGCTCATCCAGATGTTTCTCAAGACAAGTTAGTTCGACCCTCCGCTTTGTTTTACCAAAGTTTCAGCCTGGCCATGGGTAGATCATCTCCGCTTCGGGTCTGTTGCCTACGACTGGACGCCCTGTTCAGACTCGCTTTCGCTTCGCCTCCGGACCGTAAATCCTTAAGCTTGCCGTAGACAATAACTCCCGGACCCATAATGCAAAAGGTACGCCGTCACCCCATAAAGAGGCTCCGACCGCTTATAGGCAATTGGTTTCAGTTTCTGTTTCACTCCCCTAACAGGGGTTCTTTTCACCTTTCCCTCACGGTACTTGTTCACTATCGGTCGACAGGTAGTATTTAGCCTTACGCAGTAGTTTGCGCAGATTCACACAAGGTTCCACTTATCTCGTGCTACTCAGGATACCCGCTCCTCAGGTTGCAAATTTCGCTCACGGGGCTGTCACCCTCTCCGGCTCAACTTTCCAAAAGTACTAAGCTATTCGCTTCCTTCGTTATCGCAGGTCCTACAACCCCACAGGATAAATCCCGCGGTTTGGACTTCTCCCCTTTCGCTCGCCGCTACTCGGAGAATCGCATTCGCTTTCTTCTCCTCTGCTTACTTGGATGTTTCGTTTCAGCAGGTTCACCGTTTAACACTATGAATTCATGCCAAACTGCTCGGTCATTACACCGAGCGGGTTTCCCCATTCGGATATTCCCGGCTCACAGCCTACTTCCGGCTCCCCGAGACTTTTCGCAGGTAGTCACGTCCTTCATCGCCTTCTGTCACCAAGGCATCCGCCGATTGCCCTTTCCTTATTTATGTTCTCGATATTCTTTAGCTATTGTAGTTTTCCACAATATTCATTAAACTGTCAAAGATCAAAAAGTGTCCTGGTGGGCCCGGATGGACTTGAACCATCGACCCCGCGCTTATCAAGCGCG
The DNA here is from genome assembly GCA_016286235.1 of Opitutales bacterium. Lineage (GTDB taxonomy): Bacteria > Verrucomicrobiota > Verrucomicrobiia > Opitutales > UBA9783 > UBA3222. The sequence continues at coordinate 2,151 of JAEESJ010000045.1, read as the reverse complement.
TGCTCTAACCAACTGAGCTATGAGCCCTCTCTCAGCTTCTTGGTGGAGTCGATCGGATTCGAACCGACGACCTCCTGCATGCAAAGCAGGCGCTCTTCCAACTAAGCTACGACCCCTCGTAACTTATCTTCACTTCTTCTTCCCTCAGCTGTCAAGCTCCATTTTTCAGAAAATTTAATTTGTGCACATGTTCAGGCTCTTCCGTCGACCTTATCCAGCGTTCCTTCCGAAACCTGGATTTCTCCATAGAAAGGAGGTGATCCAGCCCCAGGTTCCCCTAGGGCTACCTTGTTACGACTTAGGCCCAATCACCAACATTACCTTAGGACGCCGCCCCCTTTGCAGGTTGGCTGAGCGTACTTTGGGTAAAACCGGCTTTCATGACTTGACGGGCGGTGTGTACAAGACCCGGGAACGTATTCACGGTACCGTAGCTGATATACCATTACTAGCGATTCCAACTTCATGAAGTCGAATTGCAGACTTCAATCCGAACTGGGCCCGGCTTTTAGGGTTCGCTCTACCTCGCAGTTTCGCTTCCTTTTGTACCGGGCATTGTAGCACGTGTGCAGCCCTAGACGTAAGGGCCATACTGACTTGACGTCATCCCCACCTTCCCACTTTTCAGTTTGTCTCCCTAGAGTCCCCGGCTTTACCCGCTGGTAACTAAGAACGAGGGTTGCGCTCGTTGCCGGACTTAACCGAACATCTCACGACACGAGCTGACGACAGCCATGCAGCACCTGTGTAAAGGTCCCGAAGGAAGAGGTACTTTCATACCCTGTCCTCTACATGTCAAGTCTTGGTAAGGCTCTTCGCGTTGCATCGAATTAAGCCACATGCTCCACCGCTTGTGCGGGTCCCCGTCAATTCCTTTAAGTTTTAGCCTTGCGGCCGTAGTCCTCAGGCGGTACACTTATCACGTTTGCTTGAATCCTGATGCGATCGATGCACCAAAACCTAGTGTACAACGTTTACAGCGTGGACTACAGGGGTATCTAATCCCTTTCGCTCCCCACGCTTTCGTGCCTGAGCGTCAGTCTCTGTCCAGTAAGCTGCCTTCGCCTTCGGTGTTCTTCCTGATATCTACGCATTTCACTGCTACTCCAGGAATTCCGCTTACCTCTCCAGTACTCTAGTCGTACAGTTTTGAGCCCATGTCAAAGTTAAGCCTCGACCTTTAAAACTCAACACATACAACCGCCTGCGCACCCTTTACGCCCAGTAATTCCGAGTAACGCTCGCAGTCTCCGTATTACCGCGGCTGCTGGCACGGAGTTTGCCACTGCTTCCTCTTTAGGTTAACTCAAAACAAGCTCTTCACTTGCACTTTGCTCCCTAATGACAGGAGTTTACAATCCAAAGACCTTCTTCCTCCACGCGACGTCGCACCATCAGGCTTTCGCCCATTGTGAATAATTCGAAACTGCTGCCATCCGTAGATGTCTGGACCGTGTCTCAGTTCCAATGTGGCCGTTCGTCCTCTCAGACCGGCTACCCGTCTTCGCCTTGGGGGTCCGTTACACCCCCAACTAGCTGATAGGCCGCAAGCCCCTCCTTAAGCGTCTTTCCATCCCTTTCGATCCATAAGCATGCACTTATGGTCCTCATCCGGTATTACCCCAACTTTCGCTGGGCTATCCCAGTCTTAAGGGTAGGTTACTTACGTGTTACTCACCCGTTTGCCGCTATCATATGCCCGAAAGCATATGACCGCTCGACTTGCATGTCTTAGCCACGCCGCCAGCGTTCACTCTGAGCCAGGATCAAACTCTCCGTACTAAATTGTCATCTTCTTAAAATCCACAACCCAATACAAAGCCGTCCTACGCTCTTATCTTTTGCGTTCTCAACTCAATCTCTCCCAATTGAGCCGGTATTACTACCTTAAAGTTTTTTATTATTCGGTTCCCCGAACATTTGCACAAAGTATTTCTCAAAGAACTGTATACCACAAAACTATTTTCTCCTACCCCTGTCAAGTATCTTTTTCAAAAAATTTTTGAAAAAATTTTAATCCTATTCTCATATGATACAAAAAGGCTTCATGGCCACACATCGCAGCCATGAATACCAAAATCGATTCTTACCTTACCGATCAAGCAAATTACTCAGAAAATACGTCTGGATATAGCTCTTTTACCATACCCC
>JAEESJ010000044.1 GCA_016286235.1 Opitutales bacterium | reverse complement strand
TCCAACGTCAGGATTTTCGGATCCGCCTTTGAGGTCAGGCAGACGCACGATAAGCAAACCGTACCGGTTATTCTCAGTAGTTTATACAGTGTATTCATAACCAAGTTCCTTCTATTGTGTTAAAAGAATTAGGTCAAGAAGATTGAAGGGATGGCAGTGTTGCTACTTCCGTGGGATATAGTTGGGTGCTTTATGGGTAAGGATGCATTGACGAGCCAGACGATTGAGTGTGTGCGGGTTGTTTCTCAATGGAAAGAGGATTTTTTGTTTTTTTGAAAAGATGCGCTTTATGGCACTTTCTTGGATTGTTTGATTAAGCGGATATCCTGTTGAGGAATGCATCGGTGGAACGAGTTCCCGTAGCGAAGAGGTGTTTTTTGTGAACAAGCAATAAGTTTGTTCGAAGTTTTATAAATTTGCAAGATTTTTTGTCAGGACGGTGCTTTGCGGTTGCAACGGATGAGAGGACGTGTGGATTTTTAAAGGTTTTGTAAGTTTAACGGCACTTTCGATAATTGTGGTTGCAATCCGTATTCAGTGTGTTTTTTTGATGTATGTCAGTTGCCTGATTGACATTCGACAAACAATGCACAAGCGACCGTACAAACGATAGCCGAATGGCAACCGTCGCATCGGGGGGGGGCACACACGCACCCTCTCCCTCGTGCGTTTTGGGTTGTTATGGTTCCGCGTTGTGCCCTTCTTCGGTCAGAAAACGTACGAAAGATTTTTCGCTTCTTACATATCGATGTTCCATTCATCTTCTTCCGTCATATCATCAAACAGATTTATACATCCGTTGAACTTCACGCGCAATAATTTGCATAACAATTCCAATAACTTTGTATTCGGTGTTCTCTGTTTAGTTTGCGGGACGATAATATTTTCAAAAACGTTTTGTCCTTCCGGATCTTCAAATTTACTTTCGTCTTCGGATTTATACCTTTCATATATAAGATTATCACCTTTAACGTGTCCGTATCGTACAAAACTTCTGTGAGAAATTTCCGAAAATGCATTAACGTAAATGTTTTCATGATCGAAATAAACACCCAGTATGTTCGAAATTTCATCCAGGTTACTCCATCGTGAACACAGTTGCCAACGCATAAACAAATCTTTTTCCGTGAGTTCTTTCGGATCATTTTCGTCTAGACTGAACTTTTCAAACAATTTATGCAACGATTCCGAAATGGAGAATGCTTTACCATTATTTTTTGATGTGTATTCCAGCAGTAACAATTTTTCGGCGAAAGAATTCAGACCGCTTTCATAAGTCCATCCTTCCAAAGCCCGACTTAATCCGAAATAATGCTGAAGATAATGTCCGATTTCATGTAATAAACTTCCACGAACATCGGCGTTATTAAAACTAATCACATTACTACTGGCTCTGTAGGAACCTTCATTGCGTTCATCAAGATTCCATATCAAACGGAATATGGGATCCATCATATCATCCAACAACAGAAGAAGGATAACCATTTCCCGACCTTGTTGAACGAAAAAAAACTGCTCCAAACCTCCTTCAAGCCATTCTATGTCCTCTCTGCGTGCTTTAAACGTGAGATCAATTTTGTATTCTTTCGTTTTGCATTGCTTATATATTATGGTGACATCGTCGGGAGAATCGAATTCGATGCGGTTTTGGCGGATTTCGACCGGAATTGTTTTTACCACGGTTGTTTTGTCTATATACTTCCGAACTGCTTTTTTAAAACCGGATATATCACTGCGCAGTTCCTTAGCTTTTTTAACCTGATCGGGATTAAAGAAACCGCTTTCCAAAATCGAATCAAAAGTAACTTCACGAACGGAGCATTGCCCAAAAAACTTCAACTCTTCGTCCGTTATCCCGCGTTCTTGCAGATCTGCTTTTGTTAATGCCTTTGAAATCTTGCTTAAGTTCCGTGTCTTGCTTAAACTCCATCGTCTCATCTTCAAAAATTCCTCCAGGTATTTGCAACAATGATCATCCGTTAAAAAAGAATTGCCTGCATCATCCAGAAAACTGACGCCTCCGTTGCTTTCAATAAACACAGGCTCACCGAGATAATTGTACGTCACCTTTTCGGGATAATCCATGTCTCTAAAGGACGCATATGTATTCAGTAACGGCTCCAACTCTTGATCAAGTTGTTCCCGTTCCCAACGACGACCGCTTTCCTGTTCTTTTTTCCTTCGGGAGTTAAAATTCTCGATATCTTGGTCGAGTTTTTTCTTTAATTCGCTCGCTTCATCTTTTCTTAAGAAGTGTTTTAACTTCCTCCAAGGCCAGGAACTTTGGTTCCGCCTTTGAGGTCGAACAGATGCACGACAAGCAAATCGCGCCAGTTACTTTCAGTAGTTTATATAGTGTATTCATAATCAGTCTTCCTATTATTGTGTTGATAAAATGATGTCAATAAAAAACTTAAATTATTTTGTTCCGACTGAAAAAAACGGACAATTAAAACCGCCCGCCGTCAGGATTAAATTCCGAAAAAAAACCTACATCTGGGTGCGGGGCTTGGATTTGAACCAAGGACCTTCAGGTTATGAGCCTGACGAGCTACCGAGCTGCTCCACCCCGCGATGCAAAAATACCAACTTCATGTGAAAATTGTTTGTTATAATTGTCAATCTGTTTTTAAAAATTATACATTTCGACAGCCACGATACTTCGTTGAAGGTTTCAAATTTCGCAGGGAAATTTCACGCGAAAATCGGATATTTTGATGAAAGGTTCCGTAAAATTTTTCATTTTCGCCGGATGTTTTAAGGGTTTAAAAGTCGGTTGCGGTTTGCGATCGATGATGTACACTGAAAACGGTGGTTCGGTTTTTGATTGTTTCTCTGCTTTTGCTGATGCCGGCGGCATGGGGGCGATCGCCGTTTATGTCGGCGTTTAAGCCTTACCTGAAGGCGCATACCAACTTACCCGAAACGCTTCTGTCATTGTCTTTTACGCTCGGGAACCTCCTTGCGGCTTTCAGTGTCCCCGTGTTTGTCTGCCTTATGGGAAAAACCTTTAGCCTGACAAAGGCGTTTCGGGTCGTGTATTTGATTTTCATTTCGGGCTTTTTGAGCTTCTTCGGCGCTATGTACGGTTGCAATACGAAGCTGTTTTGTTTCATGTTTTTGGTGCTCGGATACTGGGGATTAAGGGGTTGCGGGCAGGGATTGTTGCCGACATTGGTGTGTTCATACGGTGCGGCACTTTATGATGACAAAAAATGCGCCTGGTTCGCCTCGTGGCACATCAGCGTTCAAGTGTTTGCGAGTTTTGTTTTATATATCCTGTCCGCCTGCAATGCATTCGATTACTGGCATTGGGTGTTGACGGCACAAATCGGCATTTTACTGTTGTATGTCCTTTGCGTACCGCGAAATTTGATACGTATTTCATCGGTGGATGTTAAGTCGCCGCGCGGTTTCCGTTTTGTTTTTAAGCAATTTCCGTTTGCGTTTGTTTTCGGAATGTGCCTGATGGCTTTGGAAAATTTTCACGCAACCGGTATTATGTTTCATATCTCCAACTTTGCTTTGGAACAATCGGTGGCACTTGAGAAAATTTTCAAGGTATTTCTTCCGATTACCCTTTTGACGCTTACATTCACGCCGTTGGCTTCGTGGTTGTACGGGTACATTAAATTGCCATTTTTGCTGTTTTTGCAAATTCTCAGCCTGGTTTTTGCAAACGGCATTTTGTTAGAGCTGAATACGGATGCGAACATTTGGCTGTTTGCCGTTGCCAACGGACTTGCTTGGGCATTCAATCATGTTCTTTCGTATGTGCTTGTTTCGAAAATTTTGCCCGAAACGCAACGCGCGATCGGCTATTCGACACTGATCGGTTTCGGAAGTTTGTGCAGTGCCGTCGGTCCTTTTATTTACAGTTGTTTTTTCGCCGTCTTCGGAAATTATATGTCGGTCGGACGGTTTATGTTCGTTACCAATAGCGTCGTCGCTCTGTGGGTTTTATATCTTTGCCTGAAACCGAAGCGGTTTGAGGTGTGAAAGAGTAGGGGGGCAATTTTTACTTTACCTGTTCCATCTCTTCGCACAGTTTTCGGATCTTATCCCCGTAGCTGCCCCGATGTTGTAAAGCGTCTCGCAAAGAACCGTACTTCTTCGTATCGTACCCCGGGAACGCCCACCTGCCGCTCAAATCCTCAATGTACGGCGCACAACCGCGATTTTTGACATAACGAAACCGCGGATCGACGCACGGATTGTTAAGCGGTGCCGTTGAGGCGTAGGCTTTTAAATGCTGAATTTGAGCGCGAACGCCCAGTTGCGGTGTTGCGAAGGAATGTCCACGAACGCCGTTGCCCGTTGTCCCGAGACCTGCGAAATTGTTCTGTTGCGGCAGGACATCGCCGCCGAATTTGAAAAAGTTCGTTTCGTGCAACGCCTGAGCAAATGCCAAATCGCCGCGGATACCTTCTTTTGCGCCTTCCGAGATGTAAATTTCCGGTAAAAGAAGATATTTCTTATCTGCCTTCGGATGGCGCTTTTTTAAAAACTTCCGCATTTGCTCGGCGGTACAACGCGCTTTGCCCGTAATCCGCGTATGTATTTGGGATAATTTTTCCGTCGTATGTGAAGATTTTATATCCGAACAGGAAGCATTGCCAACCGTCATTCGGGTTGCGTGCGGCGATAAGTTGTTATGTGAAGTCGCTTCATAGGCACAGCCCGAAAGTAACACCAAAGCGGCACAGAGCCACAAAAACGAAACCCGCACGAATTTATGATAATCACTTTTTATGAAAAGTCAAATCAAACGTTGGCACGAAGCATGCTTCATAAGAAACTACCAACACCAAGCGTTGCCCCGATACAAGGGGCGGCGCAAATGATACTTATGAAAACAACACAAAACAACACAAAAAACACCTCGCCGGCGTTTGATTTCGAAAAACTGGCGAGTGCGCTTCGGCGGGAAATCGAAGAATACGGTTCGTTGCTCAGTATGATTTACGAGCAACAGAGCTGTTTGATGCAAACGCTCATGGAAGAAACGACGAAAATCGAATCACAGTTGACGGCAAACCAGCTGGCGACCGCCGATCGTTCCGCCATGGTCGGTCAGCTTGCCGAAGAATTGCACCGTGAGAAAATTTCGCTGAAGGACTTGCCGAGCGTGGTTCCGAACGAACTGCAATACCTGTTCCGGGCATTGGTAGATGAGATCGTTATGCTCCGTTCGCGAATCAAGGATAAAACGCAATTTTTATCTAAACTGTTGGAGCAGGTGCAAAATACCAATACGTCGATTATTAATCACGTGTTCCCGAAGGGGATTTTCAACGATGAAGCGGCGTAAAACCTCGTAGGGAAGGATCGTTATGTTAGTTTTATCCAGAAAAAGCGGGGAATCCGTCGTCATTGTCAGTCCGCAGGGAGCTCTTGTCGAAGTATTTGTCACAAAGATCGATGACAATCAGGCGAAAATCGGTATTGAAGCTCCGACGGACTTTAAAATTTTTCGTCGGGAAATCTACGACAAGATCGATCGCTCATAAATTTCGCGGATTTAAAAAGCGGAAAGGGTATGTCGTTTGATCCGAATGTTTCGATAAATTCCGTATCATCCGTCGGTATCTCATGCGCATACCCGAGCCGCTTTCCTCGCGAGTTCAAATGAAACGCCGACGTTCAAACGATTTTCGTCGGCGGATTCCGTCAGGGAGTTAAAGGAACTTAATGTGCATGTGTCGGCGGGATAAAAAAACCGGCGGCATAAAATACGGCAGTTCGTTTTTGGAAACCGTTAAAACAAACTTCCCGATTTTATCGGTCTTTTTTCAAAGAGTACAACAAATAAAGCTTCTTGAAGAAAGCCAGTATTCTGCGACAACGTTGTTGCCGGAGGCACGGCAGACTTAGAAAAAACCATACCGTGGACGACCAAGAAGGCAGGATATCGACGATGGCAACGGTTAACCCCTACCGTGAGATTTTGCTCCACACTTTTTGAATATACAGAACAAAAAAATTGTTTGCGGCGACATTGGTGGCGGTGGCGATCGGATCGAGCAACATATAAAAAGTGGTCATTAACGCAAGCATTTCGGCGTTGAACCCGAAAACGTTTTCCAAAATCGGTAACGAAACCATGACGGAACCGCCCGGGATACCCGCTCCGGCGAATTTGTTCAAAATAAATAAAATCCCGAAGTGCATAAATGTCCAAGTCGTCGGCAACGATTGCCCGAAGCCGTTAAGCACCAGAACCGCCAAAATCGGAATAATAATCGTGCAACCGACCATGTGAAAGTTGATGGTTACCGGCATGACGGCATTGGATAGGGTAGGATCTTTGGTGTTTTTGCTTGCGGCTTCAACGGAAAACGGCAGTGCCGCCATGCTGGACATGGTGCTTGCGGCGGTTGCGACGGCGGGAAAGATGTTTTTTAACAGCGTCATGAACGAAATGCGCGACAATTCGTGCGCTCCGACCCACCACGCCGTCAAATCCAGCAAAATAAACGCAATCATCACCACGCACGCTGCGCCGTTGGAGTTTAAGAAGACGCTCATTTGCCCTTCGAGCAGGAGTTTCAAAATAAATCCCGTGAGAAAAAGCGGCAAAAAGCGAATGAAAACTTTGACCAAAAACCACATCGTCAGTTTTCGCAGGATGAGAACGATATTCATCCATTTCGATAAATTGCAAAACGTACCCGCCAATCCGCTCGCAATACCGACGGCGAGCGCCCAAGTCGTCGGTAACGGTTGCGGTAAATGAAAGTAAAAATACGGTTCAATCGCCCGAACCGCCGTTGACACATCGCCGCTTTGTCCCGATGCGGTGATATGCGGGATGATGCAACAACCGACAAGACTTGAAACCATCAAACTGATGAAGTTTGAAATCAAAATCATTCCGATCAGCATGATGATAAAAAGGAAGCCGTTGCCTTTCAGTGACGAAAACGCAAGTGCCGTTCCGCTCAAAATCAGCAACGGAATAAAGAACATCAGCAATCCTTTCAAAATGATGCTGACGGTAAGCGCACCGCGAATAAACCACTCGGGCAGATATGAATAGAAAGAAAGACAGAAAAACAGCGTCATTAAGAGCCACACAATCGGCTCTTTCAAGAGATGTTTCCCGCGCAACGCCACACTGCTCAGCATTTGCCGAAACGCCTTCAATGGCAAGGATTTTTGGGGTTGTCAGGTAATTAGGGAATCGAAAGATTTTTGTTTTATGAAGATGCAACCGCACGAAACAGCTCAATTCGCGGTTCGTTTTTCTTTTTCGACACCGTCAGCGGACGCATCGGTTGCCACGGATGATCGTTCGACCAAATCAGTTGCGACGGGAACCCTAAAACCAACGTCGCGCTCGGAAATAACGTTCCGATTGTCGATAAAACGCTGTGCAATTTCTCGGGTTTTTCTTCCCAAAAACGGTAGGGCGGATCGAAAAAAATAAAATTCGGTTGCGAAAACACTAAAAAATCGGCGATAAATGCATCAATCGTAACAACTTTGACGCATTTCTCGACATCCAAACACGCGCTTTTACAAACCGCCTCGGCATTTTTCTTTAACTGCGCGGCGGTTATCGGATTTTTTTCAAAAAACACAGCCTCCTTCGCACCGTGACTGAGAGCTTCCAGCCCGAATGCGCCCGTTCCGGCAAAACAATCCCACACAACGGCTTCTTGAATATCCGTTCCGATGCGACTGAAAATACGTTCGCGGTTCGTGTCGGTCG
>JAEESJ010000043.1 GCA_016286235.1 Opitutales bacterium | reverse complement strand
CGGACCGAACATTTGCCCGAAGGTTTTTGAACATTTAAAGGCGTGCGCGGAGCGTTTGAAGATGCCGTATCAGGTAGAAGCCGAAGCGGGGCCGACGGGAACCGATGCGCGTGTGATTCAGCTGTCGCGCGAAGGCGTTGCGGCGGGGCTGGTCAGTATTCCGTTGCGTTACATGCATACGCCGCACGAAATGGTTGCGCTTTCGGATGTTGAGGCGACCGTTCGGCTGTTGGCGGAATTTATCCGTTCGTTGAGACCGTCCGATACGTTTAAGTGGTAACATGTTAAGTCTCATCGAGCGTTTTTTGCAACACAACCGCCGTTGGTTGTTCGGCGTTCTGCTGGTGGTTATCGTGGTGCCGTTCGTGTTCACCATCGGCAACGTGCCGGGGTTTTTTTGGAAAAAGAAGGCGTCGCAACAGTACTTCGGTTTTGATTTGAGCGACCGCAGGAAGGCGGAAGAGGTGTTCGTGAGGGGGGCAATAAGCATGCTTTTGCGCGACGGCGGTGATCGCATGCAGGCGTCTCAGGAATATGCACTGTATCGGCTGTGGTTGTTGAGTTTGGCGCGCGATTTAAAATTGCCCGATCCGACCGAGGAGCAGCTGCAGGCTTTTATTAAAACCCGCCGTTTCTTTTGGGACGAGAAGCAGCAATTTAAGCCCTCCCGCTACAATGAGTATTTAAAGGAGTGGAAGGGAAAGTTTTCGCTTCGCTCGCTGTTTGAGGAAGACTACAAAATCGAGCAGGTGCAAAATGTGATGCAGGGCGTTGCCTGTTCGTTGCCGCAGGAGAGCGAAACCGCCTTCAAGTCGGTGCGGGCGACGTACACGCTGGATTATCTTGAGGTGAAAAACGAAGAGAAAGAGCCGACGTTGAGCGATGAGGAGATTCGGAAGTTTTTCGAGGATCACAAAGAGGATTATCGCGTTCCGAAACAGGCGGACGTAACTCTGTTGGTTTTAGATGCCGACAAATATGCCGAACGTTTGCCGAAACCGTCCGAGGCGGATTTGAAGGCGCACTTCGACCAACATAAAGAGGATTTTGAGAAAGATGATGAAAAAGTCGAATTTTCGAAGGTTCGCAAGGAGGTAGAGAAGGCATGGAAGGAAGAGAAGTGCCTCGCGCTTGCAGAGGAAGCGGCATCGCAACTGGCGGTTCGGGTCTACGAGCAATCGATTAAACTCGGCAGTGATGCCTGGAAGCAACTGTTGGAAAAGAACCGCGTTCGTTGCATTTATTCCACGCCGCCGTATTCGAAGGTAAGCGTTCCGAAAAAAGACGGGTTTCAGAAGGAATTATTTTTGAAAGCCTTCGAGCTGAGCGAGGAGCATTTTTTGAGCGATCCGCAAAGGATTAAAGGTGGTGTTGCGTTGGTGGCACTGAATAAATTTGTTCCGACGCATTTACCGGAACTGGCTCAAGTGCGTGAGCAGGTTGCGGATGATGCCAAGCGGTTGTATCGACAAAAGGCGTTTCGGGCGAAGGTTGAGCAAATTAAAACTTCTTTGAACGAGAAGGGCACTCCGCCGAAGGAGTTTGAAGTGAAATCCATGGAGCCTTTTACATTGGAACAGTGGAAATTTGAAGATTTTTCGAAGATTTTGCCCGTGCGTTCGCTCTTTGGTTTTCTGAACGATGTGCTTGTGTTGCAACCGAAGCACTGGTCGAAAGCGTATAAAGGCAACAACGATTCGATGGTGTTTTTTTATTGCAAAGATAAACAGACTGCCGATATTTCGGTCGACTCGGAGGAGTTTAAGCACTTCGACGAAAACTTTCTGGAGCGCAAAGGAAGAGGGCAGGCGGAGGCACTTGCCGGCGAAGCCTTAACGGCGGCTTTTAAGAGCGATCGCAAATAAGATGCATGAACGGTATCCGTTGGATTTTGGACGGATACAATGTCATGTATGCCCTGCGATTTTTACCGACCGATGAAACGTTGGAATTGGCGCGCGACCGTTTTGTTGCTTGGGTGCGCGGTTTTGCATCGATCGGGAATTTAACGATTGTGTTTGATGCGCGCGGTTCACACGAAGGCGAAAGCGAATGTCCTTCGGCGGTTCGGGTGATTTACGGTACGGAACCGTTGGATGCCGACGGAACGATTTTGGCACTTATTCGGCAAACAAAACCGTCCGAACGTTTCCGTTTAACGGTCGTAACGCGCGATTTACTGTTGCGGGATCGCATTTTTTCTTACGGCAGTATGGTTGTTTCTCCCGAGGCATTTTGGTCGGAATATCAACGCCGAACACAAACGGAACAAGGCGAAACATCGCGCGGAACGAAGCATTTTTATCGTCCGTTTAAGGATTTTTTTGAGCAAAACGCCTGCGAAATTGAAGAAAACCGTGAAATTAAAGGAAACGGGAAATAAGCGATCTGTTTCACAGTTGTTTCCGTGTTTTCAAGTTGATATTTAAAGGAACCGTCTTTCCGCCTTACCCCGGAAAAGGATAACGGAGTTTATTTCTTTTAACCAACTCTGTACTTTTTCAAAAACCGCATCGGGTACCAAATCTTCCATACACTGTGTCGGCGATTGCAACACAAGCGTCGGAGCATCGAAGAACGGCTTGCTGTAAGACGGATCTGTAAAACCGAACAGTGCGACGGTCGGAAGTCCCAGGAAATTGGCAAAATGCAGACCGCCGCTGTCGGCGGAAATCACAAAATCCAAGGTTCGAAGTTGTGTTTCCAGTACTGAAATATCGGTTTTTCCCGCGGAAATTTGAATGCGTTCGGGCGGTAAGCTTTCCGCGACTGTTTCGCACAACGGACGATCGGATGGGGAACCCAATAATACGCACCGTGCGTTCGGAAACGTTTGCAACAATTTTCCGATCAGTTGCCGCCAATGTCCCGTCGGCCAGCGTTTGGAAGGTGTGTTGGCGGAACCGACGAAACAGCCGAATGCGGTGACGGTTGTGAATTTTTTGGGTCCAAAAAACGGTTTTTTCAGCAGCGGGACGTTCAGCCCGAAGTTTTGCAGAAACCGATACCAAAATTGCACCTGATGTTCGTCAGCTTCGGGTTGCATTCGAACCGTATGTGTTAGAAGAAAACGCCGACATTTTTTTTGAATGCCGAACCGTTGCGTCGCGCCGGAGCAGAACGCTTCAAGACCCGTACGTTGCGAATTCGGAAAATTGATCCAAACATCGGGGTAACGTTTTCGAATTGCCAAAAAAGGTCTGAAATAGCTCAATCCCGACGGTTTCGGAAGTGTCACCACATGGTCGACTGGAAAGTGACGTTTTACGAGATCCGCCAAGTTTTCGACCACGACGGCGTGCAGGTAAAAGTCCGGGCGCGCCCGACGCAGGGCAGTGACAACGGGACAGGACATAACGCAATCGCCGAGCCACTTCGGCAGTCGTATCCAAACATCCGTTTTCTTCGGCAGTTGTTTCCAACCGTTCGCCCTGCAGGTTTCGGGCAGGCAGTTGCGCTTTTGTTCGATGCGAAAACGGCGTCCAGGATTTTCCTGCGTTTTCCAGCGACGATGCAACCACAGCCAGTTTTCGTAAAAGGTCGGATCGGTTTTTAATTTTTGCTCTAACCATCTGTCGGCGGCGAGGGTGATCGGGATGGCTTTCTTTTCGACCGCCAATTCTTCAATGCACAGTTCGGCGCGACAAAAACCCGTGCGTTTGACATAAACGACCGCAATGTCGGCTTGAAATTTTTCCGCATAAATTCCAGGCAACGGCGTTGAGGAGGCGAGACGCTCCATAAACGTTGTCAGGCAACCGACGTCGCCGGCTGATTGATCGAACAAAAAACCGACCAAACCGTTGTTCGCCAAGAGTGTTTCAAGCGTTTGTAAGCCGCTTTTGCGCGAAAGCAATTTTACCCCGAAGCGTTCGCGCGTTTTGCGGACCCAATGTTCGAGTGCGGCGTTTTTAAATGGGCGATAAACAATGCCGGTACGCGGGAATTTTTCAAACAGGCACGGAACATGCGTCATGAGTTCCATCAAGTTCAGGTGCGGAATAAGCAAAACCGTGGCGCGCGGTTGTTTATTGAGGTGTTCAATCCAATTTTTGAAGGACGGTGACAACGAAAGATGCTTCTTCACGCGCGACGGGTTCCAACGGGAGGCACACAAAAACAACCAAACGGTTTCGACCCAGCGCGCACAGTTGACGCGTGCCAGTCTGCGACGCCACGCTTCGGATTTTTCGGGAAAGGCAATATAAAGGTTTTTTAATAAAATCTTTCGGCGCGCCCCATAGAGGTAATAAAGCAAAAGTCCGAAAAAACGACAAAAAGTTTCGGCCATTTTTTGGGGAATAAAATTTAAAATTAAGCCCAAAAACGACAGCAATTTTTCCATGGTTTATGCGTTTTCTGTGTGAACTGCCGCAATGTACTTCGTTTTTTCGCCGAATGTGCTTTGTCGGTTTAGCCGGCGCACGAACTTTGGAGCGATATCGAGGAACATTGCATAAAATTGCCCGGCAAAAGCCCGAAAGAAACGAACGAAAGCAACGTACGTTGCGAATGTGCCGAGCACCGACCCGAAGCTCTTTGCGACAATTTGTTTCAAACGGGTGCGTTCCGCCGTTCCGGCATCTTTCCGTGTTTTCGTCATCGTTATTTGTCCCTTCCTCTCTCGCCGACACCGTCCCGTAAAAAAGAATCCGCAAAAGGGAAGGTCATCCTCTATTATACTACACCGTTGCTTCCGCTTCTTCGGCGTAGTCGAACGTCCCTCCGAAGGCTTTGATTTCGTCCAGTAATTCCCGTTGTTCGTTACGCTCCTTCTTTGATAAATGATCGATAAACAGAATGCCGTTCAAATGATCGCATTCATGCTGAATACATCGCGCCAATAAATCCCGACACTGCAAACGGTGCGGATTGCCGTCCAAATCGCAATACTCAAGGATAATTTCGAAAAAACGTTTCACATTCCCGCGAACATCCGGAAGCGACAGACAACCTTCTTCCTTTTCAACCTGCAAATCATGAGCGGGTCGCCAGGTCGGATTGACCAAAAAAAGCGGCTGTACCAACGCAATCGGCAATGAACGCCCGTCCAAAAAGACCTGTTCCTCGCTTTCTTTTTGTTGCAGATCAATGACAACCAGCTGTATCGCTTTCCCTGCCTGCGGCGCCGCCAAACCGATGCCCTGCGCCGTGTACATGTCGCACAACATCCCTTTTGCGAACGTTTTTAAATTTTCATCGAAAACGGTGACGCGCTTTGCTTTTTGCCGCAAAACGGGTGCGCCGTAGGTGTAAATAAGGCATTTTTCTTTCTTCATTTTTCCGTTGGAGCTTTTGTTTTTACGGTTTTGTCTTCTTCCGATTTTTCGTTTTTCGCCGAAGCATCGCCCTTTTTATCTTCTGCGTCTTCGATGTTTTTCAACGAAGATTTGTCTTTTTCGTTTTTCGCCGCTTCGGCTTTTTTTGAAGCCTCTGCGCGAGCTTTGATGCTTTGATCCAATACCTCCGTATTGAGTTTGCCGGTTTCGAGAATTTCCTTCACGTGAGAGCCTTCCAGCGTTTCGTATTTCAACAACGCCTGCGCCAGGATTTCCAAGGAAGCTTTTTTCTCCTTCAACAGTTCGCAGGCGCGTTTGTACTGTTCGTCGATGATGCCTGAAATGGTTTCGTCGATGCGTTGCGCGGTGCATTCGCTGTAATTTTGTTCGCGCGCAATCTCTTCGCCGAGAAAAATATGATCCCGATTGTCGCCGAACGCTACCGGACCGAGCGTGCTCATGCCCCAGTCGCACACCATGCGCCGCGCCGTTTTGGTTGCCGAACGAATGTCCGATGACGCCCCGCTGCTCTGTTCGTTGAAAATCATTTCTTCCGCCACCCGACCCCCCAACGAGGTGCAAATTTGATTGAGAAGATGCGTCTTCGAATAATTGAGAATGTCTTTGGACGGAAGCATCATGGTGCTCCCGAGGCTCTGTCCGCGCGGGATAATCGTGACCTTATGCACGGGAAGCAGACCGTCATCCAGCGTTGCCTGAATAATCGCATGCCCGGCTTCGTGATACGCCGTGATGCGTTTGTCCTTTTCGTCCATCAGCTTCTTGCGTTCGCGACCGAAGGAAATTTTATCGCGCGCTTCGTCCAAATCGCACGGTTCGACGCAGGTCTTGGAGGAACGCGCCGCCAGCAATGCCGCTTCGTTGAGCAGATTTTCCAAATCGGCACCCGAATAACCGGAGGTGTTGCGCGCAACGGTGCCTAAATTGACGTCCTTGGAAAGTTTGATTTTCTTCGCATGCACGCCCAAAATCTCTTCGCGTCCGTGTAAATCCGGCAAATCCAATACAACTTGGCGGTCAAAACGCCCCGGGCGCAACAGCGCGTTGTCCAAAACGTCCGGTCGGTTGGTGGCGGCGACAATAATAATGCCGTCGCGCGATTCAAAACCGTCCATTTCCACCAAAAGCGCGTTGAGCGTCTGTTCGCGTTCGTCGTTACCGCCGCCCAGACCCGCGCCGCGCTTCCGACCGACCGCATCGATTTCGTCGATAAATACCAAACACGGGCTGTTCTGCTTTGCCTGCTCGAACATGTCACGCACGCGCGATGCGCCGACGCCGACGAACATTTCCACGAAATCCGAACCGCTGATGCTGAAAAACGGAACGTCCGCTTCCCCTGCAACGGCCTTCGCCAGCAGGGTTTTGCCCGTTCCCGGCGCGCCGACCATCAGACAACCCTTCGGAATACGTCCGCCGATATCCCGGAATTTCTGCGGGTTTTTCAAAAATTCGACGATTTCACGAACCTCTTCTTTTGCTTCATCGCAACCGGCAACATCATTAAATGTGACCTTCTTTTTATCTTCCTGCAACGGTCGCATGCGACTGCGACCGAAGCCCATCGCGCCCCTGCCGGCCGATCGGATTTGACGCATGAAGAGAAAATATAATACCAACAGGACGAACAGAAACGGCAATGTACCGGTCAATATCGACGACAATAAGGTACCCGCAGGTTTTTCTTTCAACTGAAAGTCAAAATTGTCGGCGGTCAGTTCGTTGAAGCGCGCATCCGTCAGACGCCCTTCCGCCTCGAATTTATTCGGAATGACGACGGCTTTGACGGTTTTCCCTTTTTGTCCGAACAGCGTCGGTGCTTCTTTTTGTAACACTGGCAGAAACGTCGCGCCGTCTTTGCGCAACGTTCCGCGAATGCGATACCATTGCGGTCCTCCCGATTCGACGGCCTGAATTTCCGCCGATTGGATGAGCCGCGCGCGCGCCAGCTCGAAAACCTGGTTGACGGTCAAATGCAGACGACCTTCGGGCGTTAACGCCATGGAATTCAGCCCGACCAAAATCAACAGCAACAGTCCCCACACCCACAAACTTTTGTAATTAAGCCGCTTTGCGGATTTTTTCGGCTTTTTGGGTGTCTTAGGGTCTTTTTTCTCCGCCATTTTCTTCACCGTAAAGTGTTTTATCCATTTGATAAATCAAAAAAACGCATTGTTTGGTTTGCGGCGTCAGTTTAAACGCATCCGACGGCGGCAATCCCGGGATCCAGGCAATTTCGCCGTTTGCGGAACAAACAAAAGGCAGTTGATGTTTTTGCGCGATCGGAATTTTGTGATTGATGAACAGATCTTTGACTTTTACCTTACTCTTCGCACCCAACGGACGGTAACGGTCGCCGTTTCGCCAAAAGCGCACCGTACAAGGCAACGTGAAGGTTTCGGCGTCCAAAACGGCAACTTTATTGTGCAAAAACGCGCCCGAAGTGACTTCCTTATAACATTCGGGCGAACAGTTTTCTTCCCTAAAAGACAGTTGTGCGCCGTTCGGGAGGAATAACGTGCCGTTGCGCCATATGATGCTTACGGGCTTCGGCTGTTTCGGCGTTTGTGTGACGAGAAAAATCTTTTCCATGTCCAAGTCCAACCGATGTTCGGCATCCAAGGGTAAAATCGTTGTTTTTTCTTCATGCAGAACCGACAGGATGCCGTCAATCGTTTGAGAACCGAAATTTCGCACTCCGTGTCGTTGCAACCACGTTTGGAAGAAACAGCGAAGTTCGATGGTCGATAATGGCTGCAGTTCGGCGGTTTCGAAGGTTTTTTTGGAAAAATCGCAATTTTCGAAGCGTTTTTCGAGGCGTTGTTTCAGAGCATCGCGTTGTTCGGACAGTAATTGACAGGAACGTTTGAAGCCGTCGCGCCAATGCATCGGAAAGACTTCATCGAAAGCGGGTATCAAAGTGTGTCGAATGCGGTTGCGGAGGCAGTTGTTTTCGTCGTTGGTTGCGTCTTCGAAAAATGATATGCCGCACGCGATGAGAGCGTTGCGGAGTTCGTTTTTTGAAAAATCCAACAGCGGACGAACTTTGGTGTAAAAAGATACTTTATGAAGTGCGCGCGGTGCAACAAGCCCTTCGAGACCGACGCCGCGCACCAGTCGCATGAGAACGGTTTCCAAACGATCGTCGGCATGATGCCCCAACAGAAGAATGTCGGAACGATGCAGGCGCAGCATTTTTTCAAAAAACGCGTAACGCAGAGTTCGTAATTCCGTTTCGGAAGGCAGTTTCTGCAGGGTACCGTCGGATTTGAACAGCGACGGATGGGGTTGAAAGGGTGGCAGGCGGTTCGAGGTCGTTGCCGTCGTACTGGTGAAGTGCTTCGGGTTTATATCGGATGTGCGTGAATGTGCTTCGAGAGGTCTGGAAACGGTTTCTGTTGTTTGAGGATGAAGCAGATTTTGAGGATAAGGTGCGTTGTGCTCCGATGGTAAAAATTCCGATGGGTCTGTCTTTAAGGTTCTGTCTACAGTGCTCTCTCTGCCTCCAAGCGGCGTCAATTTGGAGGCGGTTATTGCATGCTCAGAGTATGCAGGGATGTTTTTGACGGTTGTTGTTTCGGATGAATGATGTACTTCCGACATTATCGGTCGGTGCCCGACTTCGATTTTTACATCCAGTTTTTGCGCCAGATCGATCATTTGCCGTTCTTCTTCGTCGGAAACGGCGCGGATGCGGTGGTTGTAATGAAGAAGAATAACGGTGCGTTGCGGCCAAAATAATTTCGTTAGTAACAACAACGCCATCGAATCGCTTCCGCCGGAGCAGGCAACGCACAGCGGGTTTGCGGTATGTTCAATGAAAGTTGCAACTTCTTCGGGAATTTTACGCTTGGGCAGATAATGCGGCAATTCCCGCCATTGTCCCGCATTAAAACTCATTTTACATCCGTCCAAACCGAAGGCTCCGAAAGCGGTTTTTGAAGGGAAGAGGCGGTTTGTTTGAGTATATCTTCATGTACGTCTTCTGGCGATTGCGCCGGCAGACGAACCGTTACATTTCCCTTTTCGATAATCCGTCGCGCACATTCGATCGCGACCTGTGTCGGCTGTTGTGTTTGTTCTTCGTCATCAAGGAAGATAAAATCCGCGCCGACGGTTTCATACAAACCGGAACGCTTGAAGATTTCCAGTGCCTGCGGGCTGACCTCCGTTAAAATCAACCGCCGGTCGTTGGTGCGCATGTAACGCAACAGCTCCTCCAGTGCCAGCAGACAGGTGGCGTCGATGTACAGGATGCGGCGCAATTTGATGATAATGACCTTTAACTGCGGACGTTTGCAAAGGGTTCGAATTTGGTCTCGAAACAGTTCGGCGGAACCGAAAAAAAGATGCCCCGTTGCGTGAATGACGGAAATTTCGTTCGCGTTGTTTCCGTGCGCCGTGCCGACCGTTTCGCGATTGATTTCATGAAGCGTCGGGACAGCGGCTTTTTTCAGAAAAAGCGCGACGGAAATTAAAATCCCGATGAAAATCGCAACGTGTAGCGGGAACAGAAACGCCGACAGGAGTGTCCAGGCGAATACGCAGGCGTCGGCGCGGTCGGCTTTCAAAATAATTTTCAGCGAGTGTTTTTCGAACAGCCCGAGTCCCAGCAGAATAATCAGCATCGACAGCCCCGATTTCGGGATGAAATTCAGGAACGGACCGAAAATGACAATGCCGAGGAAACAGAAAAGTGCGCAAAACAGACTTGCGACGGCGGTTTTGGCGCCGCTGACATAATTGGCGGCGGAACGCGTCAATGAACAGGATGCCGGCATGCCCGAGCCGATCCCGCAAAGGATGTTTGCCAGCCCCATGCCGAACACCATTTGGTTGATGTTGCAACGTTTTCCCATGCGCGCCGATAACGTTTGCAGGATGGTGGTTCCGTCAATGAGTGTCACGAAGCTCAAAATCAGTGCCGTCCCAGACAGCTCGCTGATATGCGCACCCGTGAAGCCGAGCAACGATAAATGCCAGTTGCCGATGCGCACGATGCGCAACGTTTGCAACGGAACATGAAAACAGCGAGTCATGACAATACCCGTGAATGTCAACGAAAGTACCGTCAGCGCGATGACGGGACTGCGCGGGAGTAATTTACGCCAGCCGTAAAAAAAGACGATGCATAAAATACACATTAACAGCGACGCAGTATCGGTTTTCGGCAGACCGGCAACAGTGGCGCATAACGTACCGAAAAGCGTCTGTTGCGTATTGTCCGTAAATGTTAAATCAAACCCAAGCGCGTTGTGGATTTGCCGACCGATCATGATGGTGATAACGGCGTACATATAGCCGAAAATGACGCTTTTGGAAATGTAGCGCACCGTCGAAGCGATGTTCAGGAACGCGCCGATGACGAGAAAAATGCCCGTCAGTACCAGAAGACACGGTCCGAAGAGATAGTAACGATCCGTGGAAATGTCTAACGCCACAAAGGAACTCAACAACACGACGGCGGTGGAATTCGTCGGGCCCATGTTTAAGATGCGCGATCCAGAAAACAGTGCCGTTGCGACGGCGGCAATCAGAGCACCGTAAAGTCCGTATTTAACGGGAAGGTCCGCCATGAGCGCGTAGATCACGGACTGTGGAAATGCGATCAGTGCGACATTCAGACCGGCAAAGGCATCCGGGAGCAGTTCCGAAGAGCGATAGCGCGCCAAATAACCCGCAAGCGGGAAAAGACTCAGACGTGTCCTTCGCAGGGCGCGCGCAATCGACGAAAACAGAGGGAGCACCAAGGCAGATTTTGGCAAAAAATAAGCCTGTGTGTAAAGTTCTTTCGGCGGAGTGGTGCTACGTCGTCGCCAGCAAACCGTGCCGCAAGTCCCACCAAAGGTAGAGCAAGATACAGATGTTAATGAACACCTGAACGAGAACGAACGCCGGCAGGAAATCCGTCATGCAGTTGATGAAAACGGAAAAAACGGCATTGACGGCGACCGGAAAGATGGAAATAAATGCGCCGGCACTGCCGACCTGATGCACCGGAACGGCATTGAGGGCGCGTCCCTGCATCAGCGGACGGAAGAACGCACTCGCGACATTATGGAGCAACACGGGGATTAAAATCAACAGCGGCAAGACGGCACTGTTTTTATCCCATAACAGGAGCAGTAAAATAAGAGCGAACACCGTTCCCTGCGTAAGAGCGATGCGTCGAAACAGCGTGCGTTGCGGGAGGTTTTTGGTAAGCTTCGGGAAATAAAGCGAGAAGAAAAAGTACGGTGCGAGCGGCAACAGCTGATACCACATCAGCCACGACAGACGAATGTGATAATGCCGCACGATTAAACTGAAATAGCTGCCCCAAAGGCAGTAAGCGGATGCCGTCAATGCCGACATCACGACGGGGAGCATAAATTTTTTATCCGTAATGAGGTGATGCGACGGTTCGTGCGAAGCGACCATGGAGGCGGCAATATGCTCTTCATGGTGTTGGCAGCCGTAAAAGTAAGCAATCGCAAACAGCGTCAGCAGAATGTACATCACGTACGTCCAGCGCCAATGCCCATAGACGGCGCAGGCGTGTCCGATAAGCGGCAGACAGACGGCGGCAACGCAGAAAACAACCTGTTCGGCGGCAATGATTGAGGCGCGGTTTTTGTTCGGAAACAGCTGCATCAGCAACACCAAGGACATAACCTGTCCGCCGCCGAAGCCGAAGCCCTGGATGAAGCGTGCGACCACGAACGTCGGCAGATTGGTTGCGGCATACGCCAACAGATGCCCGCCCAATACAACGAACAGCATGATGAGCAGGCATTTACGACCGCTGCAACGATCCGCAATCGATCCGATGATGCAGCGTACGAAGAAAATCGCGCAAAAATACAGCGTTACGCTCAACTTCAGCTGAAAATCCGATCCCGGCAAATCCTGCCGGATAAACAGCAGGCACTGATTATAGACCGTACTGTGGGTATTGTTGAGCGCCTCAATGATGAGGAGAATTGCGAATAAAACGCCCGTCGCTTTCATTGATGTCTATCGTTGTACGATTGCTTACGGATGAAAAGCCTTTTTTGCGCACCGACAAAAAACCGCTGTTGAGGCACCCGCTTGGTCGAAATTGCAGGATTTTTTACGGCTCCGAAACTGTCACCGTGTATCAACAATGCCTTCATGTCTTTTCCGTACTTTCGTATGTTATATCGGACTTTTTTCGGAAATATGCACGTTGTGCTTTTTGTTTTAACGCCGTTTTTTGCAGGTTATTCCAAAAAAATAAGTTATTTTTGTTATTTCGGCTGTTTTTGGAAACAGAGCACGTTGCGTGTGTTGTTTTTATAATTTTTTAAAATTTCAGCTTGACAGCTCCCTCCCTCCCTCCCTCCCCCCTTGAAGCTACGAATGATAAATGTTATGAGTATGAAGTTAAAAAGTATTCTGTTCGGAGGAGTGTGCGGTTTGGCGGCGGCGGAAAGTTTTGCCGGGAAACCGACGTTTTTGCGCTTTGATATGAGCCCGTACGGCGAGAAAGACTGGCGTAACGTGTACAACAAAGGCAAGCCGATCGGGAAGCAAATCATGCCGGTACCCCTGTGGGCATACGAAAAAGACGGGAAGACGCATTTCGCGGAGTTTCGGATCGTCAAAAAATGGGAGGGAAACGGCGAGGATTGCTATCGGATGTACGTTTATTGCGATCCAAAGGTTATGGAAGAGCGTGGCACTGTGGGCTTTCGGATGCAAAAGACCGATGACGGAATTTTGCACATAGAGGGTATGTTTTTCAAAAGCTATGGTTCCGACAAGCGCGAAGTTTTATCCCGTGAAGAGGGCGAGCGGCTCCTGAGACAAAAAATGGCGGCGCATGGCGCGGATAATGCGATGTTCAAAGAACTCTTAGGTGCCGTTTCGCTTAACGGTATTCTGATGGTACAGAGTGACGGTCGAACATTGAGCGATCTTGCAAAAAAGAAGTTAATCGATTTGTATTCTTGCTTTGAGCGTGAGGGTCGTTATTTCTTTAAAGAAAAGAAAGAAGAAGGGAACGGTGCGTTTTCTTGTAGAAGACCAAGTTTTTTTGCCGCCATGGGTGCGTTTTCGGATCCATCTTCCTCCTTTTGCCCTTCTTTCCTTCCTTCCGCAGGTCATTTAGCGGATACGTCGCCGCTCAAATGGAAGAGGCTTAATGCGTTGCGGGAATTCAAGGCGCATCATAGAGGTGCATTTGGCGACTGCGAAGAAGCCTTGGATATTGGCAGCCTTTTAGAGGGTTTTAGCTGTTTTTTCACTGCTTACAGCGAGGCGGCGAAGAAAAAGGTTCGTTTTGAAGTTATATTTTTTAGCTATGATGATGACTTTCGATTTTGCTCCCTGAAAGAGGCGGGGCTTTGTTCGTTTTGTAGGGAATTTCGGGAGGTTTTGGGTTATTGGTACGATCCGTCGTGTTTTGAAAAAAAGCCCTCCTGTTCGTTATTTGAAACGAATAAGATCCTCCAAAATCAATTAAGTGACGGTAATAAAATTGAAACGGAACCCGATCCTTTTAAGGAAGACGGCGGGCATCCTGTTTTTTTGAGAGATTGCGATTTATCGGTTCTCCCGCCCGATGATGTTCGACGGAAGCACAATATACAGCCGTTCCAGACGTTAGGGTATGTTTCATGGGATGACGATACTCGAGAATGTTACGTTTTGTACCTTTTAAAGAAAAACGTATCTTCCGAAGCCGACAGGAGATTAAAGAAAAAGTTCGAAACTGTTTTGTTGTTTTTGTTAAGGTTCCCAACGAAGTAGGCAGTGGTAAAAATAAGTGTTTTGCAATCGATGTACCTTATTGGAGTATTCAAAACATGACAAATCTGTCGGAGGTTTGTGTGAGCTCTTATGTTGAGTTTTCGTACAGCTTGCACGAAGGACGTTTTAGTGGATATAAAAGTTTTTGGTACATTGTCCCGGACGATTTCAAACCCGATGAGAAAAAACGTTTTCGCGTGTACCGTTTTGACGGTGATGGGAAAATCGCGGAACGCGACGGTATACTTGGAATGTGGTATGATGGAAGCCTTTCTGGGATAAATCATGTTGAACTTTTGTCGAATGATGATTATTATTACCTCTCTTTGAGAAGCCCGTATGTTCCCGCAGGGACTGCTTATTCTTTCGATGACTATGAGTTGTCCCATAGAAAAAACTTACGGTATCGGGAAGGTCAGTGGCTGTGCAATTTCGATGAAAAGAAAAACGGTTTGGAGCCGAAGTATTTTCTGCCAAAAGAAGCGGGTGCGGAATATTGTCCATGGCGTTATATAGAGATGGCTGTGGTGTTGTTGCCGGAAAACGTCAAAGATTTACAGGCAAAGTTGGAAAAACCGCGGGATCCTCACGCATACGACATGAAAAAACTGGAAGCCGTCTACAAACATTGGGACGACGAAAGTTGGTTTGAGCCGAAGACAAAGGATAGCGAACCGCGGAAGTTCCCATCGTTGACAGTGGAGGAACTGCTTGGTGTTATCGGGAAGGAAGAAGCGGAGAAGCGTGGGTATAAATTCGAAGACGAAGAACCGAAAGCGGAAGATAAAAAAGAAGAACCGAAAGCAAAAAGCAAGGTGGTGTACAGCAAAGAAACAACCGATAAGAAGTAAAGTTTTTGCTTTTGATTTGGCAAAAGTGTCGACAGCTTCATACAACGAGGTTGTCGGCACAACGGGTTTTCAGAGCGGTTCTTTGTGCTCGAATGGAATTTATCCACAAATGTTGAGCATAGTCCACTGAAGCACGTTCTTCCGATTGTAAAGATGTTTTTCGTTCTGATCTAGCGCCGTTCTCTGCCGTTTGTTCCCAAATAAGCCTTGCGTCACAGGTGCCGTTTTTTAGCATAAGAGCATGCATTCGAGGCACTCGGATTACGATTTTAAAGCCATCGAGGCGTGTTGGCAGGCGTATTGGGAGGAGCATCAAACGTTTCGGGCAACGGAGGATGTTGCGAAGCCGAAATACTGGGTTTTGGATATGTTTCCGTACCCGTCGGCGGCGGGGTTGCACGTCGGGCATATCGAGGGTTATACGGCAACCGACATTATCGGTCGGTATAAAAAAGCCTGCGGGTTCGATGTTCTGCACCCGATGGGATGGGATGCGTTCGGGTTGCCGGCGGAACAGAATGCGATTGCGACCGGCATTCATCCCTCCGTCAATACTCAAAATAACATTGATGCCTTTAAAAAGCAGATGCAACGCGTTGGCTTGGGCATCGATTGGTCGCGGGAAGTGAATACAACGGATCCGAAATTTTACCGCTGGACGCAGTGGATTTTTCTCCAATTTTTTAAACACGGGTTGGCGTGCGTTTCGGAACAGCCGGTGTGGTGGTGTCCGAAACTCGGGACGGTGCTTGCCAACGAGGAAGTGATTGACGGCAAATCCGAGCGCGGGCATTATCCCGTGGAGCGGCGTGCGTTGCGGCAGTGGGTATTGAAAATCACAAAGTACGCCGATAAATTGCTCAAAGGGCTTGACGGTTTGCAGTGGCCGGAAGCGACTAAACGGCAACAGCAGGCGTGGATCGGGAGATCGGAAGGCGGCTTGATAACATTTAAAACGTCGGCAAATTGCGATTTAACGGTTTTTACGACGCGCCCCGATACGTTGTTCGGCGTGACGTTTATTGCGCTTGCTCCCGAGCATTCGTCGGTCGATAAGCTCGCGACGGATGCGCAACGTGGGGCGGTTGAGAGTTATAAAAGGGAAATTGCTTCCAAAAGCGATTTGGAACGTACCGATTTGGCAAAAATCAAAAGCGGCGTTTTTACGGGAACGTATGCCGTACATCCGCTGACGGGTGCGAAAATCCCGATTTGGGTCGCCGATTACGTCCTGATGCACCACGGAACGGGGGCGGTGATGGGCGTTCCGGCGCACGATACACGCGATTTTGAGTTTGCGCAGACCCATTCCCTGCCCGTTGTGCGCGTGATTAAGGGCGCAAACAACGAACCGTTGCCGTTTTGCAACAAGGGCACCCTGACGGCTTCGGGTGAATTTTCGAGTCTGCCTTCCGATGAGGCGTCGAGAAAAATCCTGTCCGTACTCAAAGCGAAGGGTATCGGTAAAACAACGGTACAATATAAGATCCACGATTGGTTATTTTCGCGCCAGCGTTACTGGGGCGAGCCGTTTCCGATCGTTTGGGTTAAAAAAGCGGATTACGAGCGTTTGACGGCATGTGAAAACTCGCCGTTTTTGGAGTTTTTACCCGAAGAGAGTGTTTCGTACGAAGAAAAAGGTGAGATTTTTTGCGCCGTTCCACTGACATCCGAACATCTGCCGCTGACGTTACCGCAAGTTTCGTCCTATAAACCCGGCGAAGGTGCTACCGCGCCGTTGCAAAATGCGGATCCATCGTGGTTACATGTGCGTTTGAATATTCGAACGGGAGAAATCCGTCCGAAAAACGAAGGCTGTGAAGGTTGCCAAATGCCTGCGAGCGGGAATGCCGAAAAAAACGCAAATGCGTACATTTCAAAAGAAAAAACAGATATTTCTTGTACATCCGAAGGCGGTTTCGATAAGGGCGATTGGATCGAAGGAACGCGCGAAACCAACACGATGCCGCAGTGGGCGGGATCCTGCTGGTATTATTTGCGCTATCTGTCGCCGAACGATAACGAAAAGCCCGTGAATGCCGATGCGTTGAAGTATTGGCAAACGCCCGATTTGTACGTCGGTGGTGCGGAACACGCGGTGTTGCATTTGTTGTATTCGCGCTTTTGGCATTTATTTCTCCACGATTGCGGTTTTGTTTCGACGCCAGAGCCGTTCCAGAAGCTGTTCCATCCGGGGATTATTCTCGGTTCCGACGGTAATAAAATGTCCAAGTCGCTCGGTAACGTTGTTAATCCGCTGGATGTTGCCGATGAATACGGTGCCGATGCATTGCGGTTGTATGAGATGTTTTTGGGACCGTTGGAGGCGTCGAAGCCCTGGAGCACCAAAAACATCGAAGGCGTATCCCGTTTCCTGAAGAAAATCTGGCGTTTGTTTGTCACCGTCGAAGGCACTTTGTCGGAACATATCGGCGGAGAGCGCGATTCGGCGGCTTTGGAATGCCTTTTAAACGAAACCGTTCAAAAAGTTACGGAAGATATCGAAAATCTGCGCTTCAATACGGCGATTTCGCAGCTGATGATTTGTCTGAACGGTTTCCAAAAGGAACCATACCTGTCGAAAACGGCGGCGAAAACGTTTCTGCAACTGCTGGCACCGTTCGCGCCGCATATTGCCGAAGAACTGTGGGAGCGTTGCGGCGAACAGTCGTCAATCATTGATGCCGGCTGGCCGAAACCCGATCCGTCGAAGTGCATTCGCGACGAGCTGAAAATCATCATTCAGGTGAACGGCAAATTGCGCGATGAAATTTGCGTTTCGACCGATGTTTCGAAAGAGGAAATCCTTAAAATCGCCCGATCCGCACCGAGAGCGGTTCCGTTTTTGGCGAAAGGTACGATTGCGAAGGAAATTTACGTTTCGGGTAAATTGGTGAATTTTGTGGTGAAGGATTGAATTCGATTGCAGGCGGTCGGCGTGAAACGGGAATATAGTCAATGTGCGTAGAGAAATTATTCCCTAATGTGCTTGCGGCGGATCGGAGAGATGAAAACTTGATGCTTTAATTTATATTCGAAGCGTTTCAATGAGTCTTTCTCCATACTTCCCGAAAAACTTCCAACCTTCCCTGCCGATCGTGTTGTTAGCGGGGCGGGGTGATTATCCGCGGTTGGTTTGGGAAGGAATGTCCATTCTCTGTCCGAACGCGCGAATTTTTTCGTTCGAACCCGAAAATTCGGATTGGTTAAATACCCTACCGACCGAGCGTTGGTCTTCATTTAAAATCGGGCAGGTCGGTACCTGGTTGAAAGCATTGCGTCAATGCGGTGCAAAATACGTCCTCCTAGCGGGGCAAATCCGACCGAAAAAGCTGTTTCACGGATTGAAGCCCGATTTAAAAGCTTTACTGCTCCTGTCGCGTTTGAAGGAGAAGAATGCGACCACAATTTTCGGAACATTGTTGGCGGAAATCGAAAACCTCGGTATCGAAGTGTTGGATGCGCGTTGTTTCATGGAGGAGCATATCACGACAGCGGGGTTGTTGACGAAAAAAGATTACTTTTCCGTTGCTTCCGAAACGTTGCGACACGGTATTCGGATATGCCGCGGTATTGCGGCACTGGATATCGGGCAAAGCGTTGTTGTGCGCAACGGAACGACGTTGCTTGTCGAAGGCTTTGATGGTACTGATGCGTTGATTGAAAGGGTTGCATCCATCTGTAAAGACGGTATGGGATTGGTAAAAGCGGCGAAGGAAAATCAGGATTTTCGTTTCGACGTACCGATTTTCGGATTGCGAACCTTACAAAAGATGCATGCTTCCAATATCCGATGGGCGGCGTTGGAAAGCGGAAGGACGCTGATTTTGGATAAAAAAGCGGTTTTGGCGGAAGCCGACCGTCTGAAAATTACTTTGTTGGGTTTTGAATAGAGCTTCCAAAGAAGTTTTTAAGGCTTTAAAAAAACAAGCCTTGTGCCTTGCTCAAATATACTTTGAGGAATACCCTCACAGGGTAACAGAGGTTTAAGTATGCATAACGCATTGGCTTGGAAAGCGTGGAATCCGATTACCGGATGTACGAAAATCAGCGAAGGTTGTTTGCATTGTTACGCGGAACGCATGGCGGGACGTTTGTGTTTAATGGGACAAGCAAAATACAAAGACGGCTTTCGCGTGACCTGTCATGAAGCCTGTTTGCCGGAGCCCTTTCAATGGAAGAAGCCGCAACGCATTTTTACCTGTTCCATGGGCGACATGTTTCACGAAGACGTATCGGATGCGTTTTTGTTTAAAGTGTTCGAAACCATGAATCGCGCCAATTGGCATACGTTTCAGATTTTAACAAAGCGCGCCGAACGTTTGGCGGAGATTGCGCCGAAGTTATATTGGTCGCCGAACATTTGGATGGGCGTGACCGTTGAATCGGAGCGTCAAACAAAGCGCATTCCGTATTTGCTTTCGACCAAGGCACATTTGAAATGGCTGTGTCTGGAACCGTTGCTCACCGCCGTGCCGAATTTACCGTTGGACGGTATCCATTGGGTGATTTTGGGCGGCGAAAGCGGTTCGCAAGCGCGGCCGTTGCGGGAAGAGTGGGTGACGGACGTGCGCGACCAATGTTTGGCGCACAAAGTACCGTTTTACTTCAAGCAATGGGGTGGTTTTAACAAGAAAGCGACCGGCTGTCTGTTGCAGGGACGCGAATGGAAACAGGTGCCGCAACCGGCGTTTGGGTTTTATTGAAATGGAAATGCAGATGATCGAAAACGGACGTTATGGAAGGGGAACGCTTGCGACGACGGATACTTCTTCGATCGACGCACGGGGGATTTTGAATTTTCCCTTTTTCGCATTGTACGCGGCTTTGGGTGTTAAACAGTCGAAACTTCATGCGAACGCCTCCGAAAGGAAGTGTAGTCTTTGCTGACGGAAGTCTTTCGTTTTTTCGCCTGATTTCTCACCCAATCATACAACTCAGGGCTGACGGAAATGGAAAGTCTTGCGGATTTCATAGTACTTTAATTGTATTTTAAAAGAAATACCTTGTCGATTGTAAAAGAGCCTCTGCTTCCCGCTCTTTAACACCTCCACGAGTGATTACATCCCGCAAAATTCACCTGTTCCTTTAACTCGTTCGTCCTTTGAGTTCCGCGCCTAACCGTACGCAGGTGGTTGCTTCAACTCATCCCAGCACCCGTAGAGCGGATAGAGAGCTCTTGTGCCCTCACTCCCTGCATCCATCGTGCCGGCAAACCACTCTCCTTTACCTCTTCCTCTTCTCTCCCTCCTCTCCCAAAAAAACGCACAACGGGCACGCTTGCGCGTGCCCGTTTGGTTCACATGATTCATACATGCAGTCTTCCGCCCTCACACGCGGCAGTCATCGACCGCCTTGCTCTTCCGTCCTTTAGAACGTGTAGGTCAAACCGAGTTCCGCGGTGTGATTGAACGGCGTCTTGATCTTTTTGTCGCCGAACAACTTCACCTTTGCGGTATTGAACAGTTTATAGCCCAACGTCAGCTTCCAATTTTCGCTGAATTCATAGCCGACACCCGCCATCAACTGCCATGCAAAGACCGTCTTGGAATGTTCGGTTTTGACAATTCTGTCGGCAGGCACCAGCGTCGAAAAATCCATCCCGGCAAGAGCCGCCGCTGCCTCCGCTTCGGTAAAATTATGCCCTACCTTGATAGCCCTTGCGATCACTACCGCCTTATCGGGATCGGATGTCCCTGTTTTCACTGTGTAATTCACGCGTGCCGCACCCAAACCGATACCGCCGTAAATGTTCCACGCCTCCGTCATGGCATAGTCGTAGAAAACATTGATCATGCCCGTCATCGCGGTAAGTTTCTGTATCTCAATGTAACTAACCTTCCGCAAACCCAGTATGGTTTTGTTTTGCCCTGGCGCGGCACCTCCATCAAAAGCAGCGGTATCAATTCCAAAAATCGGAAGTCCCAGTGTTCCACCACCGCCGGCACTAGTATGAAGCGCAAAGACCGACAAATCATTCGTTATGATATGATTATAGGCAGGCATACCATCACCCGCAGTTGCAACATCCTGCGATGTCAGGTTGGTTTTCCCCGATAACGAATACTTGCCTTTGGGTTCCTTAATCTTATTGCTTTTATAGCCCAATTCGAGCCCGAGACGCCATTCATCGTAAGAGACACCGAGTTCGACCGCACCGGCAAACCCGCCTTTGTATTTGATGTCGCTGCGCTTGCCCAAAAAAGCATAGCCGCCCTTCAAACTCGCGTACGGATTGAAGTACGAATAGTCTTCATCCCCCGCAAACACATTGCCGGCAATCGCAACCGCCGCGCACCCGCCAATCATGAACTTTTTATTCATCATCT